>NZ_CAJTMT010000012.1 GCF_910577345.1 uncultured Duncaniella sp.
CGCAGGTTGCTCCTCAGCAGAGCCTGTTTCCTCTTCAGCCAACTTACAAAGATACGCTCTTTCGATCAAAAAATCATCCTACCATTTTACAATTAGGAAATAAATGGTCTGTTACATCCTACCATTTTACAATTAGTCTTGTTTCGTGGCATTTCATGGCATACACGCAAAAGCAGAAACCCTGTAAGTGAACTACTTACAGGGTTTCGCAATGGTTTTGGCGGAGAGGACGAGATTCGAACTCGTGGTAGGATTGCTCCTACGTCAGTTTAGCAAACTGGTGGTTTCAGCCACTCACCCACCTCTCCAAAATGTTTTGTCTGTCCTGCGCTCAGGACTTTTGTTTTAAGGTTTTTGTTTCATTGCTGAGGTGTTTTCCTTAAAAGCACTGCAAAGTTAGGGCTTTGTTCGGAATCCACCAAATATTTTGGCAACTTTTTTAATGGAATGTTAAAGATTTTTTTACTCTTTAAGTTAAAACAGTTGATTTTCAGATGGGTATGGCAGGAAGGAAAATTTAATTCAAACCGTAGGCCGCTGGACATCGCTGAACAGAGTTGGAAAATAATCGATCGTGTTAGGTATAGCATGAGCTATTTGCGGGGAATTTATATAACACGGATAAATCACATCGAATATGCCACTGATGCTTGCAGGAAGGGGGCAGCTTTTCGGGAGCAGTCAAAATATTCGGTGGTGCCGGTCTTGCCATTGACTCGACATGACATTTTCAATGACACTCCTCCCATTGCCTCGACATATAGATTGTCGCCAAGGCGATGCCTGTATTTCAGCATAGGGCGGAAAGATGTAGAGGTGAAACGGCATGTCTTGGGTAAATCTTCATGACCGGGTCTGAAATAAAATGATTTGACATCAATATCCGCACCGGCACACAACAGAGTGTTTTTCCCGGGGATATACTCGACTCCAAACATACCGCCATAAAGATTTATGGTCCATCTCTCATTGAATCTATGACGATACATGAAAACCAAAAACGCCGGAATTTTCGATGTGCTGTTGATCATCACCAGCGGTCCTATGCCAAACTGAGTGTCACGACTGTGACGCAACATAAGCAGTCCCATTGCGATAGCCGAGATACGTTCGTAGCCACCGATGCCAAATTCGCTGTTGATCATAGCGATTTCCATCAGAGGCTTACCAAACAAGCGTGTTCTTGCCGTAGCTGTTGCCCCTAATTGCCATATAATATGAATATCGTTAAGTCCGATGTCGTCAGGGTCATAACCGCCGCTCAACGCTCCCGGTTCAAAATCGACCTTAACCGAATTGTATTTGGCATTAGCGGTGAGCGTGAAGGACTTTCGTTTGAGGCATTCATACGAAACTCTCGCTCCAAAACCATCTCTCACAGCGCCCCAAGCATGATCACATTGAAGATTGATATTGGTCTTCACCATGCCATATCCACCGGAACTGACATTGACATCTTCTTGAGTCTGGCCGAGTAAGGCCGGTGCTGTCAGGCAAGCCAACAGTAGTAGATAAATCCGAATCATAATATATAAAAAACACAAAATCCATAGAGAATAGTATTCTACACGCCAATATGCCCGCCGACAAATCGACAAACCGCCGAATCATACATATCAATTGCAGCAGGAACAAAACAGACCGATAAATCACCTTTTTCAATCCGAATTTGACACCACGCAACCCATAACCATTAAAAAGACGTCAATGTCCGTTCTGTTTTACTCCAACGTCTTTTCTATTTTATTAAGTTTCGGCAACAGCGTGGGAGTTTGCATTTGAGGCGACTTTTTCGTAACTTTGTATGTTACATTTGAAGGAACCGAAAAAATGCAGCAAGTCAACAATATATCTTCTCAAGAACAGAACATACAGGTGCTGGGTGCCAAGGTCAACAACCTCCGGGATGTCGACGTTGAGATTCCGCGCGGTAAACTCGTGGTCATCACGGGTGTATCCGGCTCCGGAAAATCATCCCTTGCCTTCGACACTCTCTATGCCGAGGGACAGCGACGCTACGTCGAGAGCCTAAGCAGCTACGCCCGCCAATTCATGGGCAAGATGCCCAAACCCGAATGTAAAGCCATACTCGGGCTTCCTCCGGCAATCGCCATCGAGCAGAAAGTCAACACCCGCAACCCTCGAAGCACAGTCGGGACCTCCACGGAAATATATGATTACATGCGCCTGCTCTTCGGGCGCGTAGGCCATACCTTCTCACCTGTCAGCGGCGAGGAGGTGAAAAAGCACACCATCGAGGATGTGGTCGCCTACGTCACCACTTTCCCCGAAGGATCACGCGCTGCAATTGTCGCGCCCATCATTCTTCCCGAAGGGCGCAAATTCGCATCGCAACTCGACGTCTATCTCAAAGCAGGCTACTCCCGACTGATGCGCGACGGCAGCTTTGTCGACATAGAGGAACTTCTCGGTGAAGTCCGTGCATCGGACAACCCCGACAGCTACAAAGCCGAAGACTATACGCTGCTCATCGACCGTCTCGCTGTCTCCCCCGAAGCTGATGAAATCAGCCGTCTCAACGACTCGGTCGAAGCCGCATTCTTTGAAGGCCGCGACCGTCTTAGCATCCTCATCTGGGGTGAAGAAGGACTCGTGGAAAAGGAATTCTCGAAAATCTTCGAGGCCGACGGTATCCGCTTCGAACCGCCGACCGACATGATGTTCAACTTCAACAATCCCGTAGGTGCATGTCCGACATGCGGAGGTTTCGGAAAAGTCCTCGGAGTTGACGAAAGGCTCGTCGTCCCCAATAACACACTGTCAATCTACGACAATGCAATCGCCTGCTGGCGAGGCGACAAGATGAGCGAATGGAAACGCGTGTTCATCGCTGATGCCGCGCAGTTCAACTTCCCCATCCATAAACCCTACCTCGATCTCACGCAGGAAGAAAAAGACCTGCTCTGGCATGGTCCAAAAGACCTTACGGGCGTGAAGATGACCTACGGCGATTTCCCCTCGCTCGACAACTTCTTCAAGATGCTCGACGAGAATCAATACAAGATCCAATACCGTGTCATGAAGGCGCGCTATCAAGGCAAAACCATCTGTCCCGAATGTCACGGTTCGCGACTTAAGAAAACCGCATCCTATGTCAAGGTCGGCGGTAAGACCATAGGTGAACTTGTCAGTATGCCTGTGAGCCGTCTGCTCGAATTTTTCCGCAACCTTTCGCTCAACGAGCAGGATGCAAAGATTGCAGGCCGTCTGCTGCGCGAAATCAACAACCGCATTTCATATCTTGAAGAGGTCGGTCTCGGCTATCTTACGCTCGACCGCCTTTCATCGTCGCTTTCGGGTGGCGAGAGCCAACGCATCAATCTCGCGACATCGCTCGGAAGCAGCCTTGTCGGGTCGTTATACATCCTTGACGAACCCTCAATCGGACTCCATTCGCGCGACACCGAGCGCTTGATTTCAGTGCTTAAGAAACTCCGCGACCTCGGCAATACGGTCGTTGTGGTCGAGCATGACGAGGAAATCATGCGTTCGTCCGACTATCTCATTGACGTCGGCCCCGATGCCGGACGTCTCGGCGGCAACATAATCTATCAGGGAGAACCATCAGAGCTTATCCCCTCTCAGGGAGCCTCTGAAACCAACGGCAGCTACACAGCCCGCTATCTCACCGGAGAGCTGACAATTCCCGTCCCCAAGCAACGCAGGAAATGGCGCGACTCAATAAAGGTCATCGGTGCGATGGAACATAACCTGAAGGACATTGACGTGCAGTTTCCTCTCGGTGTGATGACAGTCGTCACCGGTGTCAGTGGTTCAGGCAAATCAACCCTTGTCCGCGACATTCTTTTCCGTGCACTCAACCGCCATCTCGGCAACCCCGGCGATGCACCCGGTACTTTCCGCCGTCTCGATGGAGAGCTCAGCCGTATAAAAAATGTGGAATTCGTGGACCAGAACCCTATCGGGAAGTCAACACGCTCAAATCCTGCCACATATCTCAAAGCATTCGACGAAATCCGCAAACTCTTCGCATCCACCCAGGGTGCAAAACAGATGGGTTACTCAGCCTCGGATTTCTCGTTCAATTCCGAAGGCGGACGCTGCGAGGAGTGCAAGGGCGAAGGCTACATCACCATCGAGATGCAGTTCATGGCCGACATCACCGTCCCCTGCGAATCCTGTCACGGCAAACGCTATCAGAAGGAAATTCTTGAAGTGGAATATCGCGGAAAGAATATCTACGACATCCTTGAAATGACCATCGACCAGGCCATTGAATTTTTCAGCGAAGCCGGTGGAACGCAGGAGAAACGCATCGTCAAACGCCTCCAGCCGCTCAGCGACGTAGGCCTGGGCTACATCAAGGTCGGACAGAATTCATCGTCACTCTCCGGAGGCGAGAACCAACGTGTGAAACTCGCATCATTTTTCGCCGACGAGAAGGCCGAACCGACACTCTACATATTTGACGAGCCGACAACCGGCCTGCATTTCCACGACATCGCCACACTCATGAAATCATTTGACCGTCTTATAGCACTCGGCCACACTGTACTCATCATCGAGCACAACATGGACGTAATCAAATGCGCCGACCACGTAATTGACATAGGCCCGGAAGGCGGCGATGCAGGAGGACGGCTTGTAGCGACCGGCACACCGGAAGAAATCACCGAGTGTCCCGAATCATACACAGGACGCTTCCTAAAGGAAAAATTGCAGTAGTTCCTGCCGGTCCTGACACACCGGACAAGCTCAATCTAAATAAATAAAAACAGTGGTGCTTACGGCACCCGAAGAATTCTCAGACAAAACAGAAAAATCATATAATCATCATGGCAAAAATCGGAGATCGCGTCCGCTTCCTCAATTCAGTCGGAGGTGGCATAATCAAACGAATCGAAGGAAATATAGCATACGTTGACGACAACGGATTCGAGACCCCTACCCTCATCCGCGAATGTGTGGTCGTTGCCTCTCCCGAGGTCACCGAGAAAAAAGTGGCGCTGACACAGGATGAAATCAAACCAACCGTCAAACCGTCGGCAAACTCAAAGCCCTCATCCACTCCGGCACCTTCCGAACTTCCCGTCGAGGAAACCCCGGAGGGCGACAAGCTCAACGTAGTCCTCGCCTACGAGCCGAATGACATCAAGCATCTCAATTCTTCTACTTTCGACACGTATCTCGTCAACGACTCCAACTACTATCTCTATTTCACTTACCTCTCCCGCGCAGACGAAGCAAATGGATGGACCACGCGCTATGCAGGAGTTGTCGAGCCGAACATCCAGGTATTTCTTGAAGAGATTTCCGGCTCCGACCTCCCGGCGATGGACCGCATAGCCGTCCAGATGATTGCATTCAAATCGGACCGCGAATTCAAAATCAAATCACCGGTCGCAATCGAGACAGCGCTCGACACTACCAAATTTTTCAAACTCCACTGCTTCCGCTCCAACCCCTATTTCGACAAAGAGGTGATTGCTGTGGATCTTGTGACTAACGATGTCCCCCGTCAGCGCATGGTTCTCGATTCATCGCAACTCGAAAAAGGGATCAAAGCCAAGAAAGCTGTCGACCGTCCTGTCAAGCGCCCGGTGCAGAAGCATCAGCCCAAACGCGGTGACCGTATCGAAGTGGACCTGCACATCAACGAACTTGTCGACACGACCGCCGGACTTTCTCCCGCCGACATCCTCAATCTCCAGATTGACGAATTCCGCAAGGTCATGGATGCAAACCTCAAGAACAAGGGGCAGAAAATCGTATTCATCCACGGCAAAGGCGAAGGAGTGCTCCGCGCGGCTCTCATGAAAGAACTCAACCACCGCTACAAAGGTCACGATGTTCAGGATGCCTCATTCCGTGAATTCGGCTTCGGAGCCACTCAGGTCACCATCTGATTATGATACTCTGGTTCTCAGGCACAGGCAATTCCCGCTTCGTTGCCGAGCGGCTGTCTATCCTGCTCGGCCAACGGATGACTGAATTGCGCCCCTCAGTCACAGCCACGCCATTGACACTCCCGGAGGATGACACGGCTGTCTATTGGGTATTCCCTGTCTATTCATGGGGAGTACCACCTTATATACGTTCAGTCATCCGCGACATAAACCTTGACATTCAGTCTGACCAAGCCCTCGTCCATCACCTCATTCTCACCTGTGGCGATGATTGCGGTCTCACGGCCGAAATGTGGCGCAAGGATGTCAGGTCGCGTGGATGGCAAGACGGCAATGCCTATTCGGTCATAATGCCCAACAATTATGTATGCATGACCGGATTCGATGTCGACCCTAAAGCTCTGGAAGAGAAGAAACTCGCGGAGGCCCCTGCAAGAATCAAGACCATTGCGGACGAACTGCGCGGCTATAGCGTGGCGCAGGGTCGACGCGATGATATTGTCCGCGGAAGCTTCGCATGGATCAAGACAAAGGTAATCTATCCGTGGTTTGTCCGCTATGCCATGTCGCCCAAGCCCTTCCATTACACCAAAGAGTGCATCTCATGCGGAAAATGTGCGGCCACATGTCCGTTGCGCAATATCTCGATGCAGCCCGACACGCAACCTGATGCCTCCGGACGCACGCGCAAACACCCCGTATGGTGCAGGGATTGTGCAGGTTGTCTCGGGTGTTACCACATCTGCCCCCGCCACGCCGTGATGTATGGAAAATCCACTCGAAAAAAAGGTCAATATTTCAATCCCTTTGTGTGAACTCTTTGTCCGCTTGATGCGTTTAGACTATGTAAACAAAATTAGTCTACTTTAACGCATCAATTCAGTATTAAAAATATGGAAAAGAAATCGATCAAAGGCACCAAGACCGAGCATAATCTTCTCGCTTCATTCGCAGGTGAAAGCCAGGCACGCTCACGCTATACCCTCTTTGCAAAGAAAGCCCGTGAGGAAGGCTACGAACAGATTGCAAAAATCTTCCTCATCACTGCAGAGCAGGAGTTAAGCCATGCCGAACTCTTCTTCTCGCGTCTCGAAGGCGGCGTGGTTGAGATCAACGCAGGTTATCCCGCAGGTGTAGTTGCCGATACAATGACCAATCTCCGCGAAGCCGCTGCAGGCGAACGCGAGGAATGGAGCGACCTCTACGCATCGTTTGCCACTACCGCCGAAGAAGAAGGCTTCAAGGATATTGCAGCTATTTTCAAGATGGTAGCCAAGGTTGAGATCGAGCATGAGCAGCGCTATCTGCGTCTTCTCGAGCGTCTGACCAACGGTCAGGAGTTCTCAAGCGAGACCGAAGAGGAATGGCAGTGTATGCACTGCGGCTATGTCCACAAAGGCAAGTCAGCTCCCAAGCGCTGCCCCGTCTGCGGCAAGGAGCAAGGCT
The DNA here is from genome assembly GCF_910577345.1 of uncultured Duncaniella sp. Lineage (GTDB taxonomy): Bacteria > Bacteroidota > Bacteroidia > Bacteroidales > Muribaculaceae > Duncaniella. The sequence continues at coordinate 7,335 of NZ_CAJTMT010000012.1, forward strand.
ATTTCGAGCGCAAAGCCGAGAACTATTAATTTTGAATCCTTCCACTACGCATTATTAGCGTAATCCACAATACAATTACCTCCCGCCAAAAGTTTCATGGAACTTTGGCGGGAGGTATTGCTTTTTCAAGCCAGAGAAAGGCACATAGAGACAGAAGGTCAGAAGATACAAAAGATTAATTTCAAGCAGATTATATTTCTTCTGTTGCTTTTGTCTATTTTGTTCGTTTGTATCTATAACCTATGGTGTTTCCACACGCATTATTATCGGACATCTTCGATGCCCGTGGGGGGGAATCATCAGTTACCCACACACCTTCGCGGCACGCAATTTCGCCCTGCGGGCTTCATTGCGTTGCCGCTCGATGCGGGGCTACCATCGCATCGCTGCTCCGCAGCTTATCAATTGCCATCCGGAAAGATGATGGCACACCTTTTAGGTTCATTCGCCGTAAAATTGCCATCCGGAAAGATGATGTCACGCCCATAGGTTCATTCGCCCAAAAATTGCCATCCGGAAAGATGATGGCACGCCCATAGGTTCACTCGCTGCAAAATTGCCATCCGGAAAGATGATGGCACGCCTTTTAGGTTCATTCGCCGCAAGAATCAAGTCCGAGTTGCTCGAAGTGGGGGTCTTGGGGGTCGGCATTATATTTTTTGAAATCCAAACGATGGAACTGCTTGCCATTAGGCAAGGTACTTTCTTTACGGTCTATAAGCCTATAGCCTATTGCGGCAAGCGACCTAATCAGTTCGTCGGCATTCACTGTCACATGGACGGAGCCAAGTACTTCCAGTCTGGCAGCGTATGGAGACTCTGAGACAAAGCTTTCCCCGGCAGACGAAACATCAGAGTCAAGACTTCCCTCAACAGAGTGTGAATCCGAAACAGAGCTTCCCACTGTGTTCGGAGTATCAGAAACAAGTCTTTCGGCAGTATCCACCTGAATCACACACGAAACATAGTCAGCATGTGTGCGTGCCACCGCTTTAGCAAAATTTGCGCAGCCGACATATTCGATAAACAGATTGGCTACGACCATATCCACTTCAGGAATGGCGGCCACACTCTCGTTAATGTCTACCTGAAGAGTATGATACCTCCCGGATAAATCAGGGTGACGTTTTGAAGAGGCTTCAAGATAATCCGGATTTATATCAATCCCGTAAATATCCTTTATTTCTGACAATCCATAAAGATTTGCAAGACCATTGCCACCTGCAACTCCGAAAATTGCGACACTCCCGACAGGATAAGCTGAAAACTGCTCGTGCATTATAGCATCCAATTCCTGCAATTGACCGACAGAAGCCAAGGCCATGTGATTCTCATAGTCATCCAAGGCAACCCCTTTCCACGGGTTCATGCCCTCATCCACTTTTGATTTATTAAACATTTGCTTCCTATTTTTTAGTATGACTGATAAAATTAATCATTATCCCCTAAAATCAATGATAATAGGGAGATAAAAATGTCCGGGGTGGGCCCGGACATTCGTTATTGGTTGATGGTGATGTTTTTTTAATGTCTTTTCTGTTACATCCGAGCCTCTTGTGCCGCTTCGGCGAGGAAGTGGTCAAGAGCGTCCTTGGCGGACATCGAGTAGATCGAGCCGTCCTCATGCGCATAGACAACCGCTTGCCCCTTGACCACTTTGTCAAGCAAACATTTTTCTACGGCGATTTCCATGCCTCTTGCTAATTTTTCAGATATATTGTCAGTCAATTTGAGTTTCTCCATCTTTTTTAATTCGGTCATACAATTCTGGGGCTAAAGTCAAAGTGTCGTTGGCCACCACCTTCGGGCGGCAGCGGGTGTTGTCGATAATCGTCCAACTATCGACAATGGGCATGAAAAGATTAAAGAGGTTGCTGATACCATGATGGTAACGGCGAATGATCACGTCGGTGGGGATATTATGGCCTCCCTCGCTCACACGCTGGGCCACGCGCTTGATGGCGAGCTGCGGTGAAGAGAGCCATATATAGAGTAGGTGAACCAGATAGCCGAGGCTATGGGCCTTTGAGACGAGCGCGTGGTAGCTTCGGGTGGCAAGAGTAGTTTCGATTGCGAAGGTGATGCCCTTCTGGAGAAGCTCTTCAATACGATGGAGCATAATGCGTCCGGCTTCCATCGAGACACTCTCAGGATGGAAAGGAGAAAGGCCCTTGGCAATCTCATCGGCATTAACAAACTGCTGGCAGTCAAGGACGTCGGGCAATATGGTGAACGAGGCCGTTGTCTTACCGGCGCCGTTGCAACCTGCGATGATGTATAAACTGGGCGATTTCATAATAGAATTGGGTTTTAGTTTTGTCAAACTTGGATTTTTTTGACGGGGATGTGTGTTTTTTAAGATATTTTGTCTGTTCCGCACTCCTACTCGCGGTAGTAGACGCGTTTGACGCGCTGCGAGATGGAGGTTAGCACTTCGTAGGGGATTGTACCGAGAGTCTCGGCAAGGGTATCGACGGGCATATTCTCGCCGAAGACCTCAACGCGGTCTCCGACTCGGACATCAGGGACATCGGTGACATCAATCATACATGCATCCATGCAGATTGTACCGACGGTGGGACATTCGACACCCTTGACTATCATTCGGGCATTGCCATAGCCGAGATGACGGTTGATTCCATCGGCGTAGCCGACGGGAATCGTGGCAATGACTGAGTCGCGGGTGAGAAGACCTCGGCGATTGTAGCCGATAGTGGTTCCCGCCGGCCATTTCTTAAGCGAAAGGACGACGGTGTGGAGCGAAGAGACGGGGCGGAGGTCATCCTGCGACCCATCGTTCATGGTCTTTATACCGTAGAGCCCGATTCCGAGGCGCACCATATCGAGCTGATGTTCGGGGAAGCGGGTGATTCCGGTCGAATTGAGTATGTGGCGGAGGATTTTCCTTTCAGGGAAAGCTGCAAGGAACTCACGGCAACATGCGTCGAAGTAGTCGAACTGCAACTGGGTGTAGGCATCCTCCATCGGATCGTCTGCGGCACAGAGGTGGGAGAAAATCGAGCGGGGAACAACACGGTCGGTGCTTTTGAGCACTTCGATGAGCTCCGGGAGATCCTCTTTAAGGAAGCCGAGACGGTGCATACCCGAATCAATCTTTATGTGGACAGGGAAGCCATAGACGTCGTAGCGTTCGGCTTCGCGGATCAATGTGCGGAGGAAATCAATGCTGTAGATTTCCGGTTCAAGATTATCGGAGAAAATGGCATGGAAATTCTCGACCGTAGGGTTGAGGACGAGAATAGGCATCGTGATTCCGGCGCGACGGAGTTCGGCGCCCTCGTCATGGACGGCGACGGCAAGATATGTCGCACCCTGGGCCTGCAAGGTGCGGGCAAGTTCATGGGAACCGGCACCGTAGCCGGAAGCCTTGATCATGCAAGCGATGCCGGTGGTGGGGCGGATGCGCGAACGGATGGCATTGAAGTTGTCGACAATGGCACTGAGGTTGATTTCAAGCACGGTCTCGTGTTGACGGGCCTCAAGCATCTCGCAGATGCGCTCGAAACCGAATGCGGGTGCGCCTTTGATGAGAATGAGTTCCTTGCTGAAATCGCGGGGAGAGACGTTGCGGAGAAAATCTTCGGTCGTGTCGTAGAACTCTGTCGAAAGTTTGAAACAACCGGCATGGCGTTTCAGCTCAGGTCCTATGCCTACCATACGGCGGACACCAGCGCGGACAAGAAGGTCGGCCATCTGGGAATAGGTCTCTTCAGCATCGGCGCTTCCGTGCATGAGGTCGCTTATGATTACAGTCGACGAATGGTCGGAAGTGGACCGGCGACGCATGAAATCGAGCGCCGGGAGGAGCGAATTGAAGTCGCTCGTGTAATTATCATGGATGAGCAGACAGCCGTTGACACCCTCGATGACCTCCAGACGTGTCCCGATAGGTGAAAGAGCGGCCATGCGCTCACGGATAATGGCAGCAGGAATGTCGAGATAGAGCATTACGGCCAGACAGTGAATGGCATTCTCTATGTCGTGGTCACCGTTCACGGGAATTGTGAAGATGGCCGGTTCACCACCATTATATATATAGGTAATCGCGCAACCAATCTCAGATTTCACCACATCTTTAATATAGAGAAGAGCCTGAGGATTCGTGCGCGACCATGCGATAGTCACAGGAGCTTCGGCAACAGCAGAACTGATGAGGGAATCGTCACCGTTGTAGATGACGCAACGGCAACCGTCGAGCAACGACGCTTTCTCACGGCATTTTTCCTCGATCGACCCGAAGCCGGAGCTGTGGGGAGCGCCGATGTTGGTAAAGATACCGATTTCCGGACGGAGTATGGCTTTGAGTTTCGCCATTTCTCCCGGTTGGGAGATTCCGGCCTCGAAAATGCCGAGTTGGGTGTCGGCATCAATTTCCCACACTGAAAGTGGGACACCAATCTGGGAATTGTAGCTGCGCGGACTGCGGGTGATGACGATATCGTCCTGAAGCAACTGATTGAGCCATTCCTTGACGATTGTCTTGCCACGGCTGCCCGTTATAGCTATCACCGGAGCAGAGAAACGCTCACGGTTGACAGTGGCGATACGGTGAAGAGCATCCAGGGGAGAATCAACCAAGAGAAAATTGGCATCATCGACACACTCCATCTCTTCGGGGATGTGGGTGACCACGAAGTTTCTCACACCGGCATCGTAGAGCTGACGGAGATAGCGGTGACCGTCGCCGGAGGAGGTTGTCAGTGCGAAAAAGAGTGTATCGTCGGGATATGTGAGAGAGCGGCTGTCGGTCAACAGTCGGTTTATCTTCAAATCGGGACGTTTCAATGTCGTCTCCGAACCAAGAATCTGTGATATTTCAGAAATGCTGTATTCCATCATTCAATATGATACTTAAATAACGCGCACAGGCACGTTTGAGTTTAGGAAAACGCCCTGTAAAAGCATCGGCAAGCGCGGTTTTCCCAGCAGCCTCCCTTGCAGCCGCATCGGGTGAGGCTGTAAGGGTGCGGTGGGCCAGCCGACGTGTCAGAGAGGCAGCATCTCCGGCAAGTCTCAGGGTTTCCTCATCAAAATATGAAGTTTTAAAAAGATCGTAGATATATCTCACCGCCTGCTGAGTGGGATGTTTCATATCCTCGGCATAAAAACGGTAGTCGCGCAAATCGTCCATCATGACCTCGTAGGCCGGGAAATAGCTCACCTTAGGGTCCGAAGATGAACGTATGAGTGAATCTATTCCAAGTAGGAGCGTGGCTTTCGAGAGCTGATTGCCGTGGGGACCATGTTCGCTGTAACGCAAGGGGCTGACGGTGAACAGGACTTCGGCCTCGGCGTTGACAGAGCGGATGGATGAGAGGATGGAGCGCAGAGCCTCGGTGACCTCTTCGAGCGTGAGATAACGGACATCAAACATCGAGCCGGGGAGTTTGTGGCAATTGGCAACCACAGAGCCACAGTCGCGGAGAGTGAAGACCCGCGTTGTTCCGAGGGTGATTATGACGACTGACGCAGAGCGCAGAGTGGCGGCACTTTCATTTACGGCACGGTTCATTTTACCGAGAGCCGCATCGCGGTCCGCATCGGAGACACGCGAATGGAAGAGCGTGCTGACCCAGGCACCGTCGCGCATGACCAAGGTGGAAGCGGGGACCTCTCCCCTACCGGCAAGCAATTCAAAAGCCTTGCTGATAGACAGAGGATTGTATAAAGGGCCGAATGGATTCACATCGGCCTCAAACAATTCGGAAACCAGACAGGAGCCAATGTTGTCGGAAAAACAAGAGCCGACGAGGAGAATAGGCTCGCCATGTCTGACAAGTCCACGTTTTCCCTCAACGGGTGGCACTACAGTTCTGAAATCCATTATACTCACAAATTAAGCGTGGCCCCCGTGGATGTAAACTCACTTCGGGACCGGAAGAATTGATGTCACACACAAAGGTAGTAATAATATCTCGTTAGGTGTATCCAAATCCACCACAAAAATTAGCGGAGGATGAAAATAAATTTCCATCGTTTGAGAAATGGAAGCTCCAACTTATTTATTGAGAGGGCAACGCAATTATCGTATCGAGTACTTCAGTGAATCGTATCAATCTCACGTTGCAATAGGTCAAGGAAGCGGGCGGCATGTGCACCATCCATTTGAGTGTGGTGGAATTGGAATGAAACGGTGAGAGTTGTCTTGAAAAACCGCTTTCTGTATTTCCCCCATATCATGAACGGGTTGTTGAATATTCCGCTATACATTCCCACCGCTCCATCAATATCGTATTGGGCGAGTGCGGATGTGCCTATTACCATACTTTGGGACAGGTCGTGATTCTCACAGCTTTCAGCGACTTTTCGGGTAAGACGTAGATATTCGGAATTGAATGTCTCTAAATCATCACAGAACGGCACATCACAAGAACTGACTTCTCCCTGACTGTTTGCCACGATGGTATTCACAGCGAGTGAATCGTATTCAATGAGTTTGCCACCGACCGGGAGCATCTGAAATTCCTTTACCTGCGATGCCGCCCGCCCGATGCACCAGCACATAAGCATATTGAATTTAAGTCCACGCTTACGGCTGATTTTCAATAATCGGGTGACGTTAAGAGTCTTGAAGAACGTCACCATCGGCATCGGTGCGTTCATCCACATATCGAAGGCGTAAGCTCTCGTTGTTTCCTTTGGGTTTACTTCTTTCATTTTTTACGGCAAAGTTAACGCATTGCCGTCGCCACCGATAGAAGAAAAGGGACATTCAGAAAGGCGAGGCAAACAAATCGGAATACACGGGTTGAGTTTTCAGCAATTCCACCGGGGTGGTTCCGGAATAGCGACGGCACTCACGGATGAAATGTGACTGGTCAGCGTATCCACACGAATAGGCAATGTCGGCAAAATCGCGGTTGCCATTCTGCATGAGCCACAATGATTTCTGAAAACGGACAACAGAGGAATATTCCTTGGGTTTCATACCTACAGCTTTGAAAAACACGCGGTCAAACTGCTTCCGGCTGAGACATGCGATTTGCGCCATGCTTTCCACGCTGATGGATTTGTCAGAAAATAACTGAGTCAGCGAAACACCAACTCTTTTGAAATTATAAATCTCCGATTCCGCCAATCTTGACCATAGGCACTTTTCAATCATTTTTATAGCCTCGGTAGAATCTTCGGCGTTAAGCACATCATCGGCAAGGGCATTCAAGGTTTTGTCACCAAGTGAATAGCCGTCAATTTCTTCATTGTAGAACGAGGATAGAGGAATATTGAACACAGTACCAATTGCATGAGGATAGAACACCACGACAATGGTTTCAACATCGCCTGATGATTGAATCTTTGCCGGGAAGTTGACTTGACCGCTTATGGAAAATCTTGCTTGCTCTGATTTCAATTCCGGAATATAAAATCGTGTCCGACGATGAAAAATCAGTTGCGGATATCCGATTGGAAAGGTCAGGACATCAAGATTTTCATTGGTATTCTGAATCCAATAGTAGCGGATAAATGGCTGTAGTTGCGCATTGGGTACTATATATCTAAATCTGCTCATTACTTACCCTTGCTTATCTAATCTTTTGAGAAGCCATGTCATATTTTGTCCGAGATTACGCATATTTTCCATTCCCTCTTCATCATTGAGGACATCGCCAATTTCTTTGCCATAGACCATATTCCAGTATGTGGAGCCAACTACTATCATTTCTTTGTTCAGCATAAAATGATTCATCGCATCTACGGCAGTCATGCCTCCTGCACGGCGAACAGCGGCAACTGAAGCCCCAACCTTATGTTTCAACAATTCGGGATTGGTAGCAACCACAACACCTCCACGGTCAAGAAAGGCTTTCATTTTTGACGATACGTCAGCGGAATATACCGGAGAGCCAAGTATAATGCCGTCTGCTTCAACCATGCGGTTGAATACATCGCTGAAACCATCATTTTTGAAAACACAGTTTTTCTTGCCCTTGCAAGCGAAGCAAGCGCGACACGGCTGAATATCAATATCCGCCAATTGAATCAGTTCCGTTTCAATACCAGCCTTACTCAATTCTTCAAAAACTGTTTTGATTATGATTGCAGTATTGCCGTTCTTACGAGAGCTACCACTTATTCCAATTACTTTCATATAGATTTTATCAGTTTATCCATTCCATTATAGAAAATCATGTATTTGTTGAGATTCAACAAACTCCATTTCTATGCAATACCAAATCTCACCGAGGCAAGTGTAGCTTTCAGTCTCTTCTTTTTGAACTTGCTTGAATCCCACAGCTTCATAACAATGTATTGCAGATGGATTATTTTCAAATACACCAAGCGATACTTTAGTCGCATCTAATTCTTTGTGGGCATAATCAACCGCCATGCCGACAAGTTTTTTACCCAATCCGAGACCTCGCTTTGCATCATCAACTATTACGAATCCAAGTCGCCATTCTGAATTTTCAGGGGTTGGCTTTCTGAGTGTTATATAACCAATGACTTCGGCGGCATCAACCATAGTAAGAGCGATTGATGAATGTCTGTCTATGAATTTGTCATGAAATGAGTTAATGTCATTTGCCGTGACAGGGTAACGCGAATACCTGTCGGCACACCATTGACGCATTTGATACTCGCTTTTCAGCCATCCGGCAATAATATTTGCGTCAGCCGGATGAAATTCTCTCAATCGCACGTTCATGGTCTGTAATCACGCTTTATTTCATTGATTGACTTGCCGCCGATGCCGAAATTTTCATCGGGTAGTTCCTTGATGGTTACTGTGAAGAACTGCTCCGGGATATGTGTTATCTCAGAGGCCGTCGCTGTGAGCCGTTCAATCAATTCTTTCTTTTGTTCTGCGGTTAATTTACCGCTCTCAATAGATATGTAGGGCATATTATTCTTTTAATTATCCAAAATTGTAGTTATCAACCAAATCCTCAGTGTACGTTTGTAATCCATTGTAATGTCGAGTTCTCGGTTATGAAATCGATAATTCCTCTATCCTTCATCCATGATAGATAAGACCGAACTGTTGAACCCACAAGCACATATTGCTCAATGGTCATATTTAAAGCAAAATGCTTGAATACACCTGTGATGATTTCATCAACTGTATGAGGCATGGAGCAAAGATTCTTGATAACATTTTCTATCTCAAATACTTTTTCACTGTTAAGTCTTGCAAGTTCAGCAACATCGTCACAAGGCTCCGCATGGGATGGAATAATTATATTCGCTTTAATTGTCTTTATGAAAGCTAATGTATCAAGATACTTCTCAACATCATAAATAAATGAAACGCCATATTTTTCCAGTGTTGCAGGACTGCTGACACAATCTGCAATAAATACAGTGTCGTCAGGTGTTCTGAATCCTACCATTTCAAAGAAATGGCCCGGAAGCGGTATTATTTCAATCTCTTTTGGAAAAAGTGGAGAATTGAAGTCTGTAACAACTGATTCTTTTGCCATAATGAACTTATTCCTCAGCACCTTACAAGGATATCCTCCATATAAAAAAGATGGTTCAAGCACAGGATGACGAGTAAAATCAGCCTCAATGCCACTACTGAACACCGGGCAGCCCGTTTTTGACTGGATAAACGAGTTACCTCCTATATGATCTGCGTTTGAATGTGTATTGAGAATACCTTTTATAGTCCAGTTCTTTTCAGCAGCAATTTTCAAGATCTTTTTAGCAGCTTCCTTGTCATTCCCACTGTCAATGAGATAAACCTCGTTCTCAGTTTGCGCATATATGCCAATCTTTGCAGGACTATTTATGTAGTAGCTCCGGGAGCCTACTTGTATAAGTTCGTACATAATTCTATATTTTTTTCCTCAGTTCTGAACAACGTTGTACCTGTTGGTGAAGTTGTGTTACAATGCCTCAATATCGCCTGACTGAATATGGTCTATTAAATTCTTAATTTTTTCAATAGGCCAATTCCACCATTCCAATTCCAGGAGTTTAGCCACAACATCCGGTGCAAACCGTTTGCGAATTTCTTTTGCCGGGACACCTCCGACGATTGAATATGGCTCGACATCTTTTGTCACAACTGCCCGTGTGCCGATAATCGCACCATCGCCTATATGGACTCCGGCCATGATAACAGCATCGTAACCAATCCAAACGTCATTGCCAATTACAATATCGCCCTTGTTGTCCCATGCTGTAGCAATTTCAGTTTTTGGCAAATCCCATTCTTCAAAAAAGAGAGGGAAAGTATATGTCGAGAGTGATTTAAGTGTGTGATTGGCACAGTTGAATATGAATTTCGCACCACACGCTATCGAGCAAAATTTTCCGATAATCAGTCTATCGTGATTTATCGGATAATGGTAGAGCACATTGTTCTTCTCAAAACCACACGGGTCATTCACGAAATCATTATAGATTGTAAAATCGCCGACTTCGATGGCCGGTTTTGTAATTACCGATTTAAGATATACTGTTTGCGTATCGCCTGTTCGAGGATATATTATGTTGGGATTTGGATTCATCGTTTAAAATTGCGTTTTATCTCATCAATGGATTTGCCGCCGATGCCGAAATTTTCATCAGGTAGCTCCTTGATGGTTACAGTGAAGAACTGCTCCGGGATATGGGTTATCTCGGAGGCTGTTGCTGTGAGCCGTTCAATCAATTCTTTCTTTTGTTCTGCGGTGAGTTTACCGCTCTCAATAGATATGTAGGGCATGATATTTTCAATCAGGTCAGTTCCAAATGATAGATTCTTGTTTTCTCGCCCCACGGATGATAGCAAAAGCCGATGAAACCGAAGCCGAACCGTTCATAGAATCCGATGTGATCGGTACATAGATACAAGTTTTTGAACCCGAGCTGCTCAGCATCCTTCGCTGTATGTTCAATGAGCATTTTGCCATAACCGTTGCCTCGACAATCTTCCTCGACATAGAGGGCTGCCAACCACGGGTATAGGTCCATGCGGGAATTGAAATCATTTGTCACTAACCCGGCACAACCGATTATTCTGCCGCCATCGACCAACAGATACCATTGCGGAAGAGGATTGGCAGCATATAGGCAATGACGCATACAATCATCATAGACAGCCATAGAGTCTTCCGTAGCCCACTTATCTTGAAAGTAGGCTATTGCGCGTTCGAGGTATTCCGGATTCTTTCTCAGAGATACTATTTCCATGTCAGTTGCCGGTATGCTCGTCGGCCTGTTTAATGAATACGGCAGAGCCAATATATGGTGCTGTGAATGCGAGAGTGTCGCCATGACATACAGCATAGGCTGTGGAGTCGTTGAGAAGACGCAGCATGTTTTGCTCAACAATCATATTGTCGCAAGCCATCTCGGTGACAAGCATGTTTTTGAAACGGATGGTGTCGTTAGCGATTCCAAACTCGCCGTTAATCATGTTGCAGTCCGTTGAAAGGCTGAATGTATTGTCCGGCTCATTGAACGACAGCTTATAATTTGATGTCGCATCAAATTGCGTCGACTCGCAGTCTATGCGATAAGAATCAAGACGCCATCCGCCCTGCAAGACTGCGGCTGTGTCAGAAGTGGTATTTTCTCCGCTTTCTGCGGATTTATTTGTTGCAGTACATGCGCACAAGGCAACCGATGCCATGGCAATTATAGATAATTTGAATTGTTTCATATACTTGTTTGATTCTTGTTTTTGCTATTAGTCTTATTTTTTAACCTCACTCAGAGGTTTCTTGTATGTAAGAAGGAACATAGTTCAATCTTTTGAATTATTTTTCGGTTAGTTGGCGCACTCTGCGGCCGAATATTACTGATGCGGCTGATGCTGTCGCTACGCAAGACATAGGTGCAAGAGAACTGAAAGCATCGAAACATGCCCGTATAAACGCTATTATTGCAATTGCAGCAAACACATACTGCATTATCCGATAAAACCGTAGTGTCTTCATCGTTTTATTTGTATGCTCACTGTCAAAAATGAGCTTATTATACCTGTTATATAGGAATAGAGTTGAACCTATCCCAATGCGAAGTTACGAAATTTTTATCAGTTTTTAAGGGTTTTGATGATGGCCCGGCTGATTTTCGGTTGAGAACATGCAGGCTTTGACTTATCATTATAATCAGAAGTTGCCTGAAGTTTATGGCTACAAGATGATTGAATGATGGTGATTGGCAATGGGAATAACAAATTTATATATTGATTATCAATACATTGTTTATTTCACGGGAATTGGCTAACTTTGCCTTGAAAACGTGGGGATGAATTGGAGCCAAACCACTTGGAAATGTGGTTTTGAGATTTCATGATCCGCAAGAAAGTCATCACAAGCAAACAGGACATTATGCCAATCAAGATAAATAGACTTATAGCAATAATCATCGGCACGATGGCACTCTTTTCATCGTGCTCACATTCTCATAATATGGTAGAAAAAGAAACAATGGCGACTGACGGTATAGTCCGGTTGTCCAAAATCGAGGTTTATCCACAATATCTTGATGATTATATGGAGTTTGCCATTGAGGTCGGGACAAAATCACTGTGCACCGAACCCGGAGTGCTTACCATGTATGCCATGCAGGATAAAGAGAATCCATGCATGATTACAATATTGGAGACATATTCCTCGCAGGAGGCATATAAATCCCATATCGCATCAGAACATTTTCAGAAATACAAACAGGGAACTCTCCACATGGTCAAGAACCTTGAACTTTGCGACCAGACACCTCTGAATCCTGATAATATAATCACAAATACGATTGTCAGATGAAGTGGATGAGAAGGATTGAGGAGGCTTTATAGGAAACTTCCATATCGGACATAATATTATTTAGTTTCAAATATATGCCTTATCGATTCTTTGACTTTCGACAGATTACTGTCGGTCAACAATGGAATCAAATCTTGTATCTCCGCCACGGATTTATCCCACCATTTCAGCCTCTGCAATAATCCAATCAATTCATCATCAAAACGTTTACGTATGAACTGAGCCGGGTTACCTGCGACAATAGTATAAGGTTCCACATCTTTACTTACCACACTGTTCAGTCCGATTATAGCGCCGTCACCAATGTGTACGCCCGGCAGAATGGTCGCATTTTGCCCGATCCAGACGTCATTTCCTATGACGGTGTCTCCTTTTAAGGGCAAATCTTCATGGGATGGAGTACCCTGCTCCCACCCCATTATGTAGAACGGATAGGTAGAGGCTGCGTTCATCTGGTGGTTCGCACCGTTCATTATAAAATTTACGCCTGATGCAATCTGACAGAACTTACCGATTATGAGTTTATCGCCAATAAAATCATAATGATGCAATACATGCTTTTCGAAGTCCACATCACTGAAATAGGTGAAATCCCCGACAATTATATTGGGGTTTGTGATTGTCGGCTTAACTAAAACCAACGTGCTGCAGTTCTTAATTGGAAAAATGGTATCGGGAGAAGGTGTCATTGGCTGATTTTATCGTTTCTGTTAATCATAATCTGTTCAAAGTTATCCTGCCCCCACTTCATTAACGCTTCGACATGAGGCAAGAGTGTTTTACCTAAGTCTGTAATTGAATATTCCACGCGCGGCGGCACATCCGGATAAAGCCGACGGCCGATTATGCCGTCTGTTGTTAGTTGTTTCAACACCTGCGACAGCACTTTCTCAGACACGGACGGGATGTTGCGGTACAGTTCGTTGAAGCGCATCGGCTCGCTCTCAGAAATCTTCACGAGAACGACCAACGCCCATTTGTTTCCGAGCCATTCAAGCATCGGAGCGGCCTTGCAATATTCATAGTCCAATTTTTTTGCCATATCGTGTTTGCAGAATTGATTGGAAATGAGTAAAACAAACTTTTCGGTAAGGGGCAAACCTTTTGGTAAGTTATTGTTTAGGCTCTGATTCTCACCTAATTTTGCATTACAAAGTTAATAAAATTAGCCGAGATTCGGACGAAGAACCGGACCAAATGTATAACTAAACAAACAGCGAGGTATGAAAATAGTAATCATAAATAGCAGTCCGCGAAAAAATGGCAACACCGCCAAGCTGTGTGATGCCTTCCGCAAAGGAGCTATGTCAACTGCCACAAGCCCGGAAATAAGTACGATTTTCTTAAACGACCTCAATTTCAAGGGCTGTCAGAGCTGTTTTGCTTGCAAACTCAGAGGAAGCAAGCAATATGGCAAATGCTCTCTAAATGACGACCTGACACCGGTGCTCGAAGCTGTGAGTACAGCGGATTGTATTGTTGTTGCCTCACCCATATATCTTATGGACGTCAACAGCAATGCAAAAGCATTTCTTGAAAGACTATGTTTCTCTTTGGATTCATACGAGGCAGGGTATCGCTCTCTCGCAATAAAGAAAGTAGCTGTCGTGACAATATACACAATGAATACCACGGGTGAGCTTGCGCCTGTTAAAGCTATGGATAATGTGGATATGTTCTTAGGGCATATATTTTCACGCCCTCAAAGACTGTGTTCCTACAACACATATCAATTCCCGGACTACTCTAAATACGTTGTGGATGTGTTTGATGAAGCCGAAAAATTAAAATACAAGACAACCGAGTTCCCCAAAGATTTACAGAAAGCATATCAATTAGGAATTAATATCGCAATTCAAAGAGTTTGAACGACGGATAGAAATTAAGGTCATGTAGACTTTGTTTATAAGACAATTTTATTTTATACAAAAAAGAGAGTGCGGGGCGGTTGGGCCACGCACTCTCGACTGTTTATGGACAAAATGATGAGAGAGGAGAACTTATTGAGATTTATGAAACTTCTTGAAACTTTGATTGGAGGGAGGGGAATGAGTGATTATTCGGCGCCGGAGAGGTCGACTGCGTAGATGCCACGCTTGCCGGTGGGATAAACTCCACGGAGAATCATGACTTTTTCGTCACCGCCACTCTTCATGATGGCCTTGTAGATTTTCTCCACATCTTCGGGAGAGGAGACACGGCTGTCGTTGATAGAATAGACGATGAAGCCCTGCTTCACACCTGAATCGCTGAAACGGCCTTTGGAGAGACCGGTCACCTGCACGCCATTGCTGAGACCGAGCTGACGGAGGGTGGACTCATCGACTTTCTTGAAGGCACAGCCAAGATCGGTGATGTCGCCGGCCTTTGTCATCTGCATGTTGCCCTGAGGATTGCGGAGGGTAACGTCGACCGACTGAGTCTTGTTGTCGCGGATGTAGGTGACTTTCACCTTGTCGCCGGGACGATACTTGGCCACCTGCTCCTGAAGCTGTGCGACATTGTCGGTGGGAGTGTCGTTGATTTTGATGATGACATCGTTCTTCTGAAGGCCTGCTTCCTTGGCAGAGCTGCGGTCGCTGACATCGCCCACATAGACACCCTTGGTGACGGCAGTGATATTGTATTCCTTGGCGATTTCATTGGTGAGGTCGGAAATCGAGACACCGAGGACGGCGCGCTGAACGGTTCCGAACTGACGGAGGTCGCTCATGACCTTCTTAACGATAGAGGTCGGGACTGCGAAAGAGTAGCCCGCATAGTTGCCGGTCTGGCTATAGATAGCGGTGTTGATACCGATAAGCTCACCGGCGAGGTTGACGAGTGCGCCACCCGAGTTGCCGGGATTGACAGCGGCGTCGGTCTGAATGTAGGACTCAATGCCCATACGGCCGTTGTTGTGACCGCCGATGCTGCGGCTCTTGGCCGAGACGATACCGGTGGTGACGGTCGAAGTGAATCCGAAGGGGTTGCCGACGGCAAGCACCCATTCGCCCACCTTAAGGGCTTCGCTGTCGCCCATAGGGATGACGGGGAGATCCTTGGCATCAATCTTGATAAGCGCGAGGTCGGTGGTGGCATCGGTACCGATTACGGTCGCATCGAAAGTGCGGTTGTCGTTGAGGGTCACTTCAAGACGTTCGGCATCATCAATCACATGGTTGTTGGTGACGATATATCCGTCGGCGCTGATGATGACACCCGAGCCGAGTCCGGAAGGCTGCTGCTGACGCTGCTGCTCCTGCTGACGGGGCTGACTGCGGCGGCTGCCTCCGTTGGGGCTTCCGAAGAAGTATTCAAAGAAGGGATCGTTGAAGAAACCGCCGTTGCCACCCTGGCTGTAGCCACGGGGAGTGGCATAGCTCTTGATGGAGACGACACCGTTGATGGTGCTCTCGGCGGCTGTCGTGAAATCAGAATGGTTGGCAGGAAGCTGGGCGACTTTGGTGAATGAACCAGCGGAAGCCTTACCCTGGTCGAACATTTCGGTAAAGCTGCCGACGCGCTCCACATCGTCGTTGAAGAGAGCATTTCTCATCGCAACGGCAGTCATTGCTGAGCTAATGACTGCTGTTCCGGCAGCCAACATGATGATTTTTCCTGTTAATTTCATTGTTACTTATACGTATGATTGTTTATTAATTTTTTACTGATGAATTCTCTTGTAAGCGATGAATGGAAGCGGCCAAAAAGATGGTCGGTCCGAAAACTTTTTGACGCGTCTGCTTGTCAATATAATTCAAGCTCCGTGTTCATCCTTCATGCCTATTAGACGGCAAAAACCATGCAATGTTACATGCCGAATATGAGGGTTTAAAATAAATTAAGACGAAATTCGCCCTATTTAAGATATATTTACCCCGCCGGGCCAATATATGTCGATATGTTAAAACAGAACTGTCACTTTTTTTGATTAATTTTGCCGTATGATGTCAAAAAAGTCACCTCTTCTACTCCTTGTCGCACTCGTCGCCTCACTGATGGTGTCGTGTGGCAGCATGAAAAATACTTCTACCGTCCACCGTACCTCGAAGGTCGGCGGAGGGCGTGGCGACACACGCAACTTTGAAATACCGAGTACGCTGCCACCGCAGTCGAATGCACTTCTTGCGGAAGCGAAGAAATGGATTGGCACACCTTATAAATATGGTGGTGAGGACAAGCGCGGCATCGACTGTTCAGGCCTCGTGCTGAACGTCTACAAAAGCGCTCTTGACATCAAGCTACCGCGCAATTCCGGAGAGCAGGCAAAATATTGCTCACCCCTGCAGAAGAATCAGCTCATGCCGGGCGATCTCATCTTCTTTGCCACCGGCTCGTCAAAGAAGAAGGTGTCCCACGTGGGGATATATGTGGGGGACGGACGCATGGTCCATTCATCTGCGTCAAGCGGAGTGGTGGTCAGCGACATCGAGTCGGACTACTTCGTGAGGACATACGCAGGAGCCGGATCGGTGGATAAATACCGCGCGATGATTTCAAAATCCGCACAGAAAAGTCCGGCAAAGAAAGCGGCATCCTCATCCTTGGCAGCAACGTCGAAAACCAACAGCCCGGCTCCGGCATCAAGTCCAAGCACAAGCCCGGTCGCAACTGCAACGTCAACACAGAGTGCAAGTGCATCGACCGTCACCGGAGAGCAACCCTACAAGATGACACCTGTCACATCGCTTCCGAAGAAAGTTGACCGCAAGGAGAAAACTGCAAACAAGACAAGCATTGACACGAAAAATACGCCAACGCCTGAAAAAGCCGAGGATGTTCCGGCAATCGGTATGCCGACAGTCAAGTCTACGCAAACCACTCCGACAGTCACCGCAACACCGATAAGCACCAACGCCAACGGTCAGACCGCAGTGAAAACTGTGGCAAGCGAAACGAAGAAAGAGACCGTTGTCACTGCATCGTCAACTCCTGCACAGACAAAATCGGAGGCCACAACGGCGAAACCCGGCAAGGCTGTCGTAAAGACAGACAATCCGGTCCAATCCGCAACTTCCGTAACTGTCAAAACGGAAAAGGCTCAGGCAAATCCGGTCAAGGCCGTCCAGACTGTCAGCACCGGGAAGAATGCAGAGCCTACACCCGACGAAGCCCGTAAATCAGTCCTCGGTTCTCTGAAAGAACAGAAGATGGACACTATCAACAAGAAGTAAAAAAAACGCCATTTTATACATGGACCGCACCACTGCACCGAAAGTCTACAATTTTGGGCCGCTCACCCTATCGCCGGCCTCATCCCATACACTCGCCAACGGAATCCGCATCCACATTGAAAGCGGAAGCGAGATAGAAGTAAGCCGTCTGACCGTAGCCCTCCCCGCAGGCGAGGCCGAATCGCCAAAGCCAGGCCTCGCAGCCTGTGCGGCGATGGTACTCATCGAGGGAACAAAACGGATGAACGGCGAGGAGATAGCCAACACACTTGAATATAACGGCGCTTGGGTCAACACTGCCGTTTCGACCCACTACTCGACGGTGACGCTTTCGAGTCTCAATGACAAATTCGCGGACCTGCTTCCGATTGTCGCTGAAATGATTCTCGCACCGGTCTTTCCGGCCGAGGCTGTAGCCAATATCCTCCAACGTCAGGCCGCGCGCCTCGACATCGAACACGAGAAGGTTTCGTTTTTGGCCGACAAAGCCATACGTCCGCTTGCCTACGGAAACGAAAATCCACTCGCCCGGACAGAGAACCCGGACGAAATACGTTCGTTCACACCCGAAGAGCTGTCGGATTTCCACTATTCGCGTCTTGACCCGAAGGAGATACATGTCTTCTTCTCCGGAAATATCACTGAAGCCATGATTCAGGCCGTCGACAGAGTGTTTGTCCGTTTCCCGGCTCATACACCCGTGCCGGTTGCTCCACTACACTTCCCGACAACGGCTCCCGAACAGCAGAGAGTCGACATTGCCATTGACCATGCCAAGCAAAGCGCCATAAAACTCATGATTCCGGCAGCCGGACGCGAAAGCGAAGACTTTGTCCCGCTGCGCGCGACAGTCACCGCACTCGGCGGATATTTCGGAAGCCGTCTGATGCTCAATATCCGTGAGGACAAGGGTCTGACCTACGGCATCTCGGCAGTCCTGCTCGGCTACTCGCAACGGAGTTTCATCACCGTCACCACCCAGACCGACGGCTCGACAAAAGAAGAAGTAATCAAACTTATCTTCGAAGAGATGGAAAAGATGAAGGATCCGGCAAGCTACACGGAGGATGAAGTGAAGCGTCTGTCGAGATTTCTGCTGTCAAATCTCGCGACAATCCTCGACACTCCGTTCAGCCGAATGGACTACACGCAGACCCACATTTTCGCCTATACTCCCGATGATTATTTCGAGCAGCAGGAACGATTTGCACGCAACCTCACTCCCGAAGTCCTCGCAGAGATGGCCCGGAAATATTTCGACACATCCGCTGCAATAATAGCCACTGCGGGAAACTGAAGCATAAACTCCGATTCAGTCAAAGGTCGAGTTTGAACAATAAGGATTGCCGGTCGGGATAGTCATACCGCACCGGCAATTCCGTTTTTTCAATCCTGCGGAAACCGGCACGTTCATAGAAGGAGTGGGCCTTCTTTGCAACTGACGGGGTATCGAGAATAATGTGGCGGTAGCCCATTGTCTTGGCAAAGTCAAGCAGACGCATGTAAAGAGCCAGACCGACCTTGCACGAACGATAGTCGGAACGGACAAAAAACTTCTTCAACACGGCCCACTGATCGTCAATTCTCATCAAAGCGAGGGTCCCGACAACATGTCCATCGGCAATCGCCACCCAGAAATCTCCGCCACGGTTTATGTAGGCATCCGTGATGTCCAGCAGGTCGGGCTGACATTCGATTGGCATGTTGACCTTTGCCTCGTTGTTCTGGATGTCAAGTATGAGTTCAATGACCTCGGTCTTGAATTCGTCGCGATATTGTGTTATTTCCATATCCTTAGCTGATTTATCTTCTGTCGGTTATTTGTCGTTAGCGAGGAGATTGCTGATTGCATCCATGTGGGCAATCATTTCCTCCATCTGTTCTTCAGTCAGGCCACCATATATATCTTCCACCGAACGGTCGGCGGAAGCGTTCAGTTCGTGATAGATGACGATGCCTGAGTCTGTGAGTGAAATGATGTCCCTGCGTCCGTCCGTATCGGATGCTGAACGGCAGACATAACCCTGCTCCTCCAATTTTTTTAGCAGACGCGAAAGATAGCCTTTGTCCATATTCAGTTCAAGTGCAATTTCCTTAGCGCCTCTCCCGGGATGAAGGTACATGTCCTGAATCACACGAATTTCCGGGAGGCCGAAAGGACTTCCCATGTAATGCCGGTTCAAAATACCGAGGATTTTGGTATAGAAGCGGTTGAACGCCCTTATCCGGTCAATCTGTTTCTGTTTCATGCTCAAATAATATCTGTATGATTAAAATCGGATGCAAAGCTACGAAATATAGTTGACAAAATCAACTATTTTATTTCTTTTATCTTTCAATCTGCCTCTACTGCCGAAACCACGTCATCATCTGGATGACAAAGATACCGGAGTGCGTTAAACTTTTACAGCGACGCCATGTCTATCATTATATACAGTTCCATAAACGTAATGAACACCCCCTAAAACATCATTGATTATGCGAAAGTTATTTCTCCTGCTTGCTCTAAGCCTCACTCTCACCTCGGTCAGCGACATCAACGCACAGGGCAGACATGACCGCCGCCACCGGACGGAATCCTGCAAAGAAAACAGAGATGACGAACCATGCCACAGGCACGGGCGCAGAAAACATCGTCCGACGTATGTCGTCAACGGCGGCAATGTATATTTCGGCGGAAAAGTAGTCAAGGGTGCAACCTTAAACGGATTTACCGTTCTTAAGGACGACTATGCCAAAGACTTCTGGAACGCATATTACAGAGGTGTGAAAATCAGCGGGGCAAGCTCCGGCTCTTTCACCTCGCTTGGCGACGGTTATGCCAAAGATACATGGGAGGTGTATTTCGATGGCAAGAAAATCGGCGGTGCAAGCTGTGATTCTTTCAGGGTACTCGGCGACGGCTATGCCAAGGATACATGGAATGCATATTTCGACGGAGCGAAGATAGGCGGAGCTTCCCCCGACAGCTTCAAGGTCCTCCACGACGGATATGCGAAAGACTTCTGGAATGTATATTTCGACGGAAAGAAAATCAGCGGAGCATCGCCTGACAGTTTCAGCGTGATGTCCGACGGATATGCGAAAGACTTCTGGAACACATATTATTATGGGAAGAAAATCCGATAGTACGGAAGTACGGGATACCCGTCGGCAGAATCAGCGGAAAATCACCACTCTATATCAAACGCCGAATAATAGTCGAATTTTATCGGCATGAGTGGATAGATTTTTGGCGGGGATTTCGTAAATTTGCATCTTGATTTGCAATCGAAATCTCACGATTTTATACTACAATTTAGCAAGATGTTTGAAATAGAGTTTACGCCGGTCATCCTAATCCTGCTCTCCGCCATCATAGTCGCGTCGCTTTACCTGATATTCGGCTTCAGGCATTATGTCGCGTCGGTCGGAAAAAGGATTGTCAAGGATGATGCCGCCCCTTTCCCGACCGATCCGTCGGCCTATCCTTCCGTATCTGTGATAGTTTATTCCGAAGATGATGCGGAAAATCTTGAAATACTTCTCCCCCAGATTCTCGAACAGGACTACGAGGGCCAGTTTGAGGTGATTGTCGTCAACGACGGAGCCATATCATCGACAAAAGATGTGATTGCGCGTCTCGAACGCCGCTATCCCAATCTCTACATGACCTTCACTCCGCTCGAATCGCGCTCACTCTCGCGCAAGAAACTTGCCATCACCCTTGGCATTAAAGCCGCGCGCTACGAGGTGGTATTGCTCACACTCGGAACATCCCGCATCGAGTCGAAGACATGGCTGAAAAGTATGGCGCGCCACTTCATTTCCGGAAAGGAAATCGTGATTGGCTATGCGACCCCGCTCATACCTGAAGATGCGCCCAATCCCTGGAAACGTCTTCACTCTTTTGACGAAGTGCGCACGGCAATCGAGTATCTTTCATGGGCTATCGCCGACCGTCCCTACAGAGGAAATTGCTACAACCTCGCCTACCGCCGTTCAATCTTCTTCAAGAACAAGGGTTTCTCACGCACACTCCACCTTAAGTTCGGCGACGACGACCTCTTCATCAACGAAGTAGCCAATGCCGACAATACAGCGGTGGAATTGTCGACAGCCTCCATCGTCGAAGTGCTTGACCAACGTCCGCAACTCGCCCATAAGAATGCGAAAATGCGATATGACTACACGGCCAAGTCCCTGCGCACATGGGCGCGCGTATTCTTCGCGTCATGCTCGTGGGCATGGTGGATACTGCTCGGTTCCACTGTGGCGCTATCCATCGTAGGTCTTCCGTCACTGATTCCGCTCATTGCAGCCTGTGTCATCTGGCTTGCAACCGCAATCATCCTCATGCTTGCATGGCGCAAGACTTCGCGCGCATTGGGGTCGCGGTCACTTCTCCTCACAGTTCCCTGGTTCATGACCTTTGAGCCTGTCTACAATTTCTATTATAGAATCAAAGGGTTCATCCGCCGCGGACGTAACCTCACCTGGAATTAAAGAAGTTTTTTAGGCATGAAAAGTACCATTGAAATCAAGGGTCTGCGGCTATTCGCCCGTCACGGTGTGTTTGAAGAGGAACGCATCAACGGCAACACTTTTGAACTGGATGTCCGTCTGGACTACCCTATCGGAAAAGCGATGGAGAGCGACGATGTCGCCGACACGCTCAACTATGCGGAAGCCGTTGAGATAATCCGACAGGAAATGGACATTCCGTCACGATTGCTCGAACATGTCGTCGGCCGTATCCACAAAGCTCTCACCGAAAAGTGGCCCGACATAAGCGGAGGCTCCATAACGCTCATCAAGCACAATCCGCCCATACCGGCCGACATCGACGGCACGGCTGTGAAAATCGAATGGTAATGCACAATATCTAAAGTGATGCTTAAACCACAGGTTAAAGCATCACTTCAACTTAAACAATATAAAAAAATCAACAATATGTCAACTCCCGTCCTTCTTCTCACCGGTTATCTCGGCAGTGGCAAGACCACACTTGTGAACCACATACTCACCAATGAAAGAGGCATACGTTTCGCCGTCATCGTCAACGATATAGGCGAAGTCAACATTGATGCCGACCTCATCCAGCGCGGAGGCATAGTGGATTCAAAAGATGATTCGCTCGTAGCGCTCCAGAACGGATGTATCTGCTGCACTCTTAAAATGGACCTCGTCAAGCAGCTCGACGACATCATGGCGATGGGAAAATTCGACTATATAGTGATTGAGGCAAGCGGCATCTGCGAACCGGCCCCCATCGCACAGACAATCTGCTCCATCCCTCAGATGGGTGCGGAGTTCAGCAAGCATGGTCTTCCGAAACTCGACTGCATCGCGACAGTCGTCGATGCCCTCCGTATGCAGGACGAATTCAGTTGCGGTGAAGACCTCACTGCCAAAAAACACGACGAGGAGGATATTGCCAACCTCGTCATCCAGCAGATTGAATTCTGCAACATCATTGTCCTCAACAAGATTTCAGAAGTCACAGAGACTGAAAAAGGCCGCATCCGCACCATCATCAAGGCTCTCAATCCGGGAGCGCGCATCATCGAATGTGATTATGCCGATGTGAACATCGAAGATCTCATCAACACACATCTCTTCAACTTCAACAAGGTTGCTACCTCTGCCGCATGGGTCCAGGAAATCGAGAAGCCCATCGAACAGATTGAGGAAGAGGAGCGCGCACACCATCATCACCACCATCATGACGAAGAAGAGCATGAACACCATCACCATGAGCATGATGATGACGATGATGATGACCATGATGAATGTGAATGTCACCACCATCACCATGATGACGACGAACATGAGCACGATGGCCACGAGCACCATCACCACGAACATGGCGAGGGTTGCACCTGCGGCTGCCACCACCACCATCATCACCACCACGGCGAAGGCGAAGCGGAGGAATATGGCATCGGCTCGTTCGTCTATTTCCGTCGCCACGGTTTTGACCTGAATAAATTCGACTATTTCGCAGCCAACAAATGGCCCAAGAGCATCATCCGCTCGAAGGGTATCTGCTATTTCGGCAATAACCCCGACATGTCGTATCTCTTTGAAAGTGCAGGCAGACAGAAACAGCTCCGTGAAGCCGGAATGTGGTTTGCGACAGCACCTGAGGATGAACTCAAGGAACTCGTCGAACAGGATCCCGGCATCATGCGTGATTGGGATGACGACTACGGCGACCGCATGATCAAGATTGTGTTCATCGGCCAGAACCTCGACCGCAAAGCCATCACTGAAGCACTCGACGCCTGCCTTGACCTATGAAACCATATCTTCAAGTCGAAAATCTGACCAAAAGCTACGGCGACCGCCTGCTGTTTGATTCTGTCACCTTCGGAGTTAACGAAGGTGACAAGATCGGTCTCATCGCCAAAAATGGCACCGGAAAGTCAACCCTCCTGCGCATCCTCTCGGGAAGCGAGGCTCCTGACAGCGGCAGTGTCACATTCCGCAACGACCTCCGCGTCGGGTTTCTCGCACAGATGCCCGAATTCGAGCAGGGAAAATCAATAATGGACAATCTTCTGGCGACTGTCAAGCCGGAAGAGCATGAGGAATGGGGCCATGAGGACCGAATCAGACAGATGCTGTCGCAACTCGGGATTGATGACCCGGACAGGGAGGTGGACCACCTGTCGGGAGGACAGCTAAAACGCGTGGCACTTGCCCAGGTGCTTCTCGGCAATCCCGACTTGCTGATTCTTGACGAGCCTACCAACCACCTTGACCTCGCGTCTGTGGAATGGCTCGAAAACTATCTCACCCGAATGCGTGTGACACTGCTCATGGTGACACACGACCGATATTTCCTCGACCGTGTCTGCAACAAGATTATTGAAATCGACATGCAGCAGATTTTCACTTACGAAGGGAATTTCGATCTCTACCTGCGCCGCCGTGCCGAAAGAATCGAAGCATTGACCGGTGAGCTCGCAAAAGTGAAGAATCTTCTGCGCAAGGAGCAGGAATGGATGCGCCGTCAGCCACAGGCGCGAGCCGGAAAGGCACGTTACCGCATCAATGCTTTCTACGACCTGAAGGAACGCTCCCGGGCAAACTATGACGAAAAGCAGATTGACCCGACGGAAATCAAATCGTCATACATAGGGTCAAAGATTTTCGAGGCAGAGGGTATCTCAAAACGTTTCGGCGAAAAGGTGATACTCGATGATTTCACATATACGTTCGCACGATATGAGAAACTCGGCATCATCGGAGGTAATGGCGTGGGAAAATCCACATTCGTCAAAATGCTGCAAGGGCTGGTTGCACCTGACAGCGGAGAGTGGAATGTCGGCGAGACCGTCCGTTTCGGCTACTATTCACAGGAAGGACTGCAACTTCCTCCCGGCAAAAAGGTGATTGACGCGATTACGGACATCACAGAGGATGTGGTGGTCAACGGAACGACACACTACTCCCCCATGCAATTCCTCAACCGCTTCCTCTTCTCACCCGCCGACCAGCAGAAATATATCTCGACACTTAGCGGTGGAGAAATGCGCAGATTGAACCTCGCAGCCGTACTCATCACTCAACCGAACTTCCTGATACTCGACGAGCCAACGAATGACCTTGACATCATGACGCTTGGTATCCTCGAAGACTATCTCAGGGACTTCAAGGGTTGCGTCATCGTGATTTCGCATGACCGCTTCTTCCTCGACTCGATTGTCGACCATCTATTCGTCATGGAAGGCAACGGCGTCATCAAGGACTTTCCCGGCAACTACAGCGATTACCGCGCCTATCTCAAGGAGCAGGCCAAAGCCGCACAGGCAACGGCAAAACCCGCTGCAGCAACCGCTCCCGCGCAGGCGCAACGGCGCGAGAATACCCGTCCGCAGAAACTGTCGTTCAAGGAACGCAAGGAGCTTGAAGCTCTGACGAAAGAAATTGATGAGCTGACAGAGGAAAAGTCGGCTCTCGAAGCCCTCTTCAACTCAGGAGCTGAAATCGCTGACATCGCAGACAAAGCCAAACGTTACAGCGACCTTAAGGAAATCCTTGACGAAAAAGAGCTCCGCTGGCTTGAACTTTCGGAAAAAGAATAAAAGGAGCCTCGAATCACGGATTATAGAGGTCCGGATTGAAGAAATCGGCAATGTCACGGGCATTTTCAAGAGCTTTCACCGCAGGGCTATCGGGATTGAGAAGTGCAGCTTTCGCATAATCACCGGTAGCTCCTGCCCTATCTCCAAGACGCCACCGGAGTTTCCCACGATTGAAAATCAGAGTGTCATCTTCGGGTGAGGATTCGACAAGGCGGTCGAGCTCCAGAAGAGCCTCCTGCAGACATCCACGGGCTATCAGACTTTTATAATAAGGTGTGGTATCCATCAAATTTTGAACAAAAGTAGCGTTAACCGAGTTTAACTTTTAGAGACAGACTGAATTGACTGAGGATTTTATGCCCGTCAACACGAGGGATTCGCAGTCCGGCTCATTCGACACGCAAAGCTAATAAAAAGAATTGTCATCCACAATGAAGAAACTTCACTTTTTGCTTGCTCTGGCCATCGGGGCAGGGACATTGACGGCAAGCGCCATTGATCCGACCGCTACGGACTATACGTTCATTGAATGTCAGGGTTCAGCCATCCCGTATCCCGACCGCAATGTCGAGGGTCTTGCATATCCCGACTCACTCGCTCCTGTCTATCTCAACCATGTGGGCCGTCACGGTGCGAGGTTTCTATCGTCGTCGAAATATACAAATTCGCTGCTCCGTTCACTCCACAAGGCTGATTCGCTACGCACAATCACGCCGATGGGCCGTGAACTTATAAAAGTGTGCGATCTCGTTGTGGCGAGGACAGCCGGACGATGGGGTGCGCTCGACTCGCTTGGCATGGCTGAACAGCGGGCAATCGCATCGCGCGCGTTCATGGCATTCAAACCGCTTTTCGATAATACCAAAATCAATGCAATCGCATCATACGTCCCCCGCTGCGTGATGTCGATGGATGAATTCACCCATCAGCTGACACGGTTGAACAACAAGGTTGAAATCTACATGTCGTCCGGTCGGCAGAATTCTCCACTCGTTCGTCCTTGGACCGACGATGAGGCCTACAAGGCTTTCATGGCGAGCGAAGAATGGCATAAGGTCTATGATGACTATGTCGACTCTCATGTCCCCGTGACAGTTGCCGAGCGCGCACTCGGAAAGAATTATCCCTTCAATGGCGACGAGGCACGCGACATCAGTCAGGCCATCTATAAAGTGCTTGCCGGATGTGCGGCCATGTCCATCGACATTGATTTGCAGAAATATTTTACCAAAGCTGAGATAAACTCATTGTGGAGCGTGGAAAATCTGCATCACTATCTGACCCACTCTGCCTCCACCCTTTCAAGCGCGCCTCCGGAACTTGCCTCGCGTCTGCTTTCCGAACTGATCGCCACTCTCGACAGCGCCGTGGAGGGGAAGAATCCTTACAGTGTAATGCTCAGATTCGGACATGCCGAGACCATGATGCCACTTCTCGCGCTCATACATGTCCCCGGCTGCTATTACATGACCAACTATTTTGATACTGTAGGCCTCCACTGGCGCGATTTCTACGTCGTGCCCATGGCCTCGAACCTACAGATGATTCTCTTCCGTTCGGAAAGCGGGAAATATTATCTCCGTGTTGACCTTAACGAACAGCCTGTACCGCTCATTCCGGGGCGTCAGACCATATATATCCCCTGGGCTACCGCACGCGAGTATCTCAACCGTTGCTTGCCTATACAGTATCAGAATTAACCACAGTCCGGAAATCCGGACTTACAACACCTCTTTATTGTAGGACAACTCTCTCCAATCATTAAATCATGAACAGAACAAACACACTTCAGCCTGAATTGGCAGAAGTCATCGCCTGTGCAAAACAAGCAGGGCAAATCGCCATGCAGTATTTTCGCAGCGGCCACAGAATTGAAATGCACAATAAGCTAAATGACAGCGATATTGTGACCATAGCGGATAAGGAATGTGAGATCTGCATCAAGGATTTCATACGAAAAAACTATCCGGAACATTCCATATTGTCGGAAGAATCGGGAGAAACGTGCGGTGATGCGCAGTACCGCTGGGTGATTGACCCGATTGACGGCACGACCAACTTCTATTCGGGGATTCCATTATGGGGAATCAGTATCGGTGTTGAGTTCGGAGGTGTCACCGAATTGGGTGTAGTGTATCTTCCGGCAACCGACGAGCTCTTTTATGCACAAAGGGGCCAAGGAGCCTATCTGAATGACCGTCGCATACATGTCACCCCGGAGACCAAATTATCGCGGGCAGTCATTTCAACCGGATTCCCTGTCGACAAGGATGTCAACCCCGACAACAATCTCGACAACCTTGCCGCCATCCTGCCTCTCGTCAGAGACATCAGAAGACTCGGCGCGGCCACAGCCGACATCTGCTATGTCGCTGCCGGATTCCTCAGTGGCTACTGGGAACTGAACCTACATGAATGGGACGTGAATGCAGCCCTCCTGATCCTGTCGGAAGCAGGAGGCAAATCCACCCGCTTCCGACAGGACCGCGGAATCTCCATCCTCTGCGCCAACCCCTCAATCCACGACCAACTCCTCCCCTATCTCAACACATCCCCACGGATGGAGAGAAATTTTAATTATGTTTGGCATTTATATACAAATGTACATCAATAAAATTGAATATGCAAATGTAAGTATACATGTAATATAACAAAAGGGCTTATTCCGGTTTGAAAGAATAAGCCCTTAAAATGATGACGAACTGTGTAAGTGCAAAATGAGCTAAAATAATAGCTACAGAACGATTATTTCGGGTTATCTATATCCAGAAATACAATCTGATTTTTGTGATAATGCGACTACCTCTTCGGGCATTGACATTGTCAGATTGAATTTTTGTTCTACTTGATTAAAGTAGACACACTGTACCTCCCCTTCAGAAATAGACATAACTGTCATCTGAACGTCTTTTTCAGAGTTCAGACAAACCACATCTCCAATTTTAAGTTTGTTCATTTTACTTGGTTGATTGATATTAAACTAATGCGCGACACTTAACCAGCCACGCTTTGGTATTAATTCTAAAGTTGATTATAGATATTATGGGGGTAGTGCGAATACCCCCATAATATCTGTATTAAAAAATGAGTGCTAATCAGATGACTTTGTATATATTTTCTCGATGGAGAAGCTATTCCCCTTTCCATGCCGAATAAAAGTAAACCGAATGGGATTTTCGGTGACATTTAAAGTTTCGCCGTTGTCTAATAAAAACATAAATCCCTCATCATCATTCACGATATTTAATAAAGGACTATTATACTCTCTTTGCCCTTTAATCTTAATGTAGGCTGTCGCGTTCTCTATCGCAACATATTCAAGTTTGCAGTCTTTTATATGGGTCAATCGTGGTTCGCCCAAAAAATATATCATTTCAGCGTCAGGATGATTTGATACAACTTCTTTATAGGAAAGATTGTCTTGATTAATTAAGGTTTTGGCAATGTGGATTACAAGCAGAATTGAGATAGCAAGGATTGGCAATCCTATAATTCCACCACACACCCACATAATTATTTTGACGCATTTCTTCATTTTTTCAAAAGTTTATTGGTTAGTTTGCAATATTGCCTGAGTTATTGCCCGACCAATAAAAATAGTGGTGGGCTTTTGCATCCTGTACGATTCAGAGGCACTGCCATGCCCACACAACATACAAGACACTAAGCCCACCAAACAAGCCATACCCCTGAACAGAGGTACGACAAGATTGTGGGCGTTTAGTGCATTGTCCCCGTTGTGTTGAAAATTGGCAGTTTTCTGAATCGAGTACAATAGCATTAAACGCTATTCGTTTACAAAAATGCAAGCGGATAAGACCTCTATCCTATCCGCTTGCAAATATAGTGATATTTTTGATGTATGCAAAAGAATTACATTGTATATTTATGCCTCTCTGCCCTCATCATTGTTTCTCTTGTCCTTTCGAGGATTGTAGTTTAGGGCTTGCATGAGATTGTTATTAAATGATGACTTTGGCATATCACCTTTTACATCCTCTATTGGGGAAATAGTGTGTCCATCTTCATCAAAGTCAAAGGGAAGTTCTAATTGCCCATTTTGTCGTTCTTTTAGCTTCTTAAATTGTCGCCACATTTGCTCCATATTGTCTGATAGTTGAAAAAGAGTGACAATCTGTGTTATCTGTGATGATAGAGCTGGATGGCCTACATCCTCCGTAAGGCTTTGATGTAATCGAGCTGTATTATTCCCTTTGGCACTTTTAGGTGTTTTGTTCTTTAGCTCGTCTAATACACCAGTAGGCAGTTGCTTGTAAATTAAATCGTTAGTCCATTTACCGATAACACCGGGCCTTTTACGAATATCTTTAATGGTGTAATCCCATCCATTTAATCTAAAAAGTTCTTTGTAATATATATCGGGGAACCTCTTCTGCCAAGGCAGCAATTCTTCCGATATATAGGCTTTTAATATTTTTTGCAGCTCATCTTTTTCGCGGTCATGTTGATAGCCTGTAGCTTCATCAACCAAAGCAATAATACCTGTTTTTGCTAAAGCTCTTATTAGGATTTCTGCTTTTTGAGCTACAATAGTTTGAGAGGGGGTTAAATCTCCAACCTCTCTTGCATGTAAATATATATCACAAACTATAGGTAAAATCAAACAATTAAAACCATTTTGGACAGTCCCTTTTATTGACAAATAGCTTATAGGCCTGATCACCTTCATAACATCCTCATCTATATATTTTTGAAGATTTTTAGCATCCATAAATGTAGGGATGTTGATCACTCGTGAATTTCCACGAGCAGGTCGGCCTAACGCTTTAAAGACAGATGCTTGAGTTAGCACTCTTGTACCATCATTCAAAACGGCACATGGTATTTCTACATCACCGATTGTTAAGGAGCCTTCATATTTTGCAATGGGACGTTTTATTTTATCCATAAATGAGTTCTTTATAAGTTAATCTATGTTGTGTATTTTGAAGGAGAAAGTTGAAACGCTCACCATCGGAATGGTGACGTGTGTTGTAGCGATAGACGCACTCATCAATGTATCGTTGAATATGCTTACGCGACCAATGGTAATATATACCCATTATGCTACGCTTTACTATCGCCCAAAATCCCTCGATGCTGTTTGTCGTCAGTTCTCCGCAACCATAGAATCCTGCTCCATGGTTAACATTCCGATGGTCGTAAAGATAATCTGCTGCCTCGCTGTAGTCCCATTCATCAGTGTAGAGTTCACTCCCAACTTTGACATGTTTTAGGATTATTGGGAACAAAGTCTTTGAACGTGTGTTTGCCACAACTTTCGCAATTACCTTCCCTCCACGCTGTAACATGCCGAAGACCGGAACTTTGTCCTTGAAACTACGGCCTTGACATTTCTTCACTTTCTTGTCTTTATGGCGGTTCTTATTCTTGCCGCCAACGAATGTCTCGTCAATCTCAACAGCTCCATTTAGTTTATGGCTGTTATCATTGTTGACATCCTCGTCAATATCATTACTTATTCCAAAGCAATTACGGATGCGTTGTAGCATGAACCATGCCGTCTTTTGCGTCACATCAATATCGCGCGACAACTGAGCGGAGGATATGCCTTTCTTGTGCGAGGTCACAAGCCAAATAGCCACAAACCATTTGCGCAACTCAACTTTTGAGCTATCAAACAAAGTATTTGTCTTGACATTGAAATATTTCCCTGTGTTTTTACACCGGAATTTATTATCTTTGCACTTGTAGACTTTCGATGTCGGGTCAAATGGACTCTCCACGTCTCCCGGCCATCGGAGCCGTTCCAAATGGTCAATGCAACTTTGCTCATTCGGAAAAGCCTCGAACACTTCGATTATGGATTTGAAATCTTTGTCTATCATACAAAACTTATTATTCGTATGCGACAAATTTAAGAATAATTTTACACTAATGCAAATATTTGTGTAATTTTATATATAAATACCTTATGTTTTTAAATAGGGTGATGGACAATTAAAATTACCATCATTGCATCGGGAGGTGGAGGGTGGCGAGGAAGCGGCGGACGGTGGAGGGGTCGCCGGTGTATTTGCCTTCGTCTTCACTTAGTTTACATGTGAGGCTGTAGAAGGGCCATGACTCGGTGATTTTGACCGCCACAAGTTTTATGACTATATTCATCGGCTTGATTCCAGGAAAATCATTGGTGAAATGGGTGCCGATTCCGAATGAGGGCTGACATTTGTCGGACGCGTAACGGTTGATTTCTATCGCCTCGTCGACGTTCAGACCGTTGCTGAACACAATCTGCTTGGTACGCGGATCAATATTGAGCGAACGGTATTTGTCTACAATCAAGTCGAGCTGCCGACGGTTGTCACCGCTGTCGACACGCAATCCTTTGAACATATTGGCAAAGTCTTCCGAGAAGTTGAGGCTGAATATCCGCCAACCGTAAGTGTCGTAGAGATAGGTTCCCAGCGCACCGCGATAGGTCTTAGACCACACGCTCATCGCTATATGGTTGGCCATCAGAGGGCCATACATACCGGCGATGGCACATACAAACTCATGGGCCATGGTTCCGATTGGCACAAGGTCATACTT
The DNA here is from genome assembly GCF_910577345.1 of uncultured Duncaniella sp. GTDB lineage: Bacteria > Bacteroidota > Bacteroidia > Bacteroidales > Muribaculaceae > Duncaniella. The sequence continues at coordinate 39,837 of NZ_CAJTMT010000012.1, forward strand.
CATGGCAAAGTAGACATTGCTCGTACCTACGAAACGTCCCGGCCCTGCAACAGCCTTGTTGCAATCGGACATAGCCTTCACGCAGACATCCTGCGAGGCAAACGACAGGCGCCGACGTGTCCCGAAATCGCTGAAGTTACATCCGGCCTCAATCAAACGCGATGCCTTTGCGTATGACTTATCATAGTATGCCTCATAGTCAATGCCGTCAGCCTTACCGGTCATCATGTAGTACAGCTCCGAGACAATCGCAAGCACTTTCACTTCAAGCAGAATAGTATCGCTCCAACATCCCTCGAATGAAATTGCAAGATGCCCCTCTTCGTCCTGACTCACCTTCACCCACCTACGGTCGTAACGGAAACCTTTCAGATAACTGTAGAACCAGGTCGGGATATAGGTGCAGCGCCTGCGCATGAAAGCAATCTCCTCATCGGTAATCACCACATTCTCAAGCATGGCTATCTGTTCGCTCACAGCCTCGGCAAAACCCGGAGGATAGACGGTGTGGTCACGGTCAGTGAAACTGTATTTCACCTGTGTTCGCGGATAAGTATCAATCACCGCGCAACACATGGTGAATTTATAAAGATCGTCGTCCGTAAAATGTGTTATTATCTGTCGCATGTCACTTGTAGTTTAGCTATGGCCTTGGCAAGCGCCTCCCCGCCGTCGAGTGACGGTGAAAACGAAGTCAAAACGTGAAACATATTCTTACCGAAGATACCAACTCCGTCAGTCAATGTGGAGCGGACACAGACATCTCCCGCAAGTCCGCAGATGTCAATGCGCCCGATTTCCTCATCCTCAACAATCCGTCTTATCCTCTCGGCTGCACAGCGATTTTTAAAGATGGAATATTCCTCCTCGTCGCGGTTCTCGCCTTTATATAGAAACGTGACAGAGCCAGAGGTTGAATATAAGGGTGCAAAAAGATGCTGCCACACCGCCGCTCCGACAGTGTCATGGACACAATGCCGTGGCCACGGCCCACCGTGACCGTCAAACGAGCAGTGATCGTATGGATGGCGGTCTGCCGTTACGATTTTATGGGCATAACGTCCATCTGATTCATATATATACTCAGCCAACCGGTCCATAGCCTCCTCTGCACCGGGAACCGGAAGAGTGCCCGCTATGAAATCGACTTGCGGATCTACAATCAAAAGTAATCTCTTCATCTCAAAATAAAGTAAAAACGGGATGGTATCTTTATTTGTAACGTAGAGAAAGGTCTATTGTTTTACCCTCACACATTGAATTATAGTAAGTTCTACCGGAATATGTGGATTTTGCCTATTTCCTGTGCGCTCAATTACGCGACAAAATTCACAGTCCGGAATTTTTTGGCTAAATTTGCAGTCCAAAGCAGATTTTCACAGAAAAGATAAAGCATCGAGATGATAAAGGCTATATTTTTTGATATTGACGGGACTTTGGTACCCTTCGGCTCCCACGGCATACCTCAGGAGGTTAAGGACGCGATTGCAGAAGTACGCAGGAAAGGAATAAAGGTATTCATCGCCACCGGCCGACACCTGAGATGGATTGACAATCTCGGCGACACGGAATTCGACGGTTACGTCACAGTCAACGGAGCCGTCTGCCTACTTTCCGACAAGGAGACATGCATTTTCCGCCGCACCATCCCGCAGACAGACATTGAGAGAGTAATCCCCTTCTCGCATGAATCAACCATTCCATTGGTTGCCGTCCCACTCGACGGAGATATTTTCATAAACCGTATTGACGATGGTGTCCGCCACGTCATGAAGCTTCTACGTGTAGCCCACATTGATGTCCGCGACCTTTCTACACTCCAAGGCAAAGAAGTTGTTCAGATGATGGCATTCGGAACGGAAAAAGAGCGTACTGACAGTGGAATCTTCGGAAAAATTCTCACCGAATGCGAACCGACGAGCTGGAATCCGTATTTCTGCGACATTATTCCACGAGGAAGCGACAAGAGCGTTGGAATCGACAAAATCATTGAATATTTCAACATTCCGCTCTCGGAGACAATGGCATTCGGCGATGGTGGCAACGACATCGGAATGCTGCGCCACGTCGCCATCGGCGTAGCGATGGGAAACGCAGACGAGAGCGTAAAAGAAGCAGCCGACTATGTGACGACTGCCGACACCGATCATGGCGTGGTCAATGCCTTCCGCCACTTCGGATTAATCTGATAATTAACCACCTATTTATCCGCCTCACCTGCCCCGGTAGCGCTGAGTATGGATGTCCCGGAAATACCACCTATACGTCCCGACAATTCAGGAAGTAGGTCAAGGGGTAGCGAAATAGTGATTGAACAGGTGTTGTCAAACGCCTGTTCAATTATTTTTATGACCTCACGACCACCCGGCGGATTCTGAGCCTTCAGAAGCTTCATCACATCATTCATGGCAAGATAAGGGAAGGTGAACGACAGCGTAGTCATATCCTTACCCTCGATAATCTCCGCAGCCTCGATAGCAAGACGTGCAGCCTCTCGATATGCAGCGATAAGACCGGACGTCCCGAGCTTGATACCGCCGAAATACCTCACCACTATTATGACTATGTTGGTAAGGCCAAAAGAATTTATCTGTCCCAATATCGGCTTACCCGCCGTCCCCGACGGCTCGCCGTTGTCGGACGACAGAAACTCCTTGCGGTCCGAACCAATCATGTAGGCCCAGCACACATGGCGCGCGTCATGATACTCGTTGGCATAGAGACCGACATATTCCTTCGCCTCCTCCGCAGTAGTCACCGGAATGGCAAAAGAGATGAAGCGGCTCATCTTTTCACGAAAAGCCGCTTCACTTTGAGATGCTATGGTCAGATAGTTAGCCAAGATTGCTATTGATTTACCAAATGACCGATTTCTTTATGATACGATGAGCATGGCATCACCATAGACACCAAACTTGTAGCCCTCCTTCACAGCCTTCTTATAGGCATCCATCACGAGGTCATAGCCACCGAAGGCCGCAACCATCATGAGCATGGTCGAATAAGGGAGGTGGAAGTTTGACACCAACGCATCCGTGACAGAAAAATCGTAGGGCGGGAAGATGAACTTATTGGTCCATCCGGTATAGGTCTTCATGTGATCACCCATGCTGACAGAACTTGCGATCGCGCGGAGCACGGAAGTGCCGACAGCGCAGACACGATGTCCACCATCCTTGGTGTTGTTGACGAGGTCAACAAGCTCCTCGCTTGCCTCCATCTCCTCTGAATCCATGCGATGTTTGGTCAGATCCTCGACATCAATCTCACGATAGTTGCCAAGACCGCTGTGGATGGTGATGAAACCCTGGTTGACACCCTTGATTTCAAGACGCTTCAAAAGCTCACGCGAGAAGTGAAGACCCGCACCGGGAACAATGACGGCACCTTCCTTGCGCGCAAAAATGGTCTGGAAACGTTCTGCATCCTCCTCGTCCGGTTCACGGTTGATATAGTAGGGAAGCGGAGTGGTTCCGAGCTTGTAGAGCTCCTTCTTGAACTCATCGTGAGGACCGTCATAGAGGAAACGGAGTGTACGGCCACGGGAAGTTGTATTGTCAATCACTTCCGCAACCATCGACTCATCGTCTCCGAAATAAAGCTTGTTGCCGATACGGATTTTGCGGGCAGGCTCGACAAGAACATCCCACAGCTTGTTTTCCGCACTCAGTTCACGAAGCAGGAACACCTCGATGCGGGCGCCTGTCTTCTCCTTATTGCCATAAAGACGTGCCGGGAAGACCATAGTGTCGTTGTAGACAAAGAGGTCACCGTCATCAAAATAATCAATGATGTCCTTGAAGATCTTGTGTTCAATCTCGCCTGTGCGTCGGTTGACGACCATCATTCTTGACTGGTCACGCTCGGGAGCGGGACGCTGGGCGATAAGTTCCTCCGGCAGCCGGAATTTGAATTGAGAAAGCTTCATGCTAAAAAATTTCTTATATATTCTTTTCTGAATTATCTATTAAAAAAATACCCGTTGGCAATTCAATGTAACCTATCCTTAAATTCAACGGATCATACAAGGGATGAAACGCACACCTACTCTTCGCCACCTGCCTGATCGTCGTCGGGAAAAGTGATGTCCGTGGTGCGGATAAGCTCGACAGCCTGCTCGACTGAGAGGCACTTGTCAATCACAGCCTCCCCGACGCGGGTACGCCGCAATCCTATGAGGTGACCGCCCGAACCGAGAGCCTCGCCCAAATCACGGGCAATCGCACGGATGTAGGTGCCCTTGCTACAAACAATCCTCAGCGTCAGCACCATTTCATCAGGGTTGAAATCCATAAGCTCGATCTCATCTATCACGAGCACCTTGGGTTTCAGCTCGACCTCATGACCCTTACGGGCCATCTTATAGGCACGCTTGCCATCAACCTTGCAGGCGGAAAATGCCGGCGGAATCTGCTCTATCCTTCCGGTGAACTTGGGAAGGACTTCGCGGATCTTTTCGATGGTGATATGCTCAGTGGGATAGGTTGCGTCAATCTCGGTCTCAAGGTCAAACGATGGGGTCGTAGCGCCAAGCTTAACGGTTGCGACATATTCCTTCACACCTGCCTGGAGGGATTCAATCAGTTTCGTCGCCCTTCCGGTGACCACGACCATCACTCCTGTTGCAAGCGGATCGAGCGTCCCGGCATGACCAACCTTGAACTTCTTACGGTGAAGACGGTGGAGCAAGACACCGCGAAGACGTTTGACCACGTCAAACGAGGTCCATTCCAGAGGCTTGTCAATATAGAGTATTTCTCCTGTAACGAAATCCATAGGCGTTTATTACCAGAAGATACAAAGGAGACCTACACAGAAACAGTAGACAGCAAACCAGATAAGCTTGCCTTTCTTCACAATATTAATCATCCACTTGCAGGCAATGCATCCTACAATAAATGAAGCGAAGAAACCGACAATCATAGGCCACATCCCGACAGCCTCATTCACACCCTCACCGCCAATCATATCCTTCACGTCGAGAAGCGCTTCGCCAAGAATGGGGATGATGACCATAAAGAAAGAGAACTGTGCAATCTTGTCGCGCTTGTCGCCGAGGAGGAGACCTGTAGCGATGGTTGTACCGGAACGGCTAAGACCGGGAAGAACTGCCACAGCTTGTGCGCAGCCGATGACGAAAGCGTCAAACCATGTGATGTCGTGACCTTTGATGCCTTCAACCCGCTCACGCTGGGGATTGCGGAAAAGGAATGCAAATGTCAGGAGAGCGGCTGTCACAAGAAGGCAGTAGCCGACAACAGTCAGACCGTCTCCAAAAAACTGCTCCACAAAATCCTTGAAGCAAAGGCCTACAATAGCTACGGGAATACACGAAAGAAGAATCTTGCAGACATAGAAAAACTTGTCGTCTCTCGCAATTGTAAAGAAGGACTTGCAGAGAGGCACAAATTCATTCCAAAGCACCACGATGGTACTGAGGACTGTTGCGACATGGAGAACGATGTCAAATTCGAGAGCGTCAGAACCGGCAAGCTTAAGGCCGAGAATTTCTCGACAGATTTCAAGATGGCCACTGCTGCTGATGGGGAGATACTCGGCAAGTCCCTGGACTATACCTAAGATTAGAGCGTCAATACAATCCATTTCAAAAATGAGATTTCAGAGGGTGTTTAATATTCGATATATGTGTGTTAAACGTGAGGACGGAGGACTGTTTTTCAGTTCTTTTTGCTCTTAGGGCTATACATTATTGCAAAGCCCATGAAGAGGAATCCAAGGAAAGCTATCGTCGGACCGACAACAATCCTGCGGGTCGAGAAAATATCCGCGTTAAACGCATCCCAATCCGTAGCGCCACCGGCCATCAGACAGAAACCGAGCACGATCATCGCACCCGCAATGGCCATGAGTATGAAATTTATTTTAAGCAGCGGAAGGCGGCTCTCACTTTCCAATTGCAGACGCGATTCGTCGTTTTCGCCCTTAGGCGTAGATTTAATAGCCATTTCTACTATATTTTTTATTTAAACATTTCATCATACGAGAGACGCAGATAGCGGTTGGCGGCAAAGATAGCCGCGACGAGGCATATCAGCATCCCGGTGACAATAACTCCCGCGAGGACGGCGGCAACAAGCTCCCACTCTATCAGACCGGAAATCTCCTGCTCGTAGGTGCTGCCGTAATATACCGTCGCAACGAGGGCTATGGATGCGATCAAACCGGCCACAAGACCGTTTATCAGATTATCCGTAAGGAACGGACGGCGGATGAAGGAGGATGTGGCACCGACAAGTTTCATCGTATAGATGGTGAACCTGCGGGCATAGACCGTCAGCCGGACTGTATTGAATATAAGAATGAACGATACCGTCAGCAATGCAATCGCAACAAAGACAAGAGCCATTGATATGCTTCGCAGTGTGGCGTTCACGCGGTCAACCATTGCCGTGTGGACCTTTACCTCACTCACCTGCGGCATGAGCATTATCGGCGCTGTCAGAAGGGAGATGCTGTCGGTCGATGCATAGGCCGGCAAGACCTTCACCTCAATCTCTCCGACGAAGGGATTGACATCGGCAAGCTTGATTATGTCTTCATCATCCCCGACCATCTTCTGCCAACGGTCAAGCACCGCATCAGGCGACGAGTATATCGTCTCGCGCACACCCGTCATTTTCTTAAGACGCGTTTTGACCGCATCAATATCCGATGCAGTCACATCTTCGTTGAAGAGGACAACGAAGCCCATGTTCTCCTTTATCCCTTGTGTGACCTTGTGGGCGGCTATCCCCATGAACGCGGCAAGTCCGAGGATGAAGAGAACCAGCGCAACCGAAAGGGTCGCGGTAGCACGAGTGGTGAACAAGGGTATTAAGTGATGACGCCTTTTTGCCATAATAATTAATAAAGTGCAAATTTACAACCTGCGGAAGCCGATGTCAAGTGATTTAACGTTATTTTAACACCTGAATCGACAAAGAGTTGACAAATACCCCTCCAACCGATTGGGAGAAGAAGATTCTCACCCTATTTTCCGCTATTTTTAGTATAGGCGCGCCATTTTTCAATAAGGGCGGTCATGTCAGCGGGAATCGGGGCGGTGAAAAACATTTCTTCTCCCGTATCCGGATGTACGAATCCGAGGGTTCTGGCATGGAGGGCCTGACGGGGACAAAGCTCGAAGCAGTTACCTATGAACTTCTGATATGAGCCGTTGCGCTCGCCACGGAGGATGACGTCGCCGCCATAGCGTGCATCCGAGAAGAGGGGGTGACCGATATGGCGCATGTGGACGCGGATCTGATGTGTGCGCCCCGTTTCAAGGACGCATTTCACAAGGGCCACATGGATGAAATCCTCAAGAACCTCGTAGTGTGTGACGGCATGTTTACCCGTAGGATCGTCGGGGGGAAGCACTGCCATCTGCAGTCGGTCCTTGGGGTTGCGTCCGATATTGCCTTCTATTCGGCCCACAGAGGGTGAAGGCACACCCCAGACGAGTGCGTTGTATTCGCGCTTCGTTGTCTTGTTGAAAAACTGTTTGCCGAGATGGGTCTTGGCATCGGGGGTCTTGGCCACGACGAGCAGTCCGGATGTATCCTTATCAATACGGTGAACGAGACCGAGGCGCGGATCGCTCACATCGTAATCGGGATTGTCGCGGAAATGCCATGCAAGGGCATTGACAAGGGTGCCGGAATAGTTGCCGTGACCGGGATGGACAACGAGACCGGCAGGCTTGTTGACCACAAGGAGTGCATCGTCCTCATAGACAATGTCAAGGGGGATGTCTTCCGGAATGATTTCCAGTTCGTAGCGCGGACGGTCCATCACGATGCGGATGTCGTCAAGCGGCTTCACGCGGTAGTTTGACTTGACAGGCTTACCATTGACGATGATGCAGCCCGCATCAGCAGCCTGCTGGATGCGGTTGCGCGAGGATTTTTCAAGGCGCGTGACGAGATACTTGTCGATTCTCAACAGTTGCTGACCTTTGTCAACGGTGAAGCGGAAGTGCTCATACAGTTCTCCGCTACCTCCGTCGTCAGCCCCGTCAAGCTCCTCGGCATCAATATCTGCATCGTCAAACGGAGCAATCGGACCGGGGACCGATGTGGCGGCCATGTTTTTCTCAACCTCTTTCATGACTGTCATTCAAAAAGGTTAAGCTGTTCGGATGTCGGGACGGCCTCTTCAGCCACACTGTCGGTGTCCTCGTAAACGTCTGTCAGGCCCTGCCCCACTTCAAGTTCAATGGTAGAGTTGACAGGGACACGCGCACCCGGTGAAAGACGGCGTCCTTTATAGTAGACACCGAGGACAAGATCCTTGAACTCGCTTGGGATGCGCTTCTCGACCACATTCTTTATCTCCAGACCTTCAAGAATCGATTTGGCCTGACGCAAGGAAATGTCGGTGAGTGTCGGGAGTGTGACCATCTTGGGAGAGAAGGCATTGATGGTGAGATAGATTTCACGGCCTTCCTTGACGATTGTCCCGACCTTCGGGTTCTGCTCGATGACCGTTCCGGGACGGGTGGTCCGGTCATAGACGGAGTCGCTGAGGACAGCCACAAGACCTTCCGTGGCAAGCGTGGTCGCGGCGCTCTCATAGGTCATGGACTTGACGGAGGGAACCGTGATTGTCTGATCGTGACGTGTCCACACATCGAGCCACATCATGGAGAGCCAGCCGATGACTACGGCGACTATGAGCATAAGCCCGATGTGGAGGAGGATTCTTTTCATACCTTATTATATAGAGGGTTGATTTCTGGTTGAGATTATCTGAAGGAAACAGCACGGGCGATCCGTCCGGACTATTCCGCAAGAGCTATCGCGAAAACTTCGTCGATGGTGGAGACGTAGTGGAACGTAAGGCCTGCGATATAGACCGGCTTGATGTCCTCGATGTTCTTGCGGTTGTCGCTGCAGAGGATGATGTCGGTGATTCCGGCGCGCTTGGCTGCGAGTATCTTCTCCTTGATGCCACCGACGGGGAGAACCTTCCCACGGAGGGTGATTTCGCCGGTCATGGCAAGGCGGGGCTTCACGGGACGTCCGGTCAGAGCTGAAAGGATGGAAGTGCACATGGTGATACCTGCCGAGGGACCATCCTTGGGAATGGCACCTTCAGGGACATGGATGTGGAGCTGACGGTTGTCGAAACTTTCGGGATCCATACCGTAGCGCGAGGCACGGGCCTTGACCACCTGTGTGGCTATGACCGCGGATTCTTTCATGACATCACCAAGGTTGCCGGTGATGGTGAGCTTCTCCCCTTTTCCGTGGGTGAAAGAGGATTCTATGAAGAGGATTTCGCCACCGACAGCCGTCCATGCGAGACCGGTCGCAACGCCCGGGGTATCCGACACCTCGTAGCGCTCCGGAGTGTAGGTCTCTACACCGAGGTAGCGGCGCAGATCCTCCGGTTCGACATGAAGACGATAGGCCTCACCGCGCATCTTGCCGAGCACAATCTTGCGGACAACTTTCGCGAGTTCCTTTTCGAGCAGACGGACTCCGCTCTCGGAGGTGTAGCTCTCGATGATTTTTGTGAGGGCTGCGTCGGAGAATGTAATCTCATCCTTTCCGAAACCGTTTTCGGCGGCGAGACGGGGAACAAGGTGTCTTCTTGCAATCTCCATCTTCTCCTCTGGTAGATAGCCGGAGATGTCTATAATCTCCATGCGGTCGAGGAGCGGACGGGGGATGGTGGAGAGGGTGTTGGCTGTGGCGATGAAGAGGACGTGCGAGAGGTCATAGTCCACATCGACGTAGTTGTCGTGGAAATGGCTGTTCTGCTCCGGGTCGAGGACTTCGAGCAGAGCCGACGAGGGATCACCCTTGAAGTCACTTCCGGTCTTGTCAATCTCATCGAGAAGAAGGACCGGATTGGAGGTGGCTGCGCGGCGGATGGCATCAATGATGCGTCCGGGCATGGCTCCGATGTAGGTGCGGCGGTGACCGCGGATCTCTGCTTCATCATGGAGACCGCCGAGCGATACGCGCTGATAGGCCCTGCCGAGTGCTTTGGCTATCGACTGACCGAGGGAGGTCTTGCCCACGCCTGGTGCTCCGACAAGGCAGATGATGGGCGAACGACCATCGGGGGTGTTCATCATGACGGCAAGCTGTTCAAGGATGCGTTCCTTGACCTTCTCGAGTCCGTAGTGATCCTCGTCGAGAATACGTTCGGCCGACTGGAAATCTGCGTCGAGATGGCTGTATTTTCCCCACGGGAGATCGGTGAGGAGCTGAAGGTAGCTATATTGCACGGAGTAGTCAGGGCTCTGGGGATTGAGGCGGCGGAGCTTTTCAAGTTCCTTGGCGAAAGTGCGCTTGACATTTTCAGGGAGGTCAAGCCCGGCAGCTTTCTCTTCGAGCGCACTGCAATCGTCATCATCACCGTAGAGCTGCTCGCGCAACACTTCAAACTGATGCTGGAGGAAGGCGTTGCGCTGCTGCTCGTCGATGTTGCGGCGAGCCTTGCGGTGAACCTCCGCGCGGATTTCGGCCATCTCCTCGCTGTGGGCAAGATGGCTGAGGAGGAGCTGAGCGCGGTCCTTCATACGGTTCTTGCGCAGTAGCTCAATCTTCACGTCGGCGGGGAAGGGCGAATGGGTGGCGATGATGTTGATGAGCAACTGGGGGCCGGGGATGTTCTCGATATTGAAGGCGAGATCGCTCATCTTGTCGTTGCCGGCATGGAGGATGTTGAGCGTCGTCTGACGGATGTCATCGACGAGGGCTATGAATTCCTTGTCGCTCTGGCGCGAGGTGGAGTCATGGATAGGCTTGACCTCGGCTGAGAGGGCGCCGGGGATTGCGGCGCCCCGTCCCTCACCTGTAATGCGCACCTTGCCGCGAGCCGAAAGGATGGCGGTGTGGGTGCCGTCGGGGAGGTCGAAGGTCTTGAGGACGTCGGCAACCACGCCGAGGTCATAGAGGTCGGCGAGCGTGGGGCTCTCGGTCGACGGATCACGCTGGCAGAAGATGCCGACGGGGATATGGCCCGAGGAGGCCGCTGCGGCTGTGGCGACGGAGCTTTCCCGGGCAAGGGTGATGGGGAATGTGACCCCGGGGAAGAGGACGAGGTCGCGCATGGCGATGATGGGGAGATCCGTAAGGTCGGGCTCGGGACGCTCGGCGGGAAGGCCGATGTCAATCTGTCCGACCGACACGATTTTCGTATTGTTGCTGTTGCTGCTGTTGTTGTTGTCTTCTTTCATCTTCTTCTGTGCGTATGAGAGTGAGCGTACGTATGGTGGGGAAACGCGCGGAGCCTGCGGCTGCACGTCTCTCCAACCTTTTCCAATGCCGCTGCCGGAACCCTCCGGGACCTGCGGCGGCAAAACGCGACCCCAAAGTTAGTGATTTTTCCCCAATCCGTCCCAATCGGTTCCCACCTATTTTATATACTCCCCAAATCCACGCCACATCCGGATATATATCGAAAACGGAAAGTAAGCCTTAACACTTTTTAACTTAATTACATTTTAACGCCTTTCCCACCCGCTGCCCTAACAAAATGCAAGCCTCCAAGGGTTGATAATGTCAATTTTTCGCTACTACCCTCTCATGGTTCCTACATGTCGCAAAGTTGTGTTTTAAAGCAGACAATCACCATTAGGTTTTTTCAAAATTAAAGTATAACTTTGCATCAACATCGAAGGGGCGCAATGCTCAAAAACATTAAAGGTAAAACAATCCGGCTCCCCGTCAATGTTACAGACAGACAAACTCTCAACCACAAATCAAGAGACATTTGCATTATTAGACATTTATAAATCCACTGACGTTAAGTACTATGTGTAAGCAGCGAAGGATGACCGTGAGGCCACCCTTCGTTTTTTATTGTCAAATCCCGGAGGGGCGCCTGACGCCCCCCGGGATTCAATATTTCCACCACTCCGGCTCATCCTCTGTCCACGGTTCCTTCCAGAATCCATCGGGAATAGGAAGGATGACAGGGACATCTCCCCATCCCGGAGCGGAGCGATAAGCCTCGACAGTTCCTGCGGGGACATAGAGCGAGTCAATCCGTGTGCTTCTTGCCGGTATCCACGCCGGAGGAGTATCCTGCTCCAGATACAGGTTCTTCACCTTAAGTCCATTCAAGGCATTTGAAGTGGCCTCCATACATACCGGAAACAACAATGACTCAATTACGCTCCCGTTTGTAAAGAATGCCCGGTCGCCAAGTTTCCTCATATCAGACAGCTTATGGATATAGATTTCACAAAGGTTTCTGCACCCGGCAAAGGCATTGTCGCCTATTTCATCCACCGTCAGCGGAATAAAAATCCGTTTCAACCCGACACATCCCTCAAACGCGCGCCTGCCTATATTCCTCAAATATTTTGGCAACCGGCATTCGACCAGCCTGTCAATGTCTCTGAACATACCATCCGGCATTATATCATCATAAAGAATCCGCATTCCCTCTACGAGCGTCAAAGGCGTGTAGTAATAGTACGGTGAAGGCGCACACCCCTTGAAGCTGGCTTTCGACAAGTCAATCGAGATGGAATCGGAACCCCTCTGGTGGAGAAAGTCAAAAATAGGCCCCATATCGTAATCATCCAAATCTCCACGGTATTCCAGATGTTTTATACGTCCGATATTTGCAGCATCCTCTCCGAGCAAAACGCTGAGTTTTCCGCTACAGCCCAAATTAACAACGACAACCGTATCGCCAAACTGCATCGGATCCTGAATCAATGGCAAATCGATAGACCCCTCGATGGGAGTCGGATTGTTGGCCGATATTCGCAAAGGCAATATGCGTCCGAAGCCGCCACTGTTGTCTTCAGCCTCAATCACAACTTCATAATTGCCATCCTCATCCTTTTCGCAGGAAACAACCTCCGCCCATTCAAAATTAGGCAGCGTCACACTTGGTTTACCCTTGGCCCACATTCTGAACGAGACCCTTCCACCGCTATTTTTCACTCTGAGCGGTTTCCGATCCACAATGAGACCTCCGTAGCAGTCCTGGGTCACCCTTATCTCCTTGATTTCACGCCCTGCAGTAATCGTGACCACTCCCGTACGGATCTTACTGCTGCGGTTCGGTTCGACCATGACGGCAAATTCTCCATACCCTGCCGACACTTTACTCTTGACCTCCATCCACTTCTCACCCGCATCAACCGACATCTCAGAAGAAACCATCGGTTGTATGCCACCCTTACAGGTAAAAGCCGTTGCCCATCCCCCTTCTTCCCAATCAAAATTGATTCCGGTCTCGCACACATCCTCCTGCCCCACTGCAAATCTTATCGAAGAAGAATCATCATCCTCCTTGCAGGAAGCAAACAACAACGCGACCAATACAAGCCAAAGACAATTTTTCATAATAGTTTCAGATATTTATTAGTTTTAACATGAGTTACATCTCATAAGTATCAGGATCCCATTCCACAATGTTTTTGGATGGATAACACTTCTGATATCTTTCCCTACAACCATAAGGGACATAAAGCGTCCTTACCTTATTCAATCCCGTCACCGGCGGCTCATCCCAACACACATAAAGATTCTGTACTATGCCCAAACTGCCGGATTCAAGGCTGCAAGTCTCAGGTAAATACATAGTGTCTATATTGGTCCACAAAAACGCTCCATCCGAAATTTCATTCAGACAGGAATTCTTTCCGATGGCCACTGTCTTTAGTCTATTACAACCGGAAAAAGCCCTTCCTTCGATAACGGAAAGCGCGTTTGGCACCTGCACTCTTGAAAGACACCGACACTCCTCGAATGCGCTCAGCCCGACACACTCGGTATTGCCCGGCAGAATAATTTCACCGAGAGCAGTAGAACCGTAAAATAGCCTTGGAGTCACTCGCTCATCCTGCCATCCCTCGGGCCTCACCTTTTCAAGCACTCCTGAAGAAGCCCCGAATTTAGCATAATAATTATCAACATATTTGATTGCAAGATGAGCAGCCCCTAAATCAAGCTTGACATTCCCCTCTGCAACATTTTCTTTATTCACGCACCATGCCAGCATGGCCATATCAAGCATATTAAGGATGCCTTCAATCTTAAGTGTGGATATTCTTCCGAAGTTTTCCCTGTCAAACCCAAGCATACCCCATAATTGTCCCATTCGGGTAGTTTTCACAACTACCTCATCATCGAATGGAGCTGGATCCTGCTGTATGGGCAACTTCTTCACCTCTTCCGAAATGGCCTCAAGCCTCAAACCTGCGATTCGTCCCAAACCCACATTTTTAGCCACACGGAGTTTAATCTCATAGCTGATTCCGTCATCAAGCTTTGAAAATGACTCCATTTCACACCACGGAGTCTCATCCTCACTGACAAGCGATGCCGAAAGCTCCACATCGGATTGACATTTTACGGTAAGTATACCCGAAAAATCGAAAGGAACAGTTCCACCACGCTTTTCATACAGATCGGCAACCGATTGTGTCACCAATATACCCTCTTCACCCCTCTGCACCACTTTCAGTCGTTTAGTTTGCTTATTGATGGTGACAATCACCTCTGCTTCACGCTTCACCACACTATTATTGGGCGAGATAATCAAATGAAGTATGGATGTTGTTGCAGTTACATGCGAAAAATATGCAGCCACAAATCGTTCCTTACATTCAGCAGGATAATCTACAACCACATTGAAATCACACTCCTCCACATGTCCAAACAAAAGCTCGGAATGAACCTTTTTAGGATGAAGATTGCCAAGATCCCGCTCTATAATCTTAGCGGAAGCCGCATCCCACCAAAAAGAATCCGGTTCATCAGAATGACACGAAATCATCAACAATGAAAACACCAAAATCAGGAACTTCGAATTTAACATATCACAACGTTTAATATATCCTACAAGATTATAGGCAGCATTTATAGAGAGATTCATGCAATCTTTCCATAAATACCATCCATATATACAACTTCTATAATGCGATAATATTATAATCCAATTTTGCCAATGCAAGCATAGAGTAAATTTCTTTTTTCATTTGTGGTATTATTGGTTTTTACAAGTTTATTTTCTTAATGGATAGTTCATGGAATGACTAAAACTGCAAGACTCCTTTGAACATACTTCCGGAATCTGTGATGCACACAATCTGTACTTCCCCATGCAGTTCAGGAATTTCAACCTCCGGGTTCACTTTGTTAACAAATCCGACCCATACAGGAAACATTTCATTCCCTAATATGATATTGACAGCATCCACATTCGGTGGAAATTTAAAGCTTAGATAGCCGCTTGAATACTCACACACGATGCTGTACTTTGCAGGGGATGATGGTCTTTTACTTGGTACATCCTGCTGCAATCTCACAACATTATCACAAGTCTTAACACCATTGTTTTCGGCTCCAGCTTTTATCTGATGCGGGCATAAAGCTACACCGAACATAAAAGAAATAGTCAAAATAATTTTATTCATGTTACTATTTAATTGGTTTTGAATCTTCGACAAATTTAGGACAAAACATTCATAACTACCAAATCGCCGAATATTTATTTTTCTGGTCTTCATCTTCGTAACTCGCTATTTATAAAGCAATTGCGTGGCCACCAAAAAGCTTTTTTTGGTGGCCACGCAATCCTGCATAGAATCAGCTGAAAATCAATTAATAGCTGTCACTATGCTTTATACAAATGACAAGAACTAAAGACTAAATTATTCAAAATATTTTAAATATTTTCTTTGCTTAAATTTGCTCAATCGTTTAATCCTATCCTTCATCCTTCGTTTTCTTTCGTAAATAACCTCTACTTTCTCTTCCTTAAGGAAAAACATAATCGTACTTGACGAAAATCCCAAAACCGAAAAAAGATAGACATTATAATCAACCTCTTTCAAAGAAGGGAATTCAGACCTTAAATCCCGCATCACATTATCGTAATACTGATTCACCAGTGATTCAAAATGTCCTACACCACTGGATTTGCTCATTATTTCAGTTCTGAAATCCTTCATTGCCTTATCAATCCGCCTGTAAATTAAAGCAGAATTATCCTGATCTCTATATGTTTTACAAAGCGTCTCAACTATCTCAATCCTTTTATCTAACAATAACCGCACAGTATTCTGAGCTTCGACACATTCTGTTTTTTTCATTGATAACACTTCTCTTAGATTTTTAGCCAACAGATAATTTTGACGCATCTTACCTTTGTAAATTCTATAATATCTTATTATAAAATAAAGTATTACAGATAAAATAATCATAAAACCTATGAATATTCCCACAGATAACATACGCGCATTTTTCAACTCCATAGCATTAGCATATTTAGACAAATCGTAATATTTTGCTAATGAAGTAGCCAATCCCAAATTTACTCGCCCCATAAATGAGGAGTTATCCTCAGCATTCATTTTTTCTAAATTTACAAATGCGGAATCAATCATTCCTGCTTTTTTATAAACTTCGTATCTCAACCAATAATCATATTTATTACTTTTTTCCATGTGTTTAAACAAGTCCATACCTTTTTTTGCCATACCTATCCTACTATATGCTACACCTAAATATATAGAGTCTTTTAAGGTCGCGTTTCCGGAAGCAAATATCACATTATAAGCCTCAATAGCCTTATCATTTTCATTTTCCGAGATATAAGACACAGCCATTGAGCGAATCGCCTCATTATAGAGGAATGTATCACCTGACACATGCGCGGAATCTGCAATTTCCTTCAACAATTGTTGACTTCGTTCAATTTCACGGTTGTTGCATAACGAAATTGCCAAATCTAACATTGCATAGTGGATATAGGCATATTTATCAGTCCGCTTGAGATTTTCAAGCTCAATTTCAGAATAGCGCACTGCATCAGCAGCGTTATATGTACTGCGATACACATCCGCAATTCCTCTTGCCGACATTCCCATCCAGAATTTATCGTCGATTTCAGTCGCGAGATCATGTGCCTTGAACATGGCCACAAGACTTTCCGGATAATCCTCAGTCTGATACTTCACCCGTCCATTGAAATAGTTTGCAAGCATGAACCGGCGTGTATCTGACGAGTGGCGCGAATAGAACTCAACCGCCTCGCTTATTATGGAATCAGTCTCGGCAAGCGGCTCGTGATTCTTGTCAAGAGCCTGCGTCAACAGCACCGCATAAAGCGCACGGTCCGAAGCGCGGTTCATATCCTTCACCTCAATACCACGAAGCACCGCGAGTGCCGAATCAGGACGCTCATCCATAAATCTCTCCACATCCGCAAGGGTCTCCCCAACTTCCGATGGGCCACACGACGACACACAGAAGAGCGCCATTACACCAAAAACTAACCGTGAAATCAAACTTTTAAATCTCATATTCACATTCCTAATCCTGAAAATCAAAACTCTTCTGAAACTTCTGCTCTTATGTCCGTCTGTATCGCCCTAAAAACTAAAAACTTACAACTAAAAACCCACAACTAAAAACTACAATATCGGACTGAGAAGCCTATAGACCGATTCCTGAACTCGGCGGGAACGCTCTCGGCGGTTCCAGTCGGCCAGTCTGAGGCGTGTCGATTCCGCCGCGTCTGCCTCGAACGAGCGGGCAAGCACACGGTTTGCCCCGGGAGCATACATCACCAAATTCTCCTCAAAATTATGCTCCAGACTGCGGAAATCGAAATTGGTGGAGCCGAGAGTCGAAAAATCATCGTCGACTATCAACACCTTCGCGTGGAGCATTCCCGCATCGTAAAGATAGACCTTGATTCCCGCAAGCAGACACTCCTCGACGTAGGAATGAGATGCAAAAGTCAGCACCCGCGAATCAGAGCGGCGCGGCATCATCACCCTCACGTCAACCCCCGCGAGTGCCGCACTCTCAAGCGCCTTCAGCAGTCCCTCGCTCGGGAGGAAATATGGAGTCTGCAACCATACGCGACGGCGCGCCGTTGAAATGGCCTTGTAGAAAAGTAAAGTCATGTTGCCCCAACGGTCATTCGGGCCGGAGGCAAGCACCTGAAGCGTGGCATCCTCGACATCCGGCGCTCCCCCACGAAAATCCGGAGCCTTCACAGGGTCGCAGAGGAGATCGTGGCCCATGAACTTCCAGTCGACAGCGAAGTGATACTGCAACGCTCCGACACATGGGCCGGTGATACGCACAGCCGAGTCGCGCCACTTTCCGCCGGGGGAGGAAGCTCCGAGATAACGCTCGGCCACGTTCATGCCTCCGATATAGCCCACGCGCCCGTCGATGACAACAACCTTGCGGTGGTTGCGCCAGTTGAGGCGGTTGACATGGGAGGGAAACGAGAGTTTGAAGAAGGAATGGACCTCCACACCGTTCTCCTTCATGCGCTGGAAGAAATCATGGCGGCGCGCATCGAAGGACCCGATGTAGTCATAAATCACCCTTACTTTCACCCCGGCACGGGCACGTTCGATGAGGATGTCGCGCAGACGGCGGCCAAGAGGGTCGGAAGCAATAATATAGAACTGCAGATTTATATACTCCCGTGCATGGCGCAGGTCGTCGAAAAGTTCCTCGAAGAATGATGCACCGTCGGAAAAGAAACGCAGGTCATTACCGGTGTAGAGATTAGCGCCACCGATACTGTAGGCCAACCGGATGCGCTGACGGTTCTCCGGCGACAGCGCGCCGTCGAGCTTCGGCAGAGGCTGCGTCCCCTCATGGCGCAGGAGCTTGCGGCGATTGCGCCGCGAAATCATCCTGACATTGCGGATGCTGCGACCAAAGACGAAATAGAGCACCACACCCCCCACCGGGAAAAGCAGCAACGCTGTCACCCACCCCAACGCCTTCAGCGGATTGCGGTTCTCGCTGATGACGATGGCAATGACGCAGAGGATCAGCACGGCATAGCCTACAGCGAGGCTCCACCACAGTCCGTTCCAGCCAAGATTTATGAAATCCGTGTGCATATCTGTTTCTCTACTAAGGCGTCAAAGGTCAGTCGCACAGTCCCGTCAAAGAACTGCATTACCGCAAAGTTAAACCATTCCACCAAAAATATCAACAGAGATGGGCAAAAATCGAGAAATTATTCATAAATTCGTGGTCCAACTCTCCCAAAACAGCAAACAACCCTCCTCCCAACCCAAAACTGACAACTCACAACTGACAACTGTCAACTAAAAACTCACAACTGACAACTCCAAACAACTGTCAACTCAAAACTGACAACTAAAAACTCAAAACTCACAACAGAGCCCATGCACTCCGGATTCCTACGCGTAGCCGCCGCCGCCCCCACCGTAAGGGTAGCCGACGTTGACTTCAACCTCTCTCAAATCAAAGCCAAACTCACCGAACTGGAAGCAAACGGCGTTGAAGTAGCCGTCTTCCCGGAAATGTGTCTGACCGCCTATACCTGTGCCGACCTCTTCCACAATTCCACATTGCTCGATGCCGCCGCAAAAGCACTCATCGAACTTCGCGACCTCTCGCGCACACTCTCGCTCCACTTCGCAGTCGGCCTCCCGGTCCGCCATGCCGGCGCGCTCTACAACTGTGCCGCCTTCATCCGCAACGGCCGTGTTGACCTCGTCGCCAAAACATACATTCCCAACTACAACGAATTCTACGAGCGCCGCTGGTGGCGCCCTCTGCAGGAAGGCGAAAGCCTCCGCGTCGACATCGCGGGCGAAAAATTCGAAATGTCAACCGGACGCATCTTCAGTTCCAACGGGGCAAAGATAGGTATCGAAATCTGCGAGGACCTATGGGTTCCGATCCCACCATCATCGCGTCTGGCAATGCAGGGCGCACAGGTCATCCTCAACCTCTCCGCCTCCGATGACCTCATCGGCAAATACGCCTATCTCCAATCGCTCCTGCGTCAGCAATCAGCCCGCTGCCTCTGCGCCTATGCCTACGCCGGAGCCGGGTGGGGAGAATCGTCCACCGACCTCACATTCGACGGCAAAGCAATCATAGCCGAAAACGGCACCATCCTCAAAGCCAACCGTCGCTGGGATCCTGCCGACAACACCTCCATTGTCGACATCGACATCGAAGCCCTCGACCGCGACCGCATCCATACCACCACCTTTGCCGACTGCGCGCAAGCCGAATGTCACGACCGATCCTGCGTCTGCGAAGCTGAAGAAACGACCCCGTGCACAACCACCGCACCGCGCACACTCATGCGCTACGTCGACCCTCATCCTTTCGTACCCTCATCCGATACCGAACGCCGCGAACGCTGCGAGGAAATCATCAACATCCAGGTCGCTGCCCTTGCCAAGCGCCTTGACGCAATCCACTGCTCCACCCTCACCGTCGGAATCTCCGGAGGACTCGACTCCACGCTTGCACTGCTCGTCGCAGCGCGCACATTCGATCGCCTCGGGCTCGACCGCAAGGGCATCATCGGAGTAACCATGCCCGGATTCGGCACCACCGACCGCACCCACACCAACGCCGTCGAACTCATGGAAGGCCTCGGTGTGTCGATGCGTGAAATCTCCATCGCAGCCGCCGTCACCCAACACTTCAAAGACATTGACCACGACCCCGCAATCCACGATGTCACCTACGAAAACTCTCAGGCTCGACAGCGTACACTCCTCCTCATGGACATAGCCAACCAGACCGGAGGCATAGTCCTCGGCACCGGCGACCTCTCGGAACTCGCCCTCGGATGGGCCACTTATAATGGTGACCACATGTCGATGTATGGAGTCAATGCAGGCGTACCGAAGACACTCGTAAAATACCTCGTCGGTTACTTTGCTGATGAAGCTCCCGCTGACTCAACCGTGCGCCGATGCCTCCTTGACATCATCGACACCCCAATCAGCCCCGAACTCATCCCGGCCGACAGCAACGGCAACATCAAGCAGAAAACCGAAGACCTCGTCGGCCCCTACGAACTCCACGACTTCTTCCTATACTACACTCTCCGTTTCGGCTTCACTCCCGAACGCATCTACCTCCTCGCCCGCCACGCCTTCACCGCTGAGGAATATCCCGACGAGACCATCCGCCATTGGCTCTCCACCTTCTTCCGCCGCTTCTTCTCACAGCAGTTCAAGCGCTCATGCCTCCCCGACGGCCCGAAGGTAGGCTCCGTCTGCCTCTCACCCCGAGGCGACTGGCGTATGCCCTCCGATGCGTCCTCTGCCCTCTGGAGAACATCAGCCGCCCTTTGAACAACCATTCCACTTCCACCCAATCAGCACCACCCATGAAAAGAATCGGACTCCTCCCCCGAATCCTCATAGCCATCGTCGTCGGCATAGCCATCGGCTATGTCGCCCCGATGTGGTTTGCCAGCACCATGGCCACGTTCAATGCCATCTTCTCCCAATTCCTCGGATTCATGATACCGATGATTATCGTCGGCTTCGTGGCCCCCGCCATTGCCGACATCGGAGGACGTGCAGGCAAACTCCTCCTCGTCACCGCCGCCATCGCCTATTTCGCAACCTTCATGGCCGGACTGCTCTCCTATTTCACAGGCTCACTGACCTTCCCCTCTCTCATCGGTGGAGAAGAGGGAATAGCGCTGGCCGAGGATTCGACCAAGGTACTCCCCTACTTCAACATTGAGATGCCACCGCTCATGACCGTCATGACGGCCCTCGTGCTTGCCTTCATGCTCGGTCTCGGAATGGCCTTTGTCAAGGGGACGGCCCTGCGCAGAGGCTTTGAGGAATTCCGCGACATCGTCTCCAAGACCATCGATGCTGCCATCCTCCCCCTCCTGCCCATCTATATCTTCGGCATCTTCCTCAACATGACCATGGAGGGTCAGGTCGGGATGATACTCAAATGCTTCATGAAGATTATCGTCATCATCTTCATCCTCCATGTCCTCATCCTTGTGATTCAATACTGCATCGCCGCCCTCTTCGCGCGGAAGAATCCGTTCAGTATGCTCCGCACCATGCTCCCGGCCTACTTCACGGCCCTTGGCACACAGTCGTCAGCAGCCACCATCCCCGTGACACTCCGACAGGCCATAAAGATGGGCGTCAGTGAAGACATCGCAGGCTTTGTCATCCCCCTCTGCGCGACCATCCACATGAGCGGAAGCACCCTCAAAATTGTAGCCTGCGCCCTTGCTCTGATGATTATGCACAACCAGCCCCATGACCTCTCCCTTTTCTGCCATTTCATCGGGATGCTCGGAATCACCATCATCGCAGCTCCCGGTATTCCCGGAGGAGCCATTATGGCCTCAATCGGCCTCCTGCAGTCCATCCTCGGTTTCGACGAACAGATGGTAGCCCTGATGATCGCACTCTACATCGCGATGGACAGCTTCGGTACAGCTTGCAACGTCACCGGCGACGGCGCCCTCGCTGCCATCATCGACCGCCTTTTCTCCAAAAAGAAAACCGCTCAGGTATAAACGGTCCTTAAAGGAACTGTATCGAACCGACACAAGAGATACAAAAGCACAAAAGAGCATAAGGGACAAAAGATTTTACAACAATGGATATGAAGGTAACTCTCAATCCTACAAAAATATATCTTTTGTTTCTTATGCACTTTTTTACTTCTGTATCGAGAAACGGAAATATTGAATTATGATACAACTCCTTTTGACCGAGCAAAAAAAATGGCTTGAACATGAGCCATTTACTGATAAATAAACAAATTTTCAGCATTAGAGTGTAACTATTCACATTCTTTCACGTCTTATATATGTAAATGCATCGAAACGGTGCCTCTACTTGAATTATTAATCTCCCAAATACCCTAAAGACGATGAAAAAATCAATCTTTACACTCTTTCTCCTCATCGCCGGGCTTGCAGCCTTCACTGCAGAAGCCGAGACCCGTGTGCTCAACATCAAGCAATCATTCTCTGCCCTCGACGCAAGCGCAGGTGTCAAGATCATCTATCAGCCCACATCCGGTGGTCAGCGCACGGTAAAAATCACAGGCGACACAAAACGCATCAATGAAGTGGATGTGCGCATCAGTGGAAAAACTCTCAAAATCTCCCCTAAAGCCAACAAAATGGGGAGCCGTTCCGGCAACCGCATCAAAGGCGTGGTGGTCACCGTCATCGCTCCAATGGTCGACGACATTGAAGCCTCATCCGGCGCATCGATCCGCTGCAACACCGCAATGAACACCGGCAGCAAAAAAATGGAAATAGATGTCTCCTCAGGTGCTGTCGTCAACTTCTCCGCCATCAGTTGCCGCAAGATTGAAGTGGACGCATCCTCCGGTTCAGTTGTCAATATCAAGAGTCTCAATGCCGACAAAGCCGAACTCGACGTATCATCCGGTGCCGCCATCTCTCTCTCAACCGCCACAACCAAGGACATTGACTGCGAAGCATCGTCCGGAGCCACAATCAAACTTGGAGGCGGAACTTCCGTCAAAGGCTCCTTCTCGGCATCGTCAGGAGGCGCAATCAAAGGCTCTACCTTCACTGTCCGCGACTCGCGCATCGACAAGTCAGTCGGAGGTTCAATCAGACTGAACACAAGGAACTGATTCCTGCTGATTTCCCTCTCCTTCCGCTCTCCTCAACATCAAGGACAAGCCAGACACAACGAAAGCCACGGCATATCTTTCACATTTGATATGCCGTGGCTTTCGTTTTTATCTATTGTCGTCCGAGTTCCGTCCCGGGACTACTTCCGGATTGCATCAAGCAGTGACGGTCGAAGCAGGAGCTACAGGAGCAATCTTATTGGCCATCTCGACAGCCTTGGTGATGTGTGAGCAGATATGATCCTCACCAATGAGCTTGTTGACACCGGCATGGACAAGCGCGGCGCGCACATTCTCCTTAACGCCAGAGAGCACTACATGGATTCCCTCTTCCTGCGAAGACTTGATGAGAGTCTCAAGGTTGTGGATACCGGTGGAATCAATGAAAGGCACCTTACGCATACGGATGATGCGGACAAGAGGCTTGCGACCGATAGTGTTTCGCATAAGCTCGTCAAACTTGGTAGCCACACCGAAGAAGAACGGGCCGTCGATTTCATACACTTCCACACCGGGATTCACATTCAGCACCTCATGATGTGCCATCTCCGAACCCTCGTCAATGTCAAGCTGACCGGAGTAAGCCTTGATTTCAGTGTTCTCCATCACACGGCGGAGGAAGAGGATAATGGCGAGAAGCAGACCCATCTCGATAGCGATGGTAAGGTCGAAAATGACGGTCAGGAGGAAGGTGACTGCAAGCACCGAAATGTCGCTCTTCGGGTTGTGGAAGATAGAACGGATGGTGCGCCAGCCACTCATGTTATAGCTCACCACGATCAACACCGCTGCAAGACATGCCATCGGGATAAGATTGATGAGGGGCATGAGGAAAAGGAAGATGAGGAAGAGAACAATCGCGTGGATGACACCTGCGACCGGAGTACGGCCACCGTTGGTAATATTTGTCATTGTACGTGCGATTGCGCCGGTCACTGGGATACCGCCGAAGAAAGGCACGATGATGTTTGCCATACCTTGACCGATAAGCTCGGTGTTGCTGTTTGTGCGTGTACCTGTCACACCGTCTGCCACAGTGGCGGAGAGAAGCGACTCGATGGCACCGAGAATGGCAATGGTGAATGCCGAGGGAAGAAGACGGTTGATAGTCGCCATGTTGAGTTCAAAACCGTGGGGCTGGGGAATGTCGGTCGACATCGAGCCGAATCGGTCACCGATGGTCTCGACATTCACACCGGGAATGAGCGAGACGGCAGCCGTGACGAGGATGATCGCAATAAGCGCACCCGGAAGTCGGCGCGACACCTTAGGAGTCACGATTATGATGGCGAGGGCAGCCACACCAACAGCAAGCGTGGTCCAGTCGATACTTCCGAAATTAGAGATATAGGCTCCCCACTTCGGGATGAATTCGCTCGGAACATTCTTAAGTCCGAGGCCGAAGAAATCGTTAATCTGAGTCGAGAAAATCGTCAGCGCGATACCGGCTGTGAAACCAACCACAATGGGATAAGGAATGAACTTGATGACGGTACCCAGACGGAAAAATCCGAGAGCCACAAGTATCAGACCGGCCATGAACGTGGCCACAGCAAGTCCTTCAAGACCGAAATTGGCAATGATATTGTAGACTATCACGATGAATGCACCGGTAGGGCCACCGATCTGCACCGTGCAACCACCTGCAGCCGAAACGATGAAACCGCCGATGATGGCTGTGATAAGACCTACCGTCGGGCTGACACCGCTGGCAATACCGAAGGCGATGGCAAGCGGAAGGGCGACAATGCCCACCACAATACCGGCCACAAGGTCATTTTTGAACTTGTCTGCTGAATAATCTCTCAGAGCCGAAACCAATTTCGGCTTGAAATCAATTGAACCGTAAAAATTCATTTGCGTTTACCTTATATGTATAACCTAATTCTTTATATGCACACCAATCCCCGCTTCATACGGGGCTTTTGCTTCAATTATCTAAAATCGGATACAATGTTTTTAAGCACTGTTTTTAAACAAGAATCACGACATTCTGAAAACAAAGTGCAAAATTACGCAAAAAATTCATAAAGTCCATCAAAATCCACATTCCATTATGGAAAATAAATGCGAAAAAGGAACAAATTAACACATCCGGACAGTAACACAAATCGGAAGGCACAAGAAAAGGGACAACCCACACGCGTGCATTGACAACTGCAAAACGCATGAATCGTCCCATTTTAGAGGGTATGTGGCAATAACCATTGCACACCCTCATATATTTTTTGGACGGAAGATCCGGAAATTTCTAATTTTCAAGCACAAGGCAAGTCCAGCGGTCAAGCACCTGGTGCGACTTGTATTTAAGTCCGAGCGGTTCGGCCACGGCGAGAATCACCGGGACATCCTCTTCATAAAATCCGCTGAGAAGCATAGTTGCCCCCGGAACAAGCGTAGCACGATAAGCGGCGAGGTCGGCGGTGATTATATTGCGGTTGATGTTGGCGATGAACAGATTCACATTGCCGATAAGCGAAAGCTTGGCAGCGTCGCCAAGATGCAGATAGATGTTCTCGGCAAAATTCAGACGCACATTCTCTACCGCATTGTTGAATGCAAACTCATCAATCTCGATAGCATCAATCCTCGCAGCACCACGCATAGATGCAAGGATGGCAAGTATACCGGTGCCTGTACCCATGTCAACGACCTTAAGTCCTTCAAGATTCCTCGACAGCAACTGACGCAGTATAAGTGTAGTGGTGGCATGATGGCCTGTTCCGAAAGCCATCTTGGGGTCAATGACAATGTCGTAGGTACACTCCGGAATATCCTTATGGAATGAACTGTGGATTACACAGCGGTCATCAATGACAATCGGCTGGAAATAATTCTTCTCCCACTCGCTGTTCCAGTCACGTCCTTCAACCGTGGTATCGGTGAGTTTGAAACTCGTTTCCATAGGGAAATCAGCCAAAATCGCCTCCACGGCATCCTTGGAATACAGCTCAGCCTTTATATAGGCCGTCAGTCCCTCCGGATCGGGAACAAAACTTTCAAAACCTGCTCCTGCAAGGAGCGCTGCAAGAATGTCGGTACGCGTCTCGTCACACGGGGTGGCATCCAGACGCACTTCTACATAATCGTTCACTTTATATAAGCACAATTTATTATTGAATTCAATGACAAAGATAAGCGGTGACAGGGACATGGGCGCACTGCGTAGTCAGCGCCACCCCGGACAATCAGCGTTTCTTACCTTTGAGGAAACGGGCGACCTTGAAGGCCTTGCTGCCGACTCGGAATGTGAGCAGAGCAATGTCAATATAGCTGAGAGTACCCAGCAGCTTGCCGAGCATACCTGATTTCGAAACAGGGCCGGCATCCTTAAGTCCTGCGAAGTTTCGCTGAAGACGGTCACGGTTGATTTCAAGGCGCGCAACCGTGTAGGCGCGCATATATCGCAACTCTTCGAGAGTATAGCCTGACCATTCAGGCTTCTCGTGAGGAAGTTCTTTCGTATTCGCCATAGAAATGTGAGGTTAAATGTCAGGGATTAAAGAATATACGCGAGACAAAACGCGCGATGGGATTGACAATAAGCTGCTTGCGGAATGCAATCACCACACCGAGAAGCACCACATAGAAACCACACATTATAAAGTAAGCCCAGATCAGGCCTACCCCCGTAGCAATGCAGCGCACGATGGCGATGGAAAGGAAGAACATAAGCAGCGAAATCAACACGAAACCGACGAGCGCGAAAGAGATGGTCGTCAGCAGAAGTGTCAGTTTCTCGGCAGCGGTAAACTTCGCATAATTGACGTTAAGCTTACACGTCTCCTTCAGCTCAGTCCAGAAAGTGTGGATTTGATTTTGTTTTTCAGTCATAATGAGAATGTGAATCATATTTCCGACTTCAAGCCCGCGCCACACATACGCCGGAAAGATATATGTGCGACACGAGCTTGCGTGTTAGTGTTCAAGTCGGGTTGTATATGCCTTATTAGTCGTCAATTTCGGTGGTAAGCTGTTCCACGAGGGCATCAATCTCATTGTCCGAGCAGATGATACCCTTCTTGCGAAGCAACTCTGTGATGCGGGCGCGCACATCTTCACCCTTTTCAGGTGCAAAAAGGACTGCGGCTCCGGCACCTACGATAGCACCGCCGATGAAGGCATAAAGCAATGATAAATTTGACATAGCGTAAATGGTGTTAATTGAGTGTCACAAAATTGGTTTTGTTGAAATCAGAGAGTAAATTTGCGCTTTCGGCTATTATTACTTCTTGATTTCCTCAGCGATTTCGTCGGCGAGTTCTTCGAGCTTGCTCTTCTGAAGCTTGATACCCTTGCTTTCGAGATACTTCACGATGTTGTCACGAGTTTTTTCACCCTTTTCAGGAGCAAGGAGAAGACCTACTGTAGCGCCGGCTACTGCGCCGCCAATTACTGCGAGCACGATGTTTAAAGCTTTCATTTCTTTTATAATTTTTAGGGTTATTGGTTTTACAATGTTAAAACGTTCCGCATTGGAAAAAGTTCATCGGTTGATGCGATAAAGATACAATCTTTTATCCATCTTTCCAAATCAAAGTGAAAATAAAGCCAATAACCCCGCCATTTAGCCTGCGATAGGCTCAATACGCTTGAGATTTCCCACAACCCACACGGTGTCATCCTCAGCGAATATGATTGAAGCATCCGGCTGAAGATAGTCCTCACCACGCTGGACAGCTACGAGAAGAGCCTCCCACACATTGCGGAAATCTGACCCGGCAATGGTCTTTCCGATTAGAGGTGAGGTAGCTTTCAGACGTATACCGGTCAGTTTGACATCGGTCTGAGTTGTATCCGAAGCCTCATCCTCATTGGCTTCCACAACAGGAAGAAGCTTCTGAATCTCATCATCCGTTCCTATGACACCGAGCACATCGCCGGGAAATACCCTCTCGTCTGCACCGGGTACCATAATCATCTTTCCACCACGCTGTATTGACGAGACCGAAACGCCGAACTGCCCACGCAGGCCTGAATTCTTCAATTGCTCACCGACGAACGGACACTTGTAGCCGACAGTCATATAAGCAAGGTGCATGTTGGGGACGAGACGATTCTTGGCTCCGCTGCGACGCAGTTCGCGTTCGTTCAGGTTGTCCATGAAGCGCGACTCGATTCTGACCATTCGCTTGTGGGCCGACTTTGAAAACGACAACGCCAGAATGAGGAACAGCCCTACACCGATGGTCCAGCCAACAGTCATCGAATAAATCGAGCTGAGAAGATAGACAAGAATCACCATCGCAATGAGCAGCCTGACAATGGTCATGATGATAAGCGGCACATCATACTTGGCATTGGCGGCAATCAATCGTTCGCGCTCAGTCTTTTTCGATGCCGGATAGGTCATTGCAAGCAGGAAGGGCGACATTATGACGAGTGCTACAACCGTAGTGATGAACCGTCCCCAACTCGGGAACAGCCCCACGAACATCGGGCGGAGATAATCAAGGGAGATTATGCAGAGTGCAATCAGCACCATCGAATAGAGCACCACTCGCCAGAGATAACGCTTGAACAGCGACGACCAGAGCTGCTTGGTGGCGCTCGCAGAGGTTGTCGCATCCTTCGTGTATCGGTCAATCAGGAAATGCAATCTTTTCGGCAGATGGGATTCCACGAAATCGCAGGCAGGGTCGGCCATACGGATAAAATATGGCGTCGTGAAGGTCGTGATGACAGACACAGCCACCACGATGGGATAAATCTGCGGGTCAAGCACACCGAGCGACATGCCGAGCGATGCGATGATGAATGCGAACTCGCCTATCTGCGTCAGCGAGAAGCCCGACTCGATTGCCACACGGAGCGACTGGCCGGTGAGCAACATGCCGGTTGTGCCGAAGAATATCATACCGACTATGACCACCGCCGACAGCACAAGTATAGGCGCCCAATACTGGACAATGATATGCGGATTGACCATCATGCCCACGGAGATGAAGAACACCGAACCGAAGAGGTCCTTAACCGGAAGTGTGACCCTCTCGATGCGTTCGGCAAAACTGGTTCCTGCAAGAATCGAGCCCATGACAAACGCGCCCAACGCAAGTGAGAACCCACAGGCGACGGAAAAGACAGCCATTCCGAGACAAAGTCCCATAGCTACGATAAGCAGAGTCTCCGAATTGAGGAAACGGCGCTGCGAGTTGAGAAGCGACGGCAGCACGAACACCCCGACGAGAAACCATATAATAAGGAAGAAGGCAAGTTTGCTGACACTATAGAGCATCTCCCCTCCCTCGACACTGTTGTTGATTGCGATTGACGAAAGTATCACCATCATCAACACTGCGAAAAGGTCCTCCACGATAAGCACGGCAAACACGAGCGAAGCAAACTTCCTGTGACGTAGGTTAAGGTCGGTGAATGCCTTTATAATAATGGTGGTGGAGGACATCGAGAGCATTCCGCCGAGGAAAAGACTGTTGATGTGGGAGAAGCCGAGTATATGCCCTACGGCAAATCCGGCCCCCATCATTCCGCAGACGATGAACAAGGCCGTGACCACAGCCGACCCTCCGGCATTGACCAGCTTCTTGAAACTGAATTCAAGTCCAAGCGAGAACAGAAGCACCACGATGCCTATCTGCGCCCAAAACTCAATGTTCTCCTCGGTCGACACCGACGGGAGATATTCAAAATGCGGACTGGCGAGGAATCCGGCCACAATGTAGCCGAGCACCACCGGCTGTTTCAGCCATTTGAACAGAAGAGTTGTGACAGCTCCGAGGATAAGGATAAAGGCAAGGTCGCGGATAAGTCCCTCGACATTGAAAGTCTCGGACGCGGCAGCCGCATTGGCGAGAATCAAGTTGAGAATCATTTGTGAGTGATAGGGTCAGATTGACGTGAGTAGTGTTGTTCAGTATGTATCAGGACAAATCGGCCTGATTTGAGAGCGAGATTGAGATTGTGGGGTGGACATCATGCAGCGCCGAAAACACTTCGATGAAGTCGGAATGCTCACGGATAAGAATCAGAAGATTCATCCGCGTTGTTTCCCCTTCATAGTCATATTCCACATAGACGCGCGAAAGATGGATGTTGTAGCGTTCGAGCACATCGCGGTAAGGCTTGATTGTCTTCACGATTCCCCGCACTTTAAGCCTTATCGTACGGGCCTCGTTACCGACATTCACACGGTGTTCAAGCTGTTCGAGGATGGTCAGCACCACAAGCACGAGTATCGTAGCCACGAATGCTATCAGATATAGCCCGCAACCGACGGCCATGCCAATTGTAGCTATAATCCAGATTCCGGCCGCAGTCGTCAGACCGCGGACCGAGCCTTTCATCTGGATGATGGTGCCTGCACCGAGAAAACCGATGCCCGACAGCACCTGTGCCGCGATTCGGCTCGGGTCGCCGCGAAGAAGCCCGACCGTCTCCTGGCAGACATAGATCGAAAGCATCATGGCAATACATGCTCCCATCGAAATCAGGGAGAATGTGCGCAAGCCGGCCATCTGCCCCTTGCGTTTACGCTCTATACCAATCACGCTTCCGAGAAGCAGACTGACGGTGATACGGAAAATTGCAGAGGTAGTGGTCAGCTCTACGCTTGTGACTATGTGCCAGAAATGTTCCATGTGGGGGATGAGAATCGGAGAGTGATTGTTGAGAGGGAGGATTATTTCTTCAATGTGAACCGGCGCGAGGTAAGGCGATAGCCGTCGGTAAACAGTTCGACGGTGTATTCACCGGGAGTAAGGGTTGTGTTGACATCCCAATACATCTTCACGCCAGGAATCTCGTCGCCGGCATATTCGATGGGCTTACGCGCAGTGCAAGGTATCGACTTGCCCTCGAAAGAGAATGAACCGGCACCGCCGAGCAACTGGCCTTCGGGGTTTACAATTCGCAGATAGATGGTCTTTTCACCGACAGGAGTGGAGTTATTCTGGGGAATCGTGAAGCTGACAAGTAGCTGCTTGGCCTTGGTGATGTTCTTTTCTGTCTTGCCATTCTTTTTGAGACCGGTGATGGATACGCCCGTGACGTTGAGCTTCTCAGCAAGTGTCATGCGTTCGCTGAGAGTCTCGGCAGTGCGGGTGACAGCCTGTACCTGCGACGACAGGCGCTCGTTCTGGCTCTTGATTTCCTGATTCTCGGCGCGCAGACCGGCATTTTCTTTGTTCAGGGAGTCAATCTGGGCGATATAGTGGCGGAGTAGGCTCTTGAGAGTGGCGATTTCCTTCTGGAGTTCATTGATGCGTGCCTGCGATTTCACCTTTTCGCTCTTGAGTTCCTGCATGAGCTGCTCGACCTTTGCCTTGGCGGCAGTGTATTTTGCAAGGATAGTGTCGTTGGCAAGACGCTGCGCCTGGTCCTCATACTGCTGGAACTCGGCATTGAGCACATCAAATTCGTTTGAAAGCTGAAGCTGCTCGTTGGACAGTTTAAGTTCCTCATTCTCAAGTTGGGCTTCCTGCACCTGCGACTTCAACGACGCAACCTGTGTGACACCGAAACCGACTGCAATAAGCAATAAGCCTGCCAGTACTATGATCAGAATGACCATTGGCGACATTTTTCCTTTCATAACTCTATTCAGAATATTATAAATTGATGAAATGATATTTTTACGGACTGATGAAATGTGAAATAATGATTATAATTTCACCCGCCGGAGAAACCCTCTCCTGACAAACTGCAAAATTACTAAACCCGCCCCTATAATCCAAATCCGCAGTCTTAAACTTTGTCAAGCACACTCCTTCTGGCCGATAAAAGATGCGGTGGCTGTCACTTTCGTTCTACATTTTGTTGGTAGATTCCGTCGGGTATTGTAACTTTGCAGCATCAATCATGTGTAAGTTCACGCATTATCTTCTCTCACTTCCAATCATTGCTGCGGTCCTGCTTCTGGCGGGATGCAGTTCGACGCGTCATGTCCCTAACGGTTCTTATCTCCTTGACAAAGTCGATATTGAAATCGAGGGTGATGACGAAGTGACCGTCTCCGAACTGGACAACTATCTCAAACAGGTCCCCAACCATAAGGTGCTCGGCTTCTGGAAACTTCAGCTCGGCACCTACAACCTTTCCGGAAAGGACTCCACGAAATGGTACAACCGCTGGGTGCGCCGCATGGGTCAACCTCCGGCCATCTATTCGCAGGCGCAGACAGACGCCTCCATCCGTCAACTGAGACAGGCACTTGTCAACCGTGGCTACCTCGAAGCGCAGGTTGAAGCCGACACACTCCTTTTTCCCGACAAAAAGAAAATCGAAGTCACCTACAAAGTGACCACCGGCGAACCGCGCCGTATCTCCTCCATCGCCTACGAGATACCCGACACCATCATCGAACGCATAGTCCTTGAAGACTCCGCGCTCTTCACCCTTCAGCCGGGCAACCGCTTCGACCGCGACATGCTCGACACCGAGCGCGCACTCATCACGCAGCGTCTCCGCAACCACGGATACTACTCCTTCACCAAGGAATATATCACCTTTTATGCCGACACGTCGGAATACTCAAAGGAAGTGGACCTGACCCTCACCGTCCGTCCTCCGCTGGTCATGAAAAGCGGAAAACTCACTGCCGACTCCACGGCAAAACATCAGCAATTCTACATCAACAAAATCTACTTCATCACCAACGGTTCAACTCCCGGTGGTGCAATGACCGAAACTACAGTCGCCGACACCGTCAGCTATAAAGATGTGGAAGTCATCTACGGCAAGGACCGATACATAAATCCCGGAGCGCTGCGCCAGAAATGCTTCCTTATCCCGGGACAGCTCTACAGGGCTGCAGACGTTGACCGCACCTACGAAGCCCTCTCGCGCCTCGGCATCCTCAAGACCATCAACATCGAGCTCGTCCCTGTGGCCGACATCGACGGCAAGCGTTGGCTCGACGCCTATATCCTCCTTTCAAGAAACAAGAAGCAATCCGTGACCTTCGACGTGGAGGGAACCAACTCCGAAGGCGACCTCGGATTCGGCCTTGGAGCCACATATCAGCACCGAAACCTCGCAAAAGGTTCGCAGTTGCTGACTGCGCGCCTGCGCATGAACTACGAGAGCCTTTCAGGTAAATTCAACGGCCTCATCAACGACCGCTACACCGAATATGCGGGTGAGGTCGGCATCACCTTCCCGAAATTTGAATTCCCGTTCGCATCGCAGCGTCTGCGCGAACGGCTCAACGTCAGCACCGAATTCGCCCTATCGTTCAACTATCAGGAACGCCCTGAATACACACGTATCATCGCCGGTGCGGCATGGAAATACAAATGGGTCAACCGCAGCAACACACGCCGCCACTACTTCGACCTTGTGGATATCAACTATGTCTACCTGCCGGAAAGCACCAACGACTTCCTTGACCAGATTGCGCCCGACAATCCGCTCCTGCGCTACAGCTACGAGGACCACTTCATCATGAGCCTCGGATACCGCTACTACAACACCAACAAGCGCATACCCTCCTCGATTGTGCGGACCTACAAGCTCCAACCGACAGTCTACACTATCCGT
The DNA here is from genome assembly GCF_910577345.1 of uncultured Duncaniella sp. Classification (GTDB taxonomy): domain Bacteria; phylum Bacteroidota; class Bacteroidia; order Bacteroidales; family Muribaculaceae; genus Duncaniella. Next base: position 73,727 of record NZ_CAJTMT010000012.1, read on the forward strand.
ACATCCGTCGAGACCGCCGGCAACCTCCTCTACGCCATCTCATCGCTCTCCAATGTGAAGAGAAGAAACGGTGCCTACCGGGTATTCGGTATAAACTACTCGCAATATGTCAAGGCGGAGGTCGACTATTCAATCACACGCAACATCAACAACCGTCATTCGCTTGCCTACCACGTCGGTGCAGGCATAGGTGTCCCCTACGGCAACTCTACAGTCCTGCCGTTTGAGAAGCGTTTCTATGCCGGTGGAGCGAACGGTGTGCGCGGATGGGGTGTCCGCACCCTCGGGCCGGGAAGTTATGACTCCCGCAACTCCGTGACCGACTTCATCAACCAGTGTGGCGACATCCGTCTGGACATGAGCCTTGAATACCGCGCCAAACTCTTCTGGGTCCTCGAAGCAGGCGCATTTGTAGATGCCGGCAATATCTGGACCATCCACAACTACGAGAACCAACCCGGCGGAATGTTCCGCTTCGACACTTTCTGGAAACAAATCGCTCTTGCCTACGGACTTGGCATTAGGTTTGACTTCACATATTTCCTCCTGCGACTCGACCTCGGCCTCAAGGCTCACAATCCCGCCAAGGGACAGGAGCACTGGCCAATCATCCATCCGAACTGGCACCGCGACGCGACCTTCCACTTCGCTGTCGGCTACCCGTTCTGATATTCACCGGCAGAAGCATCGCCAACACAACGCTCCATCTGCCATATTGCATAAAAAAGCATACTTCACCGTATAACTAAAATATCACAGTCATCATGAAGCAACTGGTAATATTCGACCTTGACGGCACTTTGCTCAACACCATATCCGATCTCGGAGCGGCCACAAACTACGCTCTGCGCACCTGCGGCTACCCCGAGCACCACCTGTCAACCTACCCCAACATGGTCGGCAACGGCATCACGCGCCTCATCGAGCGGGCCCTCCCCGAAGACCTAAGGGACAATGCGGAGATTGTCGAGAAGGTGCGCGAACATTTCAAAGAATATTACGACCGGCATCAGACCGACCTCACAGTGCCATATCCCGGCATCCCCGAACTGCTGCGCGAACTCTCGGCAATGGGTGTCAAAGTGGCTGTCGCCTCCAATAAATACCATACAGCCGTAGGATCGCTCATCAAGCACTACTTCCCCGATATTAACTGGAGCGCGGTTGAAGGACAGAAGGAGGGCATCCCGACAAAGCCGGATCCGTCCATAGTCTTCGAGATTCTTGCAAAATGCCCCACCCGCAAATCAAAAGTACTCTATGTCGGCGACTCCGGTGTCGACATGGAAACCGCGCGTCGCGCCTGCGTCGATTCCTGCGGAGTGACATGGGGATTCCGCACAATCAAGGAACTTAAGGATAATCATGCTGACAATATCGCGAACACAGCGGACGACATACTTGCCATAGTCAAGCGTCCGGGCCTTGAACTCGATGTCTGATTCCGCCAATAATATCTTTTACCATACAACACAACTGACAACCAACACATTTCTCACATTCATCCTCATGAAAATCCGCAATCTCATAATAGCTGCCGCCCTGACCCTGGCACCGGCCACGACATTTGCCGGAGACCGCTACGCCAACAAATCTGTCAGCGATTCCCTCCTCCTCGAACTGAAAAAAGCCACCGACGCGCAAGATTCTCTCCCCTTGATGTGTGACCTCTTTGACATCCTGCCTCGCGACACTGCATTCGTCATCGGTATGCAGGCCTTCCATGTCGCGAACCGCGCCGGTAACTCCAGCGTAGCTCTTGAGATGATCCGCCATCTCGCCAACCGGAGTGTGCGCAGCGACTCCATGCTCAAAGAGTTATCCAACATGACTCTGCGCTACTCCAACCCTGACAATGTGGAAATTATGGCTGTCAACCGCGAGGAACTCCGCGAAACCCGCGCTTTCATCAAAATCAAGCGAAACTATTACCGTGCGCGTGTCTCTGAGGCCGAGGAGCGTCAGGCCCTGCTGATGGAACTCGTCCAGACAATGGCCATACAGCCGCCGGCCGACCTCTATGACCGCATTGTCCTTCAGGATGCTATCTGCATGATGCTTGCCAAACTCGGCGCAAAAGATCTCCTCACCAAAGAACTCGATAAGCTTGGCACTTACATAAATGAATTGCCGCCGACGGCAACCGCTCTGCGCAACGCCTACTATGTAAATGCAGCCCTTCTCTACAGCGACAACGGAGAATATGAAAAATCCATGCAGGCCGACAGAAAGACTCTCGAAGGTATTGAGCAACTTGAGGAACGCTACAGGGCCAACAACCGAAAATACCGCAATTTCGACGCGAACCGCTACATCATCTATACACGTTTCCTTTCCAACTTCCCGGTCCTCCCGCCTCATGAGATAGAAGAGTACTACAATGCAGCGATGGAAATCGTGGAACGCGACTATACTGCATCAGAAACCAACGCTGCCTATCCGGGACCGCAGATATACTACAATCTCTCCTACAAGAACTATGCCAAGGCGATGCCATTAATCAAGAAAGCTATCGCAAACCCCTATAATGCGCAACACTACCGACGTCTGTTGAAATATGAAATCGAGTGTGCTGAGGCTCTCGGCGACAATGAATCGCTCATAAAGGCATCCCGTGAGTACAACACCTTGCTTGAAAATTATCTCACCGAACGCCTTGATGAGAAATTCCGTGAATTCCAGGTCATTTCCGAAACATCGGAAATAACCGACAAATACAACCGCCTCTTCGTGGAGAAAAAGCTCTCCGAAGCCAAAGCCTTGCGTCTGACAGTCATCATTGCCATTTTAGCAGCCATCATCCTGCTCGTCTCAGTGATAGTTCTTTTCACCCTCAACCGCAAGAACCGCTCACTCGTCAAGACACTCGACAAGTCGAACCACGCCCTGCGAATCGAGAGCGAGAATCTTGAAAATTCGCGCAAGGAACTCATCAAGGCACGCGACGTGGCCCAGAAAGCCAACAATCTGAAGACCGACTTCATCAAGAACATGAGCTACGAGGTCAGCGCCCCGCTCAAAGCCATCAACGAATACTCGAAACTAATTGTCGATTGCGCCGACGCAAGCAACCGCAAATATCTCGAACGCTTCACTGCACTTGTCGAGCTGAACAGCGAACTCCTGACCACAATCGTCAACGACGTCCTCCACATCTCTGAAATCGACAGCAACTCCGTGCCTGTCAACAATCGTTCGACCGACCTCCGCTCGCTCTGTACAATGGTGCTCGACGGAGTGCGCCACCGAGTAGCCCCGTCGGTAGCCCTGCAGTTCGACACAGCCTCCCCCCAAATCAGTCTGTTCACCGACCCGCAGCGCCTACACCAGATATTGCTCAACCTCCTCACCAACGCCGCAAAATTCACTGTCAGAGGCAGTATAACCCTTGGCTATAGCATTGACGAAGACGCAGAGAAAGTGATTTTCACTGTCACCGACACCGGCATCGGCATCAAGGCCGACAAGAAAGAAGCCATCTTCGACCGCTTCGTCAAACTTGACAAGGAAACCCAGGGAGCCGGCCTCGGCCTCACCATCTCCCGTATGCTCGCGCGCATCCTCGGTGGCGACGTCTACCTTGACACCACCTACACCAAAGGCGCCCGCTTCGTCCTCACCCTCCCGAAAAAGTAAATCAAAATGATCCAATAAGTTCGGTCTCATAGTTGATTTTGGAATCAACTATGAGACCGAACTTATTGGATCAACCTGTATGGAATAACTTTTATAAGTAGGTACAGTTAACCTGATTTTTAGATAATTATTTCTCGTTGTTTTTGTCGAGGTCGGTGGCGTCGAAGTTGAGTTTGTCTTTCATCTCCTCTTCCACGCTGACAATCTGCGGGGCTTTGCCGTTGACTTTCACGTCGGTCAGGCGCACCCAAGGATAGTTGCAATGGAAAATGTCGGACTTGGCTTTGACATTCACATTCGAAATCGAGAAATTCTCAACCATATCATTGGCGTTGGCGGCTATGGCTCCAAGATTGTCGCACGATCCGGTGACATTGCTCACGCTGACATTTCGGATGATGCCGACGGGATGCTCATTGCTACCTTCAAGGGTGTAGAACTGCTTCCAGGGCAGAATCTCGATGAGTGTGCCGAAGCGTCCGGTGATGTTCTCCACACGGATATTCTCGTAGGTCTGATATGTGTCGGGGCGCATTTTCAGACGCAGGACAGAGCAATCGTTATCGACACGGCAATTGCGCATCACGACATTGTCGGCATGGATGCACTCGCTCCCCATTGTCAATGTACCGTGGAGATTGGGACCGAACACACAGCCCTCAACCAGCACATCCGTCACACTGTCGTTCTCGTATGAACGGTTGGCGTAGACACCTTTGCCGCCTTTCAGACAGACACCGTCGTCATCACAATTGAGATAACAACCGCGCACGACCACACGGTGGCAACCGTCGAGGTCAATGGCATCGCTGCTCGGCGCGCGCACTGGCTCTTTGGGTGCCTGCACCTCACAATTCTCGATGAGAAGGTCGTTGCAGCGGTAGTAGTGCGAGGTCCAGAAAGCCGAATTGACCAAGCTCACTCCGCTCAGACGGGCATTGTCGCAACCCCAGAGGAACACCAGACGCGGACGGCGCACTTCAAGGTTGGTCCATGAGCGGTTTTCCTTACGCGCACGCTCAACGTTGTCCCAGAACTCAACCCAAAATTTGTAACCGTTACCGTTGATGGTGCCGGGGCCTTCGATGGTGAAATTATCCACATGATAGGCATTGATGAGCGCGGCATGGTAATAGATGCTCCGCCCCTCCATGCGTGAGGGAATAAGCGGATAATCTTCAATGCGATCAGAGCCCTTGATGACGGCACCTTCGTGGAGATGCAAGGATGTCCCGGGCTTGAAGAAGAGGGCACCGGTGAGATAGGTTCCTGCCGGAACAACCACCTCTCCGCCACCATCGGCCTCAGCACGGTCAATCACCGCCTGTATGGCAGAGGTCTGAATGACAGTGCTGTCGTTCACCACACCGTAGTCAGTGAGTTTGTAGCGACGCGGTAGCTGCGGTGAATCAGCCTTGAACATTCTGTCGAGGAACTCCGAGGCATATTCGACGGTCGTGTTCATCCAGGGATTGAAGAACCAGAAAGGATGGACATCCACAGGGATGCGGTGACGCTCGGTGTAGATGCCGAGTGAATCATAAATCTCCACGAGAGAATCGCGCCCGTCGCTGTAGCGGGGCAGCCCGCTGCTGATGAAGCAGACGGGAGCCGACTTGGGGGTAGCCCACAGAAGAGCCGAGGCTTCCTTCCAGTTCTCAGGTGAATCCTCATAGAGTCCGCCGAGCCAAAGTGCATTGACCGGAAGCTGACCCTTCTTCTCGAAGCGTTCACGCGCATCGGCTATGTTTGATTCCGACACGAATGTGGCAATACCATCCATATTTATGACAGCCTGCACATCGCTCGACACCTTTTTCCATTCACCCTTGCCTTCATGGCGCTTCGAGCCGTTTGTCACTCCGACAAGCGTTGCAAGTTGCGCACCGGCCGAACAGCCCGACACCGCAATGCGGTCGGGGTCAATCCCGTATTTCGATGCATTGGCCCTCGCCCAGCGGACGGCAGTCTTTATGTCGTGGAGACCGGCAGGATAGACGGCCTCGGGAATGAGACGATACTCAACAGGAATCGTCACATAGCCCCTCGCGGCAATCTGCTGCGCCATCGGCACCTGCAACGACTTGTCGCCTGAGTTCCAGCCTCCGCCATGAATCATGATGAGAGCAGGATAGGTCTTGTCGTCATCCGGGCGGAAGATGTCGACATGGAGGTCGCGGTCACCGAAACGGGTCTTTTTGATGGTGGTATAGACAACGTTCTCGTAGGCTTTCACGCCTGCAGGCAATTCCGGTTTGACAAGGACGGCCTCGGGATGCTTCTTCCGAATCTTGATATTGGTCGAATAGGCGGTGAAGGAGGTGTCGCGCGGAATTTCCGGCACTGCAGCAGAGACCGATGAAGCCATCGAGAAGCCGAGCAGGCCAAGGAGGATGAGTTTTTTCATTGGAAACGAGTTTGTAAATGAGTTTCTTGTGACGGCCTTACTTTATCACCTTGTCGGTTTCGATATGGCCATCGGTATAGACAATGCGACGGATATTCACACCCTCCACAGGAGCGGAAAGGCGTATGCCCTGAAGGTTGTAGTATTCGATGCGCTCAATCTGACTTCCAAGCACAGGTGAACTTATGCCGGACTCCACGCCTTTCAGTTCAGGATAATATTCATCGACAGAGGTGAGGGCATCGGTATTTCCGGCCTTCATGATGTCCTCGACAAGCGAGTTGAGATAGACCTCCACATTGCTGTACCATCCACGCGGATCGAGAGTGAAACTTTTGGCATCCGAAGCATCGTTGGGGTTCAGACCGTAGGCAAGTTCCCAAGCGTCGGGCATACCGTCGTTGTCGCTGTCATAGCCTTCCGGACGGCTGACACTCGGGAGCGCGGGGAAACTTGCAGTACCGGCCATCTCATCCTTCGCAGGATCATTGATGAAGTCAAGGATACCGGAAGTTCCTGAAGTCGGGTAAGTCTTGCCATCGGCATCGACGTATGCCACATTGCCTTTGTAGGTCGTTGTGCCTGTACGGGCCTCCTCCATGTAGCGCGCATCGGTATCGTCGCGATAAAGCGACGCACCGCAATAATCAAGAATCTTGTCATAGACACCGGTTGCGCTGTGGGTGGTCACATCGCCCGCATCAATGGCAGAGTCAAGTTTCAGCGAAACGCAGTCGACACCATTGATGTTAGTATAGTCAACATTCTCGCCATAAAGATGGGCTGCATCCTTGATGTAGCGCTCGCCGTCCTTGGTGACAAGACCGGAATCATAGATGACGCCGCTCCAGTCGTAGTCCTGCGGATTTGACGCGGCGGTGACATAGTTGCCCTTTATATAATAACGCGAGGCATAGCCCTGAAGGCTTGAACCCTCGGCATTACCGTCGGATGCGACACTGACCTGCGTCACGCGGGTTTTATTTTTTGTACCGGGACCGGCCTTGTAATAGTTGTTGACCATATTGATGTAGCCACCGCCGGGGCCGCCGTAGCAACCGTTGCCGTTGCCCCAGTTATACATCAGACAGTTGCGGAAATCCACGCGCTCGGCATCGACAGTCGAGCTATATGCCTCCTTATCATAACCGGTCCAAGCGTAGCGGGCGCCGTTGAAACGCGGTGCGCGATTCTGGATGTGGGCCACAAAATTGTGGTGGAAAGAAGCATTCTTACCTCCCCAGATACCGCCATAACTGTGCGCACCCTTGGAGTGGCCCGGGTTTGCAAGACCTTCAGCAATGGTTGACCATTGGAGAGTGAAATCACGGTTGTCGTAGAACGATGCGACCTCGTCGATACTCCATGAGAAGGAACAATGGTCAATGATTATATTCTTACGATTACGGCCCCATGTTGCGTCGGCACCGTCGTTGACATCCTTGACTTGTGAACGGCGCGAACGGATGAAACGGACAATGACGTTGTCGCAGTTGCCGAAATAGAGAGTGTAGTAGCGCAGGGTGATGCCACCTTCGGGAGCAGTCTGTCCGGCGATAGTCGTATTCGAAGTGACATTGAGTTGTGAACGGAGGTCGATATAGCCGCTCACGTCAAACACGATGATTTTCTTCGCCGTACCGCTGAGAGCCTGACGGAGCGAACCGGGACCGCTGTCGTTGAGATTCGTGACGTGACGGATTTCACCGCCACGACCACCGGTGGTGTAACGTCCGTGGCCTTCCGCTCCCGGGAAAGCGGGAGTAAGGTCTGTTGCAGATAGTCCGAAACCGAGGAGGATAGCTGAAACTGACAGTAAAAGTTTTTTCATATAACTGGCAAGATTTTAAATTTTAAGGTGATTTCTATATTTGTTATGATGATTTCTGTGACAGGTTTTAAATACCGAAACCGCATAACGGCCATCGTAATCCGAAAGATTCATGGTAATTCCCGGCAAAGTTAATAAAAATAAGGTGTCCGAAGATGTTTTTGACGGTGCTTTTTGAAATTTGAGGGGAAAGTATTACTTTTGTAGTGGTCGAAGTGTGTCACGGCGACAATAAATCAGGTCAGCCGTGCATCTTCGGTCTGAATGAACTGAAAATGTCATACAGTCAACCATGAAACAAGTTAAAGATTTCATCATCATTGACAATTGCAAAATCGGAGAAGCATACTGCAAGATGCGTCTTGCACCGGCCGACGGAAGCATACTTCCCGAAATGTTGCCCGGACAATTCGTAGAGGTCGCAGTGGAGACTCCCGGAGTCCTTCTCCGCCGTCCTATCTCCATCAACGATGTGGACCGTCAAGCCAACATCCTTACACTTCTCGTCCGTAACGCAGGCCGTGGCACCTCCGCCCTTATAGATATGAAAGCCGGTGAGCGGCTGAATCTGCTCCTGCCGCTTGGCAACGGATTCTCGACCGAGGCCCCTGCAGGAGCGCGACTGATCCTCATCGGAGGTGGTGTCGGCGTGGCTCCCCTGCTCTATCTCGGAAAAGTTCTCAAGGAAAAAGGATTCGAGCCTGAATTCCTGCTTGGAGCGCGCACAGTTGGCGATCTTCTCTCGCTCGACGATTTCAAAGCCGTCGGCAAAGTGCATGTCTGCACGGAAGATGGCTCAGAGGGCGTGAAAGGCTTCGTGACAGCCCATCCCTGTCTGTCGGAAAAGGCCACACGTTACTATTGCTGCGGACCGGCACCGATGATGAAAGCTGTTGCAAAGGTCGCACGTCAGAACGACGTCGATTGCGAAGTCTCGCTTGAAAACATGATGGCCTGCGGACTCGGTGCCTGTCTCTGCTGCGTGGAAAAGACAGTCAAAGGCAACGTCTGCGTCTGCACCGAGGGTCCGGTGTTCAACATTAACGAATTAACTTGGGAATAAAATGGCAAATCTTTCAGTCAACATAGGAGGCCTTGAGCTTCAGAACCCCGTGATGACGGCCTCCGGTACATTCGGCTACGGCGAAGAGTTCACCCCCTTCATCGACATTAACCGTCTCGGCGCATACATCATCAAGGGTACGACTCTCAATCCGCGTCAGGGCAACGACTATCCGCGCATGGTGGAGACACCCGCCGGTATGCTCAATGCCGTAGGCTTGCAGAACAAGGGTGTGGATTACTTCATCGAGCATATCTATCCCCGCATCAAGGATTACAAATCGCACCTCATTGTCAACGTCTCGGGAGCCAATGTCGAAGACTACGCCGAAACCGCCCGCCGTCTGCATCCGCTCGACGGAGTGAAGGCTATCGAGGTCAATATCTCCTGCCCCAACGTGAAGGAGGGAGGCATGGCGTTCGGAACGACCACAAGCGGAGCCGCCGCCGTCACAAAGGCCGTGCGCGAAGCTTACCCCGGAAAGACTCTCATCGTCAAACTTTCGCCCAACGTCACTTCCATCGCCGACATCGCGCGTGCGGTCGAAGCCGAGGGTGCCGATTCTGTCTCGCTCATCAATACCCTAATGGGCATGTCGATTGACGTCGAGAAACGCCGTCCGCATCTTTCGACCGTGACAGGTGGTCTGTCAGGACCGGCAGTACGTCCCGTGGCCGTGAGAATGGTATGGCAGGTTGCAAAGGCCGTGAATATACCCGTGGTCGGCCTCGGAGGCATCATGAACGGACGCGACGCGATTGAGTTCATGCTTGCAGGTGCGAGAGCGATTGAAATCGGCACTGCCAATTTCGTTGACCCCGCTGTCACCATGAAGGTGATTGACTACATGGAGGATTACTGCCAACGCCACGGCATCAGCGACATCAACGAAATCGTCGGTTGCATCTGACCATAATCTTCAACCGGGACTGCACCCGGAGCAACAAAAAAAAGATATAACAGAATAGCATCATAATCAAACAAAAATGAAACCATCCATCCGTTTGACCTCGGCACTTGCCGCATTGACATTGATGTGCGGATGCTCTAATCTGAGCAAGGAGGCCAAGGAAATCGTCGGTACCTACTACAACACCGAGCTTTCGCAGACAGAACCGGTGATGGAGTTGCACAAAAACGCAAGCTGCATCATCAGGGCAATCAAACCGGGAGTGCTGACCTATAGTGTCGAGGGAAAATGGAACGTGGAAAATGACTCGCTGATAATTGACCTCGACCCTGCATCACTGACTTTTGAAGGAGACAGCACTCTGATTGCGCACATCCCGACAAGAGTGGCACAGAAGGTTGTCGGGCACAACGATTTCTCCCTCCAGCTTGAGACCGGCGGAATCACCTACCTCTATCAGAGGAGGAATTGAGAGTTTTCAGTTGTCAGTTGAGAGTTGTCAGTTGAGAGGTTTCAGTTTAAGATATTTATTCCTTTTTCAATTTATATGAGACACGCGCTTTTAATCAGCATTGTGACAGGCGGAGCTTTGATGCTCGGTGCTTGCGGCGGTTCTGACTCCGTCAGCGACCAGATTTCATCGGCTGAACTCGCACTGGCCAATGAAAATGTCAGCGCCACCCGCGAGCTTTGCAACCATATCCTTAAAAACAAAGGTAATTCCGGAATGGAGGCAAAGCAGATGGCAAGACTGTCGATACTCTACATGCAGCTCAATGAGCGCTCCGATGATCCGGAGGATGTAGAATATGCCGTGCAATGTTTCCGCGATGCTTTCAGCATCAATGCAGACTCCGCACGGGCCTATTACACATCCCTTCCTTACGACCAGGACAAGTATGCCATGACTCTGTCGACTATTGTCCATACGCTCGACAATCCGAGGGAAATCCCGACCGACCATGATTGCGACCCGAATGTAGACGACACTGTCGGGATGGACATTGACCATGTCGAGCATCCGGACTCAATCGGCGAGTAAGCCCCTGCTACATTCACTCCGAATAATTCACATACACCATACAGAAATGGATTGGAAAGACATACTGGCCCAGAAAGTTAGCTCAGGCGAGCTTTCGCATGAAGAATTCATCCCAGAAGAGGAAAAGACCGAGAAAGCCGCCGACGTCATCGAGGTCAGCATCGACCGAAAGGGCCGCAAGGGCAAGACCGCCACAATAGCCGCCGGTTTCACCTGCGGTGACGACGAACTGAAAACGGTTGCCTCGAAACTCAAGACCCGCCTCTCCACCGGAGGTTCTGCGCGCGGAGGTGAGATTCTGATTCAAGGAGAAAGAGCTGATGAAATGAAAGCCATCCTCCGCGAATTGGGCTACAAAGTAAAATGAAGCTCTATAAGTTAGTGATCTGAAAAACAGCATCCCTTCGGAATGATCAACATCTACAAAGCATCCGCCGGTTCCGGAAAGACCTTCACACTCGCCCGCGAATACATCAAACTGATTCTTGGCTACAAGGACGAGGATGGTCGCTACAGACTGAACCGCCGTGGAGGTGGAGCGCACCGCTCGGTGCTTGCCATCACCTTCACAAACAAGGCTACCGAAGAGATGAAAACCCGTATCATCCACGAACTTGCGGTGATTGCGGGACTTGAAAAGGGCTGGACAAAGGAAAGCCCCTATTCCGACGACCTTTGCTCGACATTCAATTGCTCACGCGAAGATCTGCGCACCACGGCAGCCCGTGCGTTGCGCGACCTGCTCTATGACTTCAACTTCTTCAGCGTCTCGACCATCGACTCATTCTTCCAGACCATCCTGCGTTCGTTTGCCCGCGAAGCGGAGGTTGCCGGAAACTATGAGCTTGAACTGAACGACGAAGCCATCATCGGCATGAGTGTCGACAAACTGTTGCAGGATCTGAACCACGGCGAGGAAACGAAACGGACGACATATCTGATTAACTGGCTGTCGAGCTACATGACCCAGCTCATAGAGGACGGAATGCCGTTTAATGTGTTCAACCGCTCTCTACCGATTCATCGCAACCTCATCAAGTTCATTGACAAGATTACCGATGACGTGTATCGCGAAAACGAGGAAGCATTGCTCGGCTATCTGTCAGATGAAACAAAGTTCAACGACTTCAAGAACCGTGTCTATTCACAGCTACGGCAGATAAAACGACAGACGGAAGAGGCCTGTGAAAGCGCTCTCGAAATGATAAGCTCAACAGGGATGAAAGAGGTGGTCAAGCTGCACATAGTCAACGGGCTGCGGAAATGGGCCAACGGAGGCTACTCCCCCGACGGCTACAGCAAGACCCTCGCCGATGCGATGGACGACATCAGCACCGCCTACAAGAAACCGAAAAAGGGTTCGCCACTCCCACCCGAGAACCTCGACGGAGCCTTGGCAAAGGCACTCGACATGGTGAAGTTCAGCGCTGAGAATGTCGGGACACTGCGCCTGATCGCATCCAACCTCTATCAACTCGGACTCCTTGCTTCGCTTTCGGAATACATCGACAAATACCGCCGGGAAAACTCCACAATCCTGCTCAGCGACACCAACGCACTCATTTCGAGAATCATCGGGCAGGAGGACGCTCCGTTTCTCTATGAAAGGGTCGGTGTGTGGTTCAAACACTATCTGATTGACGAGTTTCAGGACACATCGTTCAGCCAGTGGAGCAACATCTACCCGCTCATTGCCGAAAGCCTCTCGCAAGACCATGACAACCTCGTCATCGGTGATGAGAAACAGTGTATCTACCGTTTCCGTAACAGCGACCCCTCACTGCTCCACAATCTACACAAAGACCGCCTTGCGATGGGGCGCAGCAGCGTCCGTGGCGACAGCATCGCGGAAAACACCAACTGGCGTTCATCGGCCGATGTCATACAGTTCAACAACACCTTCTTCTCGGCACTCGTCAGAAATCTCGGCTACGAAGAGATATACTCCAACGTCGCGCAGCAGATTTCAAAGAAACACAGCGCGCACCGTGGCTACGTCAGAGTAAAGACCTACACCGGTGCAAAGAAATCGGACTGGCTTCCAGAGGCACTCGAAAATCTCACGACAGAACTGCGCCGCCAACTGTCGTCGGGCTACAAGCCGGGCGACATTGCCATCCTTGTCAGAAAGCGCGACGAAGGCAACACAATCATCAAGCATCTTGAGGAGACCGTCAAGGCCGATCCGGATTTCCCGTATTTCCGAATCGTATCCGATGCATCGCTTTTCCTCGGAAATTCACCCACGGTAGGTCTGATTGTCAGCCGTCTGCGCCTCATCAGCGCCACTGATTTCGCAACAAATCCAAAAAAGAAAACAAAACGCGAGATTGCCGCACTCATCAACAGTTTCGAGAACGAGAAAAGCCTCGGAGCGTCATCATCCGCAGCTCTCGTCAAAGCAATAAAGCTCCACGAATCACCGACAGAAACAAACGAAGAGAATCAGGAGGGAGAGGAGACGGCATTTGCAGGAATGTCGGCCACATCCGTCGACCTAATCTCACTCGTCGAGGAAATCGTGGCTACCTACATCCCCGAAGCGCAGCTCACCTCGGAGAATCTATATATCAACGCCTTTCAGGACCTCGTCACCGAATTCGTCAGCCGTGGACATGGCGACATTCGCTCCTTCCTCAACTGGTGGGACGAGAAAGGATATTCAACACCCGTTGCCGGAGCGCAGGACGAAAGCGCACTGAACATCCTCACCATCCATAAATCGAAAGGTCTTGAATATCCCTGCGTCCACATACCCTTTGCGGAGATGACCGAGAGCAACCGTCCGGAACCGGCATGGTTTGAAATCAAGGAAATTCCCGGCATCCCGTCCGACATGTTGCCCCCGATGCTCCCGCTTGAACTTTCATCGGCTATGCGCGGCACCCCGTTCGAGGCCCGCTATGAGGAGGTCAGCGCACAGAAGAAACTCGACACCGTCAATCTGCTTTATGTCGCCTTCACCCGCGCAGTCAACGAACTCCACATCGGACTGCCTGAGCCGTCGGCTCGCGCGAAAAACATGTCGGCCGACATCTGCGACGCGATAGAAATGTGTACGCCCGACTTCTGCCGTGAACTCGAGAGCGAGGACAGTTTCGACGGCATCTCTCCCTTCACATCCTTTGCCATGACTGACGGAGTTGTGACAATAGGCTCACCAACCAAAGCCGAAGAGAAAGAAAAAGCCGACAAAACAGCACTGACTCCCGCCGAACTCTACGACATGGGTGCCTACTACACCTGCACACAGCGCAACATCTGGGCCAACACAACGCTTGAAGACAAGTACTACAACATCGAGGATGCGCGCGACCGAGGCATAATGCTCCACGACACGATGGCCGACATAACAACAGTCAACGATGTCAGTGTGGCCATCAACAATCTCCGACATTCAAAAAAAGCCAAGGAACTTACCACCGGCGACATCGCTGAAATACACTCAATCATCATGCAGAGAGTCAATGACCCGAGAGCCGAAAGATGGTTTGCAGGATTTGAAAAGGTGATGATCGAGCGTCCGATAGCAATCGGCGGTGACGACTCCCGCCGTCCCGACCGCGTCGTCTGGACAGCCGACGGATATGTCGACGTCATCGACTTCAAGAGCGGAACCCAGAAACCGCAACGCTATCTGAAACAGGTCAAGGAATACGTCGGTCTGCTCTCACACCTCGGCCACAAAAACGTCAGAGGCTTCCTCTACTACCTCGACTCCGGACAGATTGTGGAAGTAGTGTGAAAAGTATCGTAAAACAACCATTGAGTCCTTATATATTTGTAAAATCCAATTGTTCTCCGTAATTTTGCATTATTCTCCGCGTATTGGAGAATAATGCAAAATATTTGGAGAACATGAAAGAGATAACAATCGCCGGACAGCGGATAGTGCTTAAAGAGCTATCCATTCAAGACAAAAAAGGTCTGTGGCTTGAACTCATTGCAAATTTCAATATGATGCAGTTCGAGTTCAATGGGCAGGTTATGCTTTTACTTGTGGCCAAAGGTGACGTGGATTATACCAATGTGCAGCGTCGTAAGATTTCGGAAAGAATTGAAAGCGTCAAGCATATTCCGGCTGTATTTTATTTTGACAATCTATTGACTTATGAGCGTGACCGGTTGGTGGAGCAAGGAGTGTATTTTGTCGTAGCCGATAAATTTGCATTTGTGCCGACATTGATTATCAACAGGCGGTCAACAAAAAGTGAGATTAAGGAATTGTTTTATCCGTCAACCCAATATATTCTTCTTTATCATCTACAGATTGAAAGTCTTGACGGATTGTCTCTTAAAGGGTTGGAGGATAAAGTGCCTTATAAATATAAGACAATCGCCAAATCCATAAAACAACTTGAAGCATTGGGATTGGTTCGTCTGGAAGGCAGCAGGAATAAGAAACTTGTGTTTGAACTGTCTGGAAAAGAACTTTGGAATAGGGCGTCAATCAATCTGATTGATCCAATCAAAAGCATAGAATATACATCGGATGTATTTCCCGAAGGAAATATTGGTGGAATCTCAGCTCTGTCGCATTACTCAATGCTTGCCCCGGAGGATGTCCCGACGAGAGTTTTGACTGCGGAGTGGGTGCGTGAACACAAATCTTCCATACCCGAATTGCACTCTTTTGAGGACACCCAGCGCATCGAAATATGGAAGTATCCACCGTTAGGCACTTCAGGCTATGTGGATAAACTGTCGTTGTACCTGACATTGAAAGATGATAAAGACCCGCGGGTTGAGAAAGAAATTGAAATAATGATGAACGAAGTAATATGGTAGGAGGTCTTGAAAAATTCAGAGAAGCGTTTGCCGACTTCTCTGACAACTTTGTGATTATCGGAGGCACCGCCTGCGATGAAGTCTTGGCAGGGACAGCAATGCGCCCGCGGCCGACACTCGATATTGACATTATTGTCATTGTCGAGAATATGACAGCAGATTTTGCCAACGCCTTCTGGCAATTCATCACTGCCGGAGGTTACAGACCGGGAGTAAGAAAGAATGATGACAATACTCCGAAGTATGTGCTGTACAGCTTTGACAACGGGGCCGTTGGTTATCCGGTGAAAATAGAGCTGTTATCACGGCACAACGAAGTATTCACAAACGCGGCCCATACTGAACCTTTGCCGATTGACGGCGAGGTTTCGAGTCTGTCCGCTATCATTCTCGATGAACCATATTACCGGCTGACTGTCAACAATTCATTTGTGAGCAATGGATTGAGATATGCCTCACCCGTAGCGTTGGCCGCATTGAAAGCCCGTGCCTATCTGAATCTGCTTGCAGAAAAAGCAAGCGGGCATCATGTCAACACCAAAGATATTCTGAAACACCGTAATGATGTGCTTAAACTCGTCGCCACAATGGTACCTGGAGAAAATACAGAGGTAAATCAGGAAGTGATTGATACCGTCAACGAATTTTCAGAGCAACTGTTAGCCTCTTTGCCCAATCAGTCACTGAGCGATGCGATGCGTGCCAATGAGGAAACTCTACGTCTGTATCTTGAAACATTGCCTACATTCTACGTTGCCGCCAAATGATGAAAATCCAGTACGCTTCCGACCTGCATATTGAGTTCAAGGAAAATG
>NZ_CAJTMT010000013.1 GCF_910577345.1 uncultured Duncaniella sp.
GAGCGCGATGCAATGAAGCCCGCAGGGCGAAATTGCGGCGCGCGAAGGTGTGGGGGGATAATGCACAACAACACAGCCACGGGCATCGAAGATGTCCGATAATAACCAATTCCCTCGTGTGGTATTATCGGACACCTTCGATGCCCGTCATGAAAAAATCTACTCTCCTCATGAATATCAATCGGATATATGCTTAAAGAAAATAATTATAACCAATAATTTCATGTTACTTCCAATAAGATATATCCAATTCATAATTGACAAAACAATCCATATTTGGTAAGATAATCCATATAAATGGTTAGTCAAGGGAATTGGAAAGATATTAATTTTGCAGTATCCGAAAACTGAACAATAGCGTAATCATACAGAGATATGAATAAAATCAGGCGGATAAAATCAAATGAACAAAGTTTCAAACGTAGCCGAACTGCTGATGCGTCCGCAAGGCGCGTTCATTACCGGCGCAGATTTTCTTATCGACGGAGGGGCCACACCCTCATATTTTTACGGACCATTAAACCCAAACACAAAATGAAAAGCCCCTACATAGTCTGCCACATCGTGGCATCAATTGACGGACGCATCGACTGCTCGATGGTCGACAAGATCAGTGGCGACGAGTATTATGATACCCTCGAACAGCTCAACTGCCCGACCCAGCTTGAAGGCCGCGTCACAATGGAACACTACAGTGCATTGAAAGAACCATTCGTAGCCACTGACCCGACTCCGGTCGGAATGACATCGGTCTATAAGGCCGTTGACTCGGACGGATATATGGTCGCGGTGGACACCTACGGCAAATTGCGTTGGCCGGCATCTGAGATTGACGGCGCACCACTCGTCTGCATTGTCAGCGAACAAGTATCGCTGGAATATCTTGAAATGCTCAAAAATCAGGGCATTTCATATATCTGTGTCGGCCAAAATGCCATCGACTTACCAAAAGCCATGGAAATCCTGCACTCCGAATTCGGCGTGAAGCGCATGGCCGTCCTTGGCGGCGGACATATCAACGGCGGTTTCCTCGCAGCCGGACTGATTGACGAAGTGAGCCTACTGCTGGCCCCCGGCATTGACGGACGCAAAGGTCAGACCTCAGTCTTCGACGGCATAGCCGACATGAACCATATCCCCACAAGACTTTCGCTCGAAAGCGTCAAGCGGGTCGGAGACGAGACTTTATGGATACGATATAAAACCAATTGCCAATAAAAAAAATCCGGAAGCGACATGGATTTCCATCTATCGCTTCCGGATTTTTGTATTTATGCGTTTAGGTGAGGATTATTTCTCTGGTACAGGAATTTTTTCGACACGGCGTTCGTGACGGCCACCGTCGAATGGAGTGTTCAGGAAAGTTTCAACAATATTGATTGCAGTCACATTGTCGATGAAGCGGGCTGGAAGCACGAGGACATTGGCATTGTTGTGACGACGTGCGAGTTCAGCAAGCTCGACATTCCAGCAGAGCGCAGCACGGATGCCTTGATGCTTGTTGAGTGTCATGCCGATGCCATTTCCGGAGCCACAGAGAGCGATACCGGGATAGACTTCGCCATTCTCGACTGCAAAAGCGCAGGGATGAGCGAAATCGGCATAGTCACAGCTGTCAGCCGAATATGTGCCGAAATCCTTATATTCAATGTTCATGGAGTCAAAATAGCCTTCAAGAACCATTTTCATCTCATAGCCGGCGTGGTCGCTGCAGAACCCGACAGGTGTATTCTCTTTTAAAATTGACATAAGTGGTGGATTATTCTTTATTAAGGTTAGTGTTCAGAGATTGTCGTCATCATCCTCATCGTCTGAAGAGGATGAATAGTAGATGTTGTTGAGCGGGCGCATCAGATTGCACACGCGCTGGCTCCAATATGCCCCGAAATCATCTTTGACGGCTGTCAAGGCAGAGTTGATTATTTCCTCCGGAGCATCCTTGACCATGACAATGAAATTGTAGAGCACCTGGAACACATCGCAGATACCCTCCGCCACACTCATGCCGATCGGCGTGTCGGAATACTTCATATCCTCCTCGAAAACTTCAAGATACACGTCATCCTCCCCTAGAAGGTTTTCAATCTGACGGCGGATGGACTCATAGTAGTCCTCGTCGAGAAAACTCTCGATGTAGGCATCCTCCTCGTCAAGCAGAGGAGCCGGTTTCAGGTCGGATGCAGATATATAGATGCGCGGAAGAAGCCTGAGCATCGATGCGACGAAAGAATTACGGTTTGACTCGCGCGCATTTTCGACGGCCAGACAGAATTCATTGCAAAGCGCAATGAAAGCAAGTGAATTAGGACTTAGCTCCATAAAGATTGTTTTGTTTGATATAATCAAAGACACCGTGAGGGAGGAAATAGTTCATATCCTTTCCTTTTGCGATGGCTTTGCGCAGAAAGGTGCTCGACAAGTCTGCCATCGGAGCATTCACCACGTCGACTCCATCCTCATAGATGGTACCGACAGGATAGCCGGGACGCGGATAGACGATGACACCGAAATCCGACAGGATTGCCTCATGATCCTTCCACTGGTCAAAAATCTTCCAGTTGTCGCTTCCGATTATGAGTTTGAAAGTGTGACGCGGATAGCGCTTGGCAAGATAGCGGAGAGTGTTGATGGTGTAGGATGGCTTCGGCATTGTCAGCTCGTAGTCACACACATTAAGCCCTTCGGCTTTCTCCGTGGCTATCTCAAGCATTTTCAGACGGGTAATGTCGGGGATAAGTTCGTCCGAACCGACTTTGAGCGGATTCAACGGCGAAAGTGTAAGCCATACCTCATCCAGCCCTGCAAACTGTTGCAGATAGCTTGCAAGCATCAGATGTCCAATATGCACGGGATTGAAAGATCCACCTAAGATACCTATCGTCATGTCTCAAATTCTTTAAGTTGAAAAAATGCTTGTCAGAATATCGGCAGGTCAGTGAGCCGGAAAGGACTTGTCACTTTCAGCCGACAAAATTCTTGATTCTGGCGTCAACCTCGGCTATCGCATGGTCAAGATTATCGTTGACGACAACGCAATCAAAGTCAGAAGCGAACGACAGTTCATATTCAGCTTTCGCGAGGCGCTGCTCGATGGCTTCGGGAGCATCAGTGCCCCTGCCGGTCAGACGCGCGCGCAACGATTCAAGGCTCGGTGGCTGGATAAAGATGCTTATGGCCTGCTTGCCGTACATCCGTTTCACATTCACACCACCTTTCACGTCAATGTCGAGAATCACATTGTGGCCTTCACCGGTGATACGTGAAATCTCACTTTTCAATGTGCCGTAGAATCTGCCGGGATAAACTTCCTCGAATTCAACAAAGGCATCATCCTCGATTGAACTTTTGAACTCCTCGTCAGAGAGGAAATAATAGTTGATACCATGCTGCTCCTCACCGCGCGGAGGGCGGTTGGTGGCTGAGATTGAGAACTGCATGTCAATCTCGCCCTTGTCAAGAAGCGCAGAGATTATTGTAGATTTTCCTGTTCCGGATGGAGCCGATATGATGATTATTTTACCTGTCATAGGTGAAATCGTATATGGTTGAGTCAATCTTACATCACGTTGAGCACCTGCTCCTTGATTTGTTCGAGCACATCCTTCATCTGCACCACAATCTTCTGCATTTCAGCATGATTGCTCTTGGAACCGAGTGTATTTATCTCGCGACCCATTTCCTGACTGATGAAACCGAGTTTCTTGCCCTGCCCTTTGGGTCCCTCCATTGTCTCGATGAAATAGTTGAGATGCTGGGCAAGGCGCTGCTTCTCCTCGTTGACATCGAGTTTCTCAATGTAGAAGAAGAGCTCCTGTTCAAGACGGCTGCGGTCATAGTCAACACCGTGGATTTTGGCAAGGCCCTCTTCCATGCGGGTGCGTATTTTTGCCACACGCTCCTCCTCGAACTGAGGCACGAGTGTGAGAAGCTGGCGGATGCGTTCGATGCGGGTCGCGAAAAAGCTTTCGAGTTTCTCCCCTTCAGTCCGGCGGAAAGCCATCAGACGTTCGGCGGCAGCATCCAGGGCTTCCATCACCCCGCTCACTTCGGTCTCGTCGGCCTCGCCGGGTGTCTCGCTCTTCATGACATCGGGGAAACGCATCAAGACACCATACCAATCCTGCGGGACGGAAATACCAAGTTCAGCAGCAGTGTTTTCCACATCCTCTTTATAAGCCTTCAAAGCGGCAACGTTAAGTTTCACCGATGCATCACCTGTCACATTCTCCACATAGACGGTCATATCGACCTTTCCACGTTCGAGAATTGCAGCCACACGGTTTCTCATTTCAAGTTCCTGAGCGCGCAACGACGACGGCACACGCGCGGCAATATCAATCTGCTTGCTGTTAAGCGATTTGATTTCTACCGTAATTTTTTTGCCGGGAAGCTCCGTCACGGCTTTCCCGAATCCCGTCATTGAATATAACATGATAAGGCGTAATTTTATAGCCCGGTTATCGGGGCTTTCCACTGTGAAATGCGAACCGGGGATGATTTTTACCACAAAATTACAATTTTCTCACGATAAACAAGTAACTTTGTCCTAAATTTTGACGCGGGACACTACGATTCCCGCGACCAATCAGAATCAAGAGAGCGTTAGAAACATGGCCGTAATACTAAATATCGACACATCGACCGACCACTGCTCGGTGGCGCTTACCGCCGAAGGCATGGTCCTTGCCCATCAGGAAGAGGGGGGCGGACGCAACCACGCCGCACTTCTGAGTGACTACATCAAATATTGCCTCGATTTCGCCCGCGAGAAGGAATTGAAACTCGAGGCCGTCGCAGTCTCTACCGGACCGGGCAGCTACACCGGCCTGCGTATCGGTCTGTCGGAAGCAAAGGGCCTCGCCTACTCGCTCGACATTCCCCTCATCGGAATCGACACCCTGCGCATCATGGCTTGCAATGTAATGTTCACGCAGGAACTTGAAGGTGACGAAATCTTCGTCCCCATGATTGATGCAAGGCGCATGGAGGTCTACACGGCCGCCTTTGACTTCGCGCTGCAGGAAGTGATGCCCCAGCAGGCACTCATACTCTCGCCGGAGAGCTATGCCGACATCATCGCATCCAACCGCAAGGTGCTTCTTTTCGGCAACGGTTCCGACAAGGCGCGCGAACTTATCACGGCTCCCAACGTG
The DNA here is from genome assembly GCF_910577345.1 of uncultured Duncaniella sp. Taxonomy (GTDB): domain Bacteria; phylum Bacteroidota; class Bacteroidia; order Bacteroidales; family Muribaculaceae; genus Duncaniella. Next base: position 5,154 of record NZ_CAJTMT010000013.1, read on the forward strand.
CAGTTCATACCCGACATCCACCCGCTTGCAATCGACATGATAGCACTTGCCGAGCGCGCCTACTCGCAGCGCGATTTCATGGACATCGCATACAGCGTCCCCAACTATATCAAGGATTTCCAGGCCTCCACTCCGAAAAAGAACGTGCTCGGGTGAAAGAGGATTTCAACAAGCTCCGGCTCAAGCATCACGGCGACCCTGTGATGATGGAGGAAATACTGCAACGGGAGTGCCGCTACAAGACAGCCTCAAAACTGCCTGACACCCTTCGCAATCAGGATTTCCGTTTCCCGTCACTCGCTGTCGCCGAAATGGCGACTTCCGATGCCGTCGCCGGAATTCACGCGTCAATGATTCCCGACGGCTCGACTGTCCTCGACATGACATGCGGACTGGGGATTGACTCATTTCACTTCGCAAGCAAAGCCGGCCGTGTCACCGCAGTCGAGCTTGACAACAAAGCCTATCTCACAGCCGTCCACAATGTCGAAGCCCTCGGTCTAGGAAACGTCAGGATTGTGGAGGGCGACAGCATTACATTCATAAACTCCTGTCAGGAGCATTTCGACGTGATATTCGTCGACCCCGCCCGGCGCGATTCCGCGGGGCGCCACTTCGCGTTGCGCGATTGCTCGCCCGACATCATTCCGGCTCTTCCGACAATCCTCTCGCACTGCTCGACACTGATTGTCAAAGCCTCCCCGATGATCGACATCAAGGCGGCGGTCAATGAACTGCGCCGTGACTGTGCGGTCACGGTCATCGGTACCACAAAAGAATGCAAGGAAGTTGTATTCATCATCAATGCGACTTCCCCCGAGACTGTAACCCCTAAGATAACTGCAATTGAGGCAAAGACAGTCAACGGCACTGAATTCGGCTTCATACCCGGACTCGCGGAAGAAGCGGAACAGATTTTTTTGACACCGCGTCCGGGAATGTACCTCTACGAGCCGTACCCCGCCGTGATGAAAGGAGGAGGCATGAAAGTTATCCCTGAACGCTACAATGTGGGCCGACTTCATCCAAACACAAACCTGTTCACCTCCGAGGAGCAAGTTGATGTCTTCCCGGGAGAATGTTTTGAAATCGAGGAAGTATTGCCGTTTTCAAAACAGACCGTCAAATCCATCGCAAAATCTCACCCGACAATCAACGTCGCAACCCGCAACTTCCCTCTGACAGCCCCTCAGCTCGTCACCAAACTGAAAGTCAAGGAAGGAGGCGACAAAATGCTCTTCGGAACCACCACCAACGACGGCACCAAAATACTCCTCATCACAACAATGGGCAAATGCCTGTAAGCATCTGCAAAAAGTGTCTAAAGCCCACCGAATTACGACAACAAAATTATCCGGTAATAAATATAGAATCAGTCTCAATCATTTTTGGGTCGAGACTGATTCTTTTAGTAATATATCTGATTTTTGACACTTATAATCTACAGGAATTTTTTCCCGCAGAAGTATGCACAGTCGAATTTTTCCGGATAGGTCGTCAGATGATTTCGAGGTTGGCGGCGAGGCGTTGGCGGACCACTTCGTAGATCATGACTCCCGCAGCGACCGAGACGTTGAGTGAGCCGATATTGCCAAACATCGGGATGCCCACGCGGGTCTCACACTGCTTCATGGCCTCGGGAGAGATGCCAACATCCTCTGCGCCCATGACGATTGCAACAGGGTCACTGTAGTTACCCTCTGTATAGTTCATGTCCGACTTTTCAGTCACGGCAACGACATTGTAGCCATTCTCACGCAGGAATTTTGCAGCCCATGCGATTGACGAGACTCTGCACACGGGGATGTGGTGCAATGCTCCGGCAGAGGTCTTGATGGCATCGCCACCAACCGAAACGCTTCCGTGTTCGGGAATCACGATGGCATCCACACCTGCACATTCACATGTACGGGCGATGGCACCGAAGTTTCTCACGTCGGTTATGCCGTCGAGCATGACAATGAAGGGAAGGATACCGGCTTCGTAGAGCTCAGGCACAAGGTGGTCGAGACGGTGGTAGGTGATGGCCGACATCATCGCAAGCACGCCCTGATGATTTTTTCGGGTAATGCGGTTGATGCGCTCGACCGGTACACGCTGTATGACTACCCTGTTTGCCTTGGCAAGCGCAAGAAATTCAGCGGCGAGATCGCCCTGAAGGTCTTTCGCTACGAAGATCTTGTCGATTTCCTTACCGGCCTCGATGGCTTCCATGACAGCTCTGATGCCGTAGATATAATCGTTTTTTTCCATTATTTATATATCGTGTTTGGGGTTTTGAGTTCGTTTGGGGGTTGGGAGGAGGGGCGGGGTGAAGGCCATCAGGCAATCTAATATCAGAGGGGTCGGATTTTTCAGACTGGTCGGACTTTTCGGACTGGTCGGACAGGTCCGGGATTTCCGGCCGGGGCTGCTCTTCCTATTTCTGCGAGAGGAGGCTGCGGGCGGCGGCGATTGCGGCTTCGTCGATTTCCGAGCCTCCGAGCATTGAGGCGATGGAGCGCACCCGCTCCTCATCGGTGAGGAGAGAGATGCGCGTATGAGTCGAATGTTCGTCGTCCTCCTTGTAGACGCGATACTGATGGGCACCCTTCGAGGCGACCTGCGGCAGATGGGTGATGGTTGTCACCTGAATCGTGCGGGAAATGTCGCGCATCATGACACCCATGCGGTTGGCCACATCGCCCGACACGCCAGTGTCGATCTCATCAAAGATGATGCTCGGAAGCTGCATACTCGAGGCGATGATTGACTTGATGGAGAGCATCAGACGCGAGATTTCACCTCCGGAAGCAGTGGTCCCGACAGGCATCAGAGGCTGATTCTTGTTGAACGCCACCATAAATTCCACCACATCCATTCCGGTGGCGGTCATATCGGCAGGCGAAACACGAATCTCACAGCGAAGGTTTTTCATGCCCAAAGGCATCGCCACTTCCGCGAGACGTTTGCCGAAACGCTCGGCAGCCTGCTTGCGCGCAGCCGAAATCTCAAGTGCGCTTTCCTTTGCGAGAGCCTTGGCGCGACGCGCTTCCCGCTCCAGTTCCTCAATCATCCCGTCGGAATTGTCGAGGGCTTTCAGTTTGGCACGGAGACTGTCGCGCAGTTCAATGAGACCATCGGCATTCTCGACGTGATGCTTGTGGCAAAGCGAATATATGGCACTCAATCTCTCCTCAATGGCGTTGAGGGTTGCAGGATCAGCCCCGAGGTTCTCGTCGATTGACGAAAGGGTCGCTGCAATGTCGGAAATCTCGATACGGACAGACTCAAGACGCTCGCCGATATTGTCGGATGCCTCAAGCACCTCCTCAATCTCCTCACACGCCTCAGCCGCGCAATCCACCATGCCCAAGGCTCCACCCTCGTCGCCGTCAAGCGCTCCGACAGCCTTTGCGAGAGCGGCTTTGATAGTGCTCAGGTTGTTGAGGACATCCCTCTCGCGCTCCAGTTCAGGCTGTTCGCCCGGCTGAAGGTCCAGTTCTTCAAGCTGTTCGAGCTGATAGCGCGTGAATTCTTCATCCTCGCGCGACTTCTCAACCCTCGCTCGCATCACTTTAAGCCTCTTCACCGCCTCGCGCAGCGAATTGTAGCGCAAGCGGTAGTTACGCAAGCGCCCTGCATTTCCGGCAAGCGTGTCGATGACATCAAGCTGAAAATCGGGAGTGGCAAGGAGCTGATTCTGATGCTGCGAATGGATGTCGACAAGGTGCATACTCACCTCCCGCAATTTCACGAGCGGAACCGGCGAATCATTCACAAACGCGCGCGAACGTCCTGCCGGAGAAATCTCCCTGCGGAGGATGCAGCGCTCGTCGTCCCACTCTATGTCTTCGCGGAGACAGAATTCTTTCAGCGACGGATAACCATCGACTGTAAAGACGGCCTCAATCACGCTCTTGGCTTCGGGATTGGTGACGACACGAGTGTCGGCCCTGCTTCCCAAAAGCAGCGACAAGGCTCCGAGAATGATAGACTTGCCCGCACCGGTCTCGCCGGTGATTACGTTAAATCCCTCATGAAACCTTATGTCTATGAGGTCAATGAGCGCATAGTTCGATATGTGGAGTGATTCAAGCACGGATTTTGATATGATTAGAGGTTAGAAAGCTGTGTGAAAACAGATTTACAGTCGCAGAGGTTCACTGAGTGTCGCCCTGCTTGATTTTCTCAAGCCGAGTCTGTTCGGTCGGGAACATAGGCGAAAGGAGCTGATAGGCATGTTCGCGTTCATCGGCCGGAGCCTTGGAATATATGTTGACCAGTTCGTCGAGTTTCGCATCCTTGAACATCGAAAGGCCTACGGACATCGGGGCGACCTTGAAAACGTCGTTGAGTATGTCAAGCGTACCGTCAATCGTCTTCCTGCCCTTATCCGGGCTGACCGACATCTGGTCGAGGCCCTGAAGATGATAAGTATAGTAGAGGTCCCGGATGGTGCGGGTTGACGGGTCGGTGAACGAGGCCAAGACAGCAGCACGGTTTTTCGTATCCTCAAAAGCTTTCCACCCCGTCTCGCCCGACGACTGTCCTTGATGGACTATGGTTTCGAGGCGCTCGAAGAATTGGTCTCCTCCCCTCGGAGAGAAAGAGTCAAAATCAACGGCGAGGATTAGGTAGATGTAGAAATTCAGTATCTGCGTCAACTGACTCTCCATGCTCGTCTCGGAATACAACAACGGTTCGCCCTCCGTATAGGTGAAGGCGATGTTGTTGTCCTTGAAATTTATGAGCGTGGTCAGATAGGATGAATTGTAGACCGGACGGCTTGACTGCACCTGCAAGGTGCCTTCCATCGTGCCGGTCGACTCATCGTATTTGGAAATGGTGAAGAGCAGCGTACACTCTATTTTCTCGTTTGGAGAGAACTGAGCCTGGGTCCACCGCGTGGTGTTCACATATTCATTGATAGCCGTCTGCAAGGTCTCGAAAATGCTCTTGTTGGAGCCTTCGAGCTGCGCGGCATTGACCTCCACGCGACAGTTCAGCTCCTGAGCCTGCAGCACAGAGAAGCCGAGAATGGAAAATATGAGGGAGAGGATCAGTTTCATAGAGTAAGTATGGTATCGACAATGTCAGCGGCCACCTCTCGCTTCGGCTTCAGGCCGAAATCCTCGCGTGAGCCGTCAGCTTTGATGATTGAGACTTTGTTGGTGTCTGTTCCGAAACCTGCACCCTTGTCACGCATGGAGTTGAGCACAATCATGTCGAGATTCTTGCGCGAAAGCTTCTCGCGGGCATTGTCAAGCTCATGGTCTGTTTCCAGAGCGAAGCCTACGAGACGCTGGCCCTGACGCTTCGAGCGGCCGAGAGTGGCGGCAATGTCGGGATTCTTCACAAGCTCAATCACCGGAACTTCCGAATGTTCGCGCTTGATCTTGCGGTCAGCCACCTCTTTCGGAGCATAGTCAGCGACTGCGGCACACATCACAGCGATATCGCTGTCAGCAAAAGCCTCTTCGCAGGCAGCAAGCATCTCTTTCGCAGACTCTACCTTCACCACCCGGACGGCGGGATGGCTGATGGAGAGCGACACAGGGCCGCTGACCAACGTCACTTCCGCTCCGCGCGAGGCACACTCCTCGGCGAGGGCATAGCCCATCTTACCGGAAGAATAGTTGCCGATAAATCTCACAGGGTCAATCTTTTCATGGGTAGGACCGGCTGTGATGAGCACTTTCCTGCCTTTCAAATCAGCCTTCTTCGAGAAATATGCTTCAAGAACAGCCGCGATTTTCTCCGGCTCTTCCATGCGTCCCTTACCGACGAGACCACTGGCAAGCTCTCCGCTTTCCGGCTCGATGATGATATTGCCATAGCTACGGAGGAGATTGATGTTGGCTATGGTCGAGGGATGTGCCATCATGTCGAGGTCCATTGCCGGAGCCACGAACACCTGCGACTTGGCAGAGAGATAGGTCGTCACGAGCATATTGTCGGCGATACCGTGGGCCATCTTTCCGATGGTCGAGGCAGTGGCCGGAGCGATGACCATGCAATCAGCCCAAAGGCCGAGGTCGACATGCGAATGCCACTCCCCGGTGTTGGCGGTAAAAAATTCGCTCACCACCGGCTTCTGGCTCAGCGACGAGAGAGTGACCGGGGTTATGAACTGTTTGCCCGCAGGGGTGATTACCACCTGCACCTCCGCCCCTGCCTTCACGAGCAGACGCAGAAGCGACACGGATTTGTAGGCTGCGATGCCACCGCAGATGCCCAATATAATGTGCTTTCCGGAAAGAGCGCTCATTTCATGCGGAGTTTGATGCGGGTGAAACAGTCCTTGGTATTCTGCGCGAAATCGCCTTTGAGAATCCAGTCGTAGTACGACGGATCCTTCTTGAACACCTCGACCACAGTTTTCCCTTTATACTTGCCGAAGTTGATAATCTCACGGTCATTGTCGTCCATGATGATACGGCCCATGAAATCCACGTTGCGGTTGGTGCGGGCAAACTTGCTGAGTTCCTCCATGTCGTTGGGGAGGTCGTCATAGCGGTCAAGCTGCGCCTTGAGCACCTCGTAGGTAGCGCGGGTGTCGGCATTTGCCGAATGTGCGCCGTCAAGCTCTTTTCCGCAATAGAAGCGGTAGGCAGCCACGAGGGTGCGCTGTTCCTTCTTGTGGAAAATCGTCTGCACGTCAATGAAGCGGGCTTTCGAGAAATCGAACTTCACACCCGCACGCTGAAATTCCTGGTCGAGCATCGGAATGTCGAAACGGTTGGAATTATAGCCCGCGATGTCACATCCGGTCATCTCGTTTGCGAGCGAACGCGCAATCTGTCGGAAGGTCGGCTCTCCGGCCACATCCTCATCGGTGATATGATGGACGGCGGTCGCCTCTTCAGGTATATGCATCTCCGGGTTGACACGGCGTGTCTTCTCAATCTCCTCACCTCCGGGAAGGACCTTGATGAGAGAGATTTCAACTATGCGGTCATGGAGAATGTCCACACCGGTCGTCTCAAGGTCAAAGAAAACGATCGGTTTCTTCAGGTTCAGTTGCATCTGCTACTGTAGGGATTTTTTTGACAAATTGATGATTAGAAGTCTGTCACGTTCATCGGCATGAGGAGCATGGTCAGACGGGTGTCGGCCTTGTCCTCGGTCGGGACGATTACGGCAGGCTTGGAGGGGTCTGCAAGCTTGAAGATTATGTCTTCAGTCCAGAGCACACCCGCAAGTTCCGAGAGATACGACGAGCTGAAACCGACAATCATGTTCTTGCCGGTGAAATCAACCGAAAGGTTCTCGACACCGGAAGTGTTGTATTCGTTGTCGGAAGCCTTGATGGTAAGACGTTCGGGGGTGATGTTGAATTTGATGAGACCGTGACCTTCGTCGACGAAGAGGCTCACCCGACGGACAGCAGTGGTGAACTGGTGGCGGTTGACAGTAAGAGTGAAGGGATTGTTCTCCGGGATAACACGGGTGTAGTCGGGGAAACGACCCTTGACCAGACGGCTTTCAAAACGGAAGGTGTCAGTTTCGAAAATCACACCGATCTGCGGGTCGAGGGTGACAGTCACTTCCTCATCGCGGGTGAACACGCTTCGGAACACATTTGTCGACTTGTTGGGAAGGATGAAAGCGCCCTGAATATCGGGGGTAAGGCTCGAATCCTCGAAGCGGACAAGCTTGTGGGTATCGGTCGCAACGAAAACGAGTTTGTCGGGCTTGATGTCCCAATACACACCCATCATCTGCGGACGCAGCATGTCGGTTCCGGCGGCAAATGATGTATACTCAAGACCGCGCAGAAGAGCCGAACCGGGAGCCTTGAAAGTCAAAGTGTTCTCCGACTGGTTGCTGCGGTCGGGATGGGGATATTCAGCGCCCTTGAGACCCATAAACTTGTAGGAACCGTTGGGGTGCGACATCTCGATTGCGAGAGTGGCATCGTCAATATCGAAATTCAGCTCCTGCTCGGGCATGACGCGCAGAAGTTCGACAATACGGCGGGCATCAATGCAGAACTCGCCTTCACCCTCCACATCCATGATGGGAATACGGCCACAGAGGATGTTCTCACCGTCACAAGCGGTGATTGTCAGCACATTTCCCTCGATTGAAAAGAGGAAATTATTAAGGATGGTCAGCGCGTTTTTAGCGTTGATAACCTTGCTGACCGAAGAGGCAAAATTATGAAGCGTCTTGCTTGGAACTGTGAATTTCATTGCTGATTTCTTTAGAGTTTTTATCCCACAAAGTTAGCATAATTTTTCTCAATACACAAAATGAAGCGCGATTTGAGCAGGGCAACCGCATCAAAATGCCTGAATTCGGACGAAAATTAGTAACTTTGCACGATTTTTTGTAGAAACATATACTTTTTAAGAATTATGTGGGTAGGACTTGCTATATTATCGGCTTTGTGCCTCGGATTTTATGACGTGATGAAGAAACTGTCGGTGGACCGCAACAGTGTGCTCGGCGTACTCTTCCTCAACACAGTCTTCGGTTCGCTTTTCATGCTTCCGGTTATCATAATCGGTATCTGTCATGGCAACTACGGTTTGGGCAACACCCTTGAAGGCCACGGCGCTATCCTGCTGAAATCAGGCATAGTGCTGTCGTCGTGGTTACTCGGATATGCCAGCATCAAACACCTTCCCCTCACCATCGCAGGCCCGGTCAATGCCTCGCGACCTGTCATGGTGCTCGTCGGCGCCCTGCTCCTCTTCGGCGAACGTCTGAATCTCTGGCAGTGGGCAGGCGTGATTCTCGGTTTCTGGTCACTTTATTTCATCAGCCGTGTCGGAGGCAAGGAGGGATTCTCGCTGAAATCAAACAAATGGGTATGGATGGCCATAGGTGCAACCGCGATGGGCGCAGTCAGTGCCCTGTATGACAAATATCTCCTCACCCGCTACGAGCCACTCGAAGTCCAGGCATGGTATTCGCTCTATCAGATGGTGATAATGGGCATAACCATCGGACTCATCCTCAAAGGCAAAAAAGGAGGGACACGTCTCCAATGGCGTTGGACCATCCCGTTGATTTCCCTCTTTCTCACCGTTGCAGACATCGCCTATTTCTACAGTCTTTCAATAGAAGGCTCGATGATAGCCGTGGTGTCGATGATACGTCGCGGAAGCGTGATTGTGTCGTTCTTCTACGGCGTCATAGCGCTCCATGAGAAAAATATCAAACTCAAACTCATCGACCTCACACTGCTGCTTATCGGCCTCACCTTCCTCGTCATAGGCAGTCTGTAGGCAACCTGTATTTATTGTATGAATGTACTGTCGCTTTTGTAGGACGCGCTGTAGCGCGTATGCCAGACAAAATACATCAGCGCATGGATAAACATAATGTAATGGCGCGTTAATCGTTAATAACGAACGCACCGGCCCCAATAAATGCCATTGAAATGCCACTCATTTCAATGGCATTTTTGAAAAACGCAGGGTGGTTTTCAGCAACGGGAATGACAGGCTGAGAATTGAGCCATCCGTGACATTGGCGTGAATATCACGTTCAATAGGCTCAAAAGAGGAGTCAATCCAATGCAAATCGTAATGGTCTTGAAAAATGGTCGGATGCAGACGGCCTTTGAGCATCATCGGTGACCAGCGGTCACGATAAGTCTCCGCGCCTGACACATATATAATGTCATAGCCGGTATCTTCTTCCAACTCATTGCCGGCGGCAGAACGGACAACGACAAGCAGATAGCGACCACCCGGACGAGCATACTGCGGATCGTTCTCGCGGTCGAGATACTGCCAGTAGCCTTCGAGCGGGTCATTGGAATTTTTAAGATAGGCCGTGAGACTATCCTGCGTCCATGCGGTAGCCAAGGTCTTCTGAGGGGAAAATGCGCTCTCCATCGAGACGGATGACAGTGTGAGTATACCGCGACTCCACACCCTCAACTCCACAGGCACTTCCATCGGTCGTAAAGGAATTGTGAATATGTCGGCTACGCTCTTTCCGCCACCCGAAACCGTCAATTCCTGATTTTCGCGGTCAATGGTCAGACGGATTGTATTGTAAACGCCTGAAGAGGATTCGAACTGCGCCACATCCTTCTCCTCCACCACCCTCCCGCCGATAGAAGCAGTGAGCATGTTTACGCGTTTGTCGAGCAAATCCCCGAAAGCGCTGTTGCCATGACGCAGCGTCAGCCGAAGCGTGTCATTTCCACCAATCAGGTCAATCCCCCAATAGGCCGTCGCAAGCCCCGGCCGCTCCCCTATCCCGGCCATTGCTCCACGCATATCGACGAGCTGTGTCCCGACAGATGTGTCTGAGCCGAGGGAGAGAGTGAGAGAAGAATCACGCAGTTCGACAGGCATCGGTATATACAGCCGTTTGGTCAACGTCCGCCCGCAGGCAGACATTGACCAAACTGAAATTATAAAAGCTGTCAGCAGTCCCGTCAGCATGACGGAAACCGGAGGAGAGGCCGGAGGTTTCATCTTTTTTCTGTATTTCCTTCGTAATAATTGATATAAGCACGGTTGACAAGCCGGATGCCTCCCGGGGTGGGATAATCGCCGGAAAAGTACCAGTCGCCGGGACACGATGGAATCGCATCGCGGAGTCCTTCAAGGCTCTGGTAGATTATGTCGACCTCAGCGCTGACCGAACCGTCGGCGGTGAGCATCTCCGCAATCTTGCGGGAAATTTCCTCCTGCGTGAACGGAGCATAGATGGCTTTTACGCAGTTTCTCACCTCTATGTCGAGAAGCTTCTCCTGCGCCTTGCACTCACGGTAGGTCTCCTCAAGCACATTTTCCATGCCGCGGTCCTTCAGCAACTCGACTGCCGCACGGAAGGCGATGAACTCGCCCATACGCGACATGTCGATACCGTAGTAGTCGGGATAACGCACCTGTGGCGAAGAGGACACGACGACTATCTTGCGGGGATGCAGACGGTCGAGCATCTTAAGGATGGATTGCTTCAAAGTCGTTCCGCGGACAATGCTGTCGTCGATGACCACGAGATTGTCGACATTGTTTTCCACGATTCCGTAGGTCACATCATAGACGTGGGCCGCGAGGTCATTACGGGAATCACCCTCGGCAATGAATGTGCGCAGTTTTATATCCTTGATAGCCACTTTCTCCACCCGGAGGTCACGGTTCATGATGGCGGCAAGAGTTTCGGGGGTGAGGGTTCCCGCTTTCTGCGCATCAAGAATCTCCGCGGCCTTACGCTTGTCAAGTTCCGCCATCAGTCCCCCTACCATTCCGATGAAAGCGACCTCGGCTGTGTTGGGGATGAAGGAGAACACCGAATGGTCAAGATCACCGTCAATGCTCTTCATGATTGCCGGAACGACGTTGCAGCCGAGCTGCTTACGCTCACGGTAGATGTCGGCATCGCTTCCGCGCGAGAAATAGATGCGCTCGAACGAGCAACGCTGATTCTCGGCCTCGCCAAGAACGTCGGTCACGCTCATCTGTCCTGCCTTTGTCACAATCAGCGCGCTTCCCGGAGCAAGCTCACGAACCGCACGGCGAGGGACATCGAAGACCGTCTGGATGACAGGACGCTCCGATGCAAGCACCACGACCTCATCGTCGTGATAATAAAAGGCCGGACGGATGCCGTGGCTGTCACGGAGGGCGAACATATCACCCGAACCGGTGGCACCGCAGATGACAAATCCACCGTCCCACTGGGGAGCCGTGGCGGACAGCACACGTTTCATGTCGAGGTTGTCCTCAATCGCACGGGTGAGCTTCTGACCATCCATTGATTCGCGATACTGACGGTAGATGCGGTGGTTCTCCTTGTCGAGCGCATCGCCGAGCTGTTCGAGAAGCACAACCGTATCACTGAATATGCGCGGATGCTGACCACAGGCGACAACGCTTTCAAATACCTTGTCGACATTGGTCATGTTGAAGTTGCCACACATCAGGAGATTGCGTGAGCGCCAGTTGTTGCGACGGAGGAAGGGATGGCAATACGACAGACCGCTCTTTCCGGTGGTCGAATAGCGGAGGTGGCCCATGTATATCTCACCGATGAAAGGAGCATAGCGCTCCACCCATTCCGCATCGCGGTCTGTAAGCCCTGCCTTCTCGACCTTTGTCTTGACAGTCTCGAATATTTCCTGAATGGCATCCTTTCCGAGCGCTCTTTCGCGGAACACGTATTCATTTCCGGGCACGGAGTGCATTTTCACCACGCCTATTCCGGCTCCTTCCTGCCCTCGGTTGTGCTGCTTCTCCATAAGGAGATAGAGCTTGTTGATACCGTAGGCGTATGTTCCGTATTTCTGTTTGTAATATTCCAGCGGTTTGAGCAGTCGCACCATCGCGACACCACATTCGTGTTTCAGAATCTCCATATTCCGGGTATAGATGATAAGATTATGTTGCCTTGCAAAGATAATGATTTATTTCCAACAAAGAGCCGCTCCCCGTCTGCTGTGGCCATGTTGGGGACAGCAGGGAAGAGCGGAACTTTATTTCGGTTTCGGTTTTATTCAGAGATTACATCAATATAGGATTAGCGGATGAAGAGCAGTTCGCGATATTTGGGGAGGGGCCACATCTCATTGTCGACGAGGAGTTCGAGCTTGTCGATGTGATAGCGCACCACTTCAAGAATCGGGGCAACCTCACGCGAATATGCAAGGGCCTTCTCGCGTTCGGTCTCAATCTTGTTGGCTTCCTTGCGGGCATTGACCATCTTGGCTACTTCCTCCTTGATGACAGAGCAGTGACGCATAATCTTCTCTACGGTGACAGCATCCTGCGATGAGAGTTCCTCGCCCTTGTTGCCGGGGAAGAGGGTGCGGATCTTCACCATATTGTCAAGGAGAATCGAGAGATAGCGTGTTGCGACGGGGATGATATGGTTGATGGCGAGGTCGCCGAGGACGCGGGCCTCAATCTGAATCTTCTTGGTATACATCTCCCACTTCACTTCGTTGCGGGCCTCAAGCTCGACATGGTTCATGACACCTGTCTTGCGGAACATCTCGATTGACGAGGGACGGAGGTATGCGTCGAAGATGAGGGCGGGATTGGTCTCGCAGTCGAGGCCACGGCGGGCAGCCTCTTCCTTCCATTCGTCGGAATAACCGTTGCCGTCGAAGTGGATTGCCTCGGAGTAGAGAAGGAGGGCTTTGATTTCAGCGAGAAGGGCGTGCTGGAGGTCCTCACCTGCCTCAAGACGTGAGTCGACCTTCTGTTTGAAGTCGGCAAGCTGCTCGGCCACGGCGGCATTGAGGGCGATCATAGCCGACGCGCAGTTGGCGCTCGAACCGACGGCACGGAACTCGAAGCGGTTTCCGGTGAAGGCGAAGGGGGATGTGCGGTTGCGGTCGGTGTTGTCGATCATCAGCTCGGGAATCTGTGCCACGCCGAGGTCAAGCTCCTCCTTGCCTGCGAGAGCGATGAGCTCGTCCTTGTCGGAGTTCTTGATTTTGTTGACGATTTCGGCGAGCTGGCTGCCGGTGAAGATGGAGATGATGGCAGGGGGTGCCTCGTTGGCGCCGAGACGGTGGCAGTTGGTCGCGGACATGATAGAGGCTTTGAGGAGCGCGTTGTGGCGATGGACGGCTGCCATGACGTTGGCCACGAAGGTGATGAACTGGAGGTTCTCTTTCGGGGTCTTGCCGGGGGCGAAGAGCAGGGTGCCGGTGTCGGTGCTGAGGCTCCAGTTGTTGTGCTTACCCGAGCCGTTGATGCCTGCGAAGGGTTTCTCATGGAGAAGCACGCGGAAGTTATGACGGCGTGCCACCTCGCTCATGAGCGACATGAGAAGCATGTTGTGGTCATTGGCAAGGTTGGTTTCCTCGAAGATAGGAGCAAGCTCGAACTGGTTGGGGGCAACCTCATTGTGACGGGTCTTTGCGGGGATGCCAAGCTTGTGGGCTTCGATTTCAAGGTCGAGCATGAAGGCTTCGACGCGCGAGGGGATGGCACCGAAGTAGTGGTCCTCAAGCTGCTGGTTCTTGGCTGATTCATGGCCCATGAGGGTGCGGCCTGTGAGCATGAGGTCGGGGCGTGCGGCATAGAGGGCTTCGTCAACGAGGAAGTATTCCTGCTCCCAACCGAGGTTGGAGGTGACATGCTTCACATTGGGGTCGAAGTAGCGGGCCACTGCGGTACCGGCCTTGTCGACAGCCGAGAGGGCGCGGAGGAGCGGGGTCTTGTAGTCGAGGGATTCGCCTGTGTATGAGATGAAGATGGTGGGGATACAGAGGGTGTTGTCCATGAGGAAGGCAGGCGAGGAGATGTCCCATGCGGAGTAGCCTCGTGCCTCGAAGGTGTTGCGGATACCGCCGTTGGGGAAGCTCGAAGCGTCGGGTTCCTGCTGCACGAGAAGCTTGCCTGAGAATTCCTCGACCATTCCACCCTTGCCGTCATGCTCCACGAAGCCGTCGTGCTTTTCGGCTGTGGTCTCCGTGAGGGGCTGGAACCAGTGGGAATAGTGGCGGGCACCGTTGTCGATGGCCCATCGCTTCATGCCTTCGGCTACGCTGTCGGCAACCTTGCGCGAGAGGGGCTGCTTGTTGTCAATGGCGTTGATGAGGGCCTTGTAGGTCTCGATGGGAAGATATTCATACATCTTGGCACGGTTGAAAACCTTGCTTGCGTAGTACTCCTGCGGGCGTTCGGCGGGAATGTTCACGGGAACAGCCTTGCGGTTGGACGCTTCTTCTACAACTTTAAACCTTAAGCTTGACATAATGTGTTCTGGGGGATTAAGAAATTATGTGATTGTACTTATTTTATTCAGTTTATTATTTTCCTGAGAGCCGTTCCACGCAGCGGCGGGTGTTTTCGTGGGTGTTGAAGGCTGTCAGGCGGAAGTAGCCTTCTCCTGCGGGGCCGAAGCCGCTGCCGGGAGTGCCTACGATATGATAGCGGTCGAGGAGATAGTCGAAGAATTCCCATGAGGTCATGGTTCCGGGGGTCTTCAACCAGATGTAGGGGGAATTGATTCCGCCGACCACCTCGTAGCCTGCCTCGGCCAGACCGGCGCGGAGCATGGCTGCGTTTTCGAGATAGTAGTCCACACTCTCTTTCATCTGGCGCTGTCCCTCGGGGGTGTAGAGGGCTTCGGCTCCGCGCTGGGTCAGATAGCTCGCGCCATTGAACTTGGTGGTCTGACGGCGACGCCAGAGGGGGTTGAGGGCTACTTTGTCGCCGTTGCTGTCGAGGCCTTTGAGGGCTTTGGGGACGACGGTGTAGCCGAGGCGTATGCCGGTGAAGCCTGCGGTCTTGGAGTAGCTGCGGAATTCGATGGCCACTTCCTTTGCGCCTTCTATCTCGTAGATTGAATGGGGGACGTCGGCCTCGCGGATGTATGCCTCGTAGGCGGCGTCGAAGAGGAGGAGGACGCCGTGTTCGCGGCAATAGTCCACCCATACCTTAAGCTGGCTGCGGGTGAGGGTTGTGCCGGTGGGGTTGTTGGGATAGCAGAGGTAGATGACGTCGGGGTTGCCCACGGGGAGTGCGGGGACGAAGGAGTTTTCGGCTGTGCAGGGGAGGTATTCGATGTTGCTCCAGCGGCCGTCCTCGCCGAGGCTGCCTGCGCGTCCGGCCATGACGTTGGTGTCGACATAGACGGGGTAGACGGGGTCGGTGACTGCCACGCGGTTGGCGGTGGAGAGGATGTCGCCGATGTTGCCGGTGTCGCTCTTGGCTCCATCGCTGATGAAGATTTCGTCAGGTTCAATGTCTATTCCCCGGCTCTTGTAGTCGTATTCCGAGATTTTACCGCTAAGGAAGGCATAGCCCTGCTCGGGGCCGTAGCCGTGGAAGTTTTCGGCGCGTCCTTCGTCGTCGACGGCTGAGTGGAGGGCTTCTATGACTGCGGGGCAGAGGGGACGGGTGACATCACCGATGCCCATGCGGATGATCTCTACGCCGGGATGGGCTTCGGCGTAGGCCTTGACCCTGCGGGCCACTTCGCTGAAGAGGTAGGAGGCGGGGAGTTTGGTGAAATTGTCGTTGATCCTGAACATCTTTCTTTACCTGATGAATTATATATATGTGTCGATCTAATATCCTGTTCCTTACATTTTGGAAAATAAAAGCGGTGCGCCCTTTCACGCCCTTGCCGGGTATAAAACGGTGGTTGCGGGGGTGGGTGGTCCCGCGGGAGCCTTCTCTACGCGGAGAGGGCTTTCCGGTCAACGTTGTCGGTGATAGCTGCCTTCGAAGACTTCGGCGGCTGTGCCGGTCATCATGACGTGGCCTCCGGGAGCCCATTCGATGATGAGGTCTCCGCCGCGGAGGTGGATGGTCAGGCGGCGGTCGCAGCGGCCTGTGAGGACGGCGGCGACGGCTGAGGCGCAGGCTCCGGTGCCACATGCGAGTGTCTCGCCTGTGCCGCGCTCCCAGACTCTCATGCGCGCTTCGGCGGGGGAGATGACCTGGAGGAATTCGATGTTGGCGCGGTCGGGCCAGATGGGGTGGCGTTCGAGTTCGGGGCCGAGGCGGTCGAAGTCGACATCCTCGATGCGGTCGACGAAGATGACTCCGTGGGGGTTGCCCATCGAGACGGCTGTGACTTTGACGGGCCCGGCGGAGGTGGGGACTTCCTGCTCTATCATGCGTTCTGTCCCGGAGATGACGGGGACGGCCTTGGCGGTGAGCTCGGGCTCGCCCATGTCGACAGTGACGCTGCCGACCTCTCCGTCACTGCTCATATTAAGCGACAAAACCTTGATACCCGAGAGGGTTTCAAGGCTTATGCGTGAGAGGTCGGTGAGATGGTGGTCATGGACGTATTTGGCGATGCAACGGGAGGCGTTGCCACACATGCGGGCTTCCGACCCGTCATTGTTGAACATCCTCATCTTGAAGTCGGCGACCTCGGAGGGGCATATCAGTACGATGCCGTCGCCTCCGACACCGAAATGGCGGTCGCTCATTTCGATGGCCAGCTCGGGGAGCCGGTCGGGCATTGATTCCATACAGTTGATATATATGTAGTCATTGCCTATGCCGTGCATTTTGGTGAACTTAATCACCTCCGGGGCTTTTGTAGCTGATGAGGTCATAACGTGAACGATTCCTTTTTGTGAGTTAAGCATCAGAAATCGCTGCAAAGTTAAGCATTTTGCTACAAATCCAAGCTATTTCCGCGCATATTTTTGCTAAAAATCATAAACTTTTGATATTTTAACAATCCTGCGCGGCCACGGCGCCCCCACTACCCTTGCGGCTGCGCCTTCATCATGCGGAGCCATTTGCGGTAGCCGAGGAGGGCGATGACGGTGTAGATGGCATAGAGGATGCAGTAGAAGCCGAGGCCTTTGTAGAGGTAGAGGCCGCTGCAGACGATGTCGACCACGAACCACACGAGCCATTGCTCCGCATATTTGCGGGCGAGCATCCAGAGCCCGACGATGGAGAGGGCTGTGGTGAAGGCGTCGGCGACGGGGACGGTGGAGTCGGTGAAGCTGACGAGGATCCACCATATCAGTCCCCAGAGAAGGAGCATGGCGCAGGCGGCTCCGGCCCACACTCCGGCGCGGGCATGGGTGATGGGGCGGGGACTGCGGTGTGTCCCGGAGGTGCCGCGGGTCCAGGAGATGAAGCCGTAGACGGCTATGAGGAGGTAGTAGATGTTGATTCCGAAGTCGGCGTAGAGGCCTCTGGAGTAGTAGATCCACATTGAAATCATGGGCATGACGACGGATGCGAGCCAGACTTTGGGGTCGGCATGATATTCCCACCAGAGGTAGAGGAGCCCTACGGTGAAACCGAGGATTTCGAGGATTGTGTCGGGGGTCATGGGAAGGGGCTGTATTATAGCTGTATTATATATGTGTGGGGGGTCAGAATCGCAGCGTTGCGGTGGCCATGACGTGGGTGGGTGCCTGGGCGGCATATCCGGCGTAGCGGTAGATGACTTTCTCGCCGTCCACGACGCTGTAGCCTGCGCCTGCATATCCGTTGCTGAAGTATTTTTCGTTGAAAAGATTGTAGACCGAGAGGCCGATGCGCAGTTCCCTGATGCCGTGGAGGTGGCGGAAGGTGTAGCCAAGATGCAGGTCGGTGACGAAGTAGGAGTCGAGACGGGCTTCCTCGCTGCGGGCGTTGTTCATGTACTGCTCCCCGACGTAGCGGCTCTGGAGCGAGGCGTCGGCTCCGAGGAAGCTGAAGTTGAAGGAGTTGCTGAAGATGAGGTCGGGGGAGAAGGCTATGGGGGTGTCGCCGCGGTCGATGGTGATGGGGTTGGTCCACTCGTCCTCATAGATGTATTCCGTAAAGTCCTTGATGCGGTTACGCGAGAGGGTCATGTTGAAGGCCCAGTCAAACCACCGGCAGGGGCGCAAGGCGGCCTGCAGCTCGATGCCCGCGCGGTATGAGTCGGGGACATTGACGCTGATGGGGTTGCCGGTGTCGGAGAGTTCTCCGGTGGCCACGAGCTGGTCGCGGTAGAGCATGTAGTATAGGTTGACGCCGAGGGTGAAGACCCTGTGGTTGAACGTGTAGCCTGCCTCGAAGTCGTTGAGGCGCTCCGATTCGGGACGGTGGGCGGGGTCGCCGTCGGTGAAGTTGTCGCGTGTCGGTTCCTTCTGCGCGACGGCCCATGATGCAAACGCGCGGTGGGAGCCCCGGGTGTAGTTCAATCCGAGTTTCGGGTTGAAGAAATTCCACCGGCGGTCCACGTCGAGCGCGGCAGGCGCCCCGGTGTTCCAGTCCCAGTTGTCCGATGCACCGCGGATGGTGTAGTGGATGTGGCGGTACTGCAGGTCGGCGTAGGCCGAGAGGGAGCGGTCTATCTGATAGTTGGCGCGGACATAGAAGTTGGCATCCTGCTTGCGGCCATAGTTGTCATAGTAGCGCTGCAGGGGGTCGATGGGCCCGACGTAGTTCCTCACCCACTTGACCTGTCCGAAGTGATGTCCCCTGAAAGCTGTGAAGGCCGCACCGCCGACGGCGTTCCACCGCCCGTGGAGATAGTTGAGGGTCACCTGCCCTCCCCCGAAGAGGTTCTCGTTGTTTTTGAGACGGATGAGGTCCGACTTGGTGACCGTCTCTCCGTCAGCACCGGTGTAGGGGCTGAGGCCATACTCCTCGAGGGTGCGGCGGGTCTTGTACTGGTCATAGTAGCCGTCGTCGCAAGTGAGGTGGAGGGTGGCGTTGAGGCGGAACGAGTCGCCCAGACGCCGGTTGAGCAGCAACTGGAGGTGGTGCTGGATGTAGTTGTCATACTGGTCGGGATAGTACGCTCGCTCGCCGTCGTCGGCCGTGTACTCGCCGCAGGGGTTGTAGCGGCGCCCGAACTCCTCCATCTGCTCCTTCGATGCGTAGTCCCACGCCATGTAGGTCCTCTCCTTCCCCCCGAAGGCGAGGAGGCGGAGATTGGTGTCGTATGACGAATAGGCGGCCTGCCCGAAGTAGCTCCACAGCTCGGAGGAGGCGCGCTCGATGTAGCCGGCGGACCCCACATGGCTCAGACGCGCGTCGAAGCTCCAGCGCTCCCCGAGGAGCCCCGACCCGACGCGCAGTGTCTGCCGGTTGGTGGCGTAGGCTCCGTAGGCCCCCGAGAGTTCGGCGTAGGGGTCCTCCGAGGGGGCGTCGGTCACCATATTGACGCTCGCGCCGAAGGCTCCGGCGCCGTTGGCCGAGGTCCCCGCCCCGCGCTGTATCTGCACGTCGCCGACCGACGATGCGAGGTCGGGCATGTTGACCCAGTAGACGTTGTGGCTCTCGGGATTGTTGATGGGGACTCCGTTGGCGCTGACGTTGATGCGCGAGCCGTCGGTGCCGCGTATGCGCATCGAGGTGTAGCCCACGGCCGCGCCGGCGTCGGATGTCGTGGTGACCGAGGGGGTCATCTGCAGGAGGTAGGTCATGTCGCGCCCGTCGTTGTTTCTCAGGAGCTCGCGCTTCCCGACATTGGTGAAGGCCACCGGGGTGCGGGCCGTCGCGCGGTTGGCCACGATCTCCACCTGGTCCAGCACGAGGTTCAGGGAGTCACTGCCGTCACTGACGGGACTGCCGGCCACCGCCGGCAGGTTGACGGCCCCCGCCGCCAGCAGCAGGAGGGCCGGAAGAATGGTTCTGTTCATAAATTTTTTTTCTCTACGCCGGTATTACCCGGATCAGGTTCGGAGGGTATGATCTCAGACCTGCGCGCGGTCCGGCAGCCCCACTGGCCGTCGGTCACACACGCGCGCGGACACCCCTAAAAATATGTGATATTCGCTCGGTGAAGCACGCGCAATGGCGGAGCTGATTCCGGCCATCGCGGTTTTCCGCTGCAAAAGTAGCGAAAAATTCTCAGATTCTCACACCGGTAGGATAAAAAGGACGAGGCTGTTGGACCTATCTGTCTGTCGGTCAAACAGTGACGGTACTTTTTTCTTATATGTACACACCCCTTGATTCCGCATAAACAGAAAACAGCCACCGACAATTCCTATTTTCAAGAGACGGCAAACAATCAGTAATATTCGGATGTTGAAGAGATATTAATATTAAACATTTTTCCGTTATGGCATTCATATTGTATATAGTTATCGGCATTTTAGCCGGTTTTATTGCCGGTAAACTAATGCGCGGCGCAGGCTTCGGATGGATCGTCAACCTGATTGTCGGTATTCTCGGTGGCGTGCTCGGTGGTTGGGTATTTGGTTTGCTCGGCTTCCACACGTCAAGCATCATTGGAAGCCTCATTACATCCATTATTGGCGCATGTCTGTTTCTGTGGCTCCTGAGTTTGATTCCAAATCGTTCAGGCAAGTAGTCAGCCTACCCCAAGCACTTGACAGTTTGAAGGGAAAAAAATAGTTTGTAAATAACCGGCTCCACAAATTTAGAGTCAATTATTTACAAACTATTTTTTACTGTCAAACGCCCGACCAAATATGTAACGATTCCCCCACCCACATTGCCGTCTAACGTAGTATATTTGCTACAAATTAAAAACTCATGGTTATTTCGATTTGCTTTTTACAATATTTTAACCTAAATTTGCCACCATATCTAACTTTTTAATCGCCAATCATTATTTTATGCGTTACTTTAGCAAGGCTCACTGCGCAGTCTTTGCGCTTGTGGTAGCATCATTAATCATTTTATCTTGTTCGAAAGGCGGAGGAGGAAATGACGAGCCGACACCTCCCACCCCTCCTACCCCGTCCGAGAAGCAGGAGCTGACTCTGACCGGCGACTGCACCCGCGGTCTGACTTATACGTCGGAAGGTGGAGAGCAAGAAATCACTTTCACATCAACACACTCATGGACGGCCTCGATTTCGTCCAATACAGCTTCATGGTGCAAGCTCGGTTCGACCTCCGGGCAGGCCGGTTCAATACGCATCCCCGTAACCATAAGCGCAAACGAGACTTACGACGAACGAAATTCAACTGTCACAATCAGCTCCGGCTCTCTCCGCCGAACGGTCGTGGTGACTCAAAAACAACGCGATGCCTTACTCGTCTCATCATCGAAAGTTGAAATCCCGACGAATGGCGGTGAATTCACAATTGAGGTCAGTGCAAATATCACCTACTCCTATACCATCCCCGAACAGTTCAAGTCATGGATCTCAACCGCAAGCGGAAGCCGCGGGCTGACAACAAAAGAGATTACATTCAAAGCCGCCCCTAACGATGACAGTTCATCACGCGAAGGCTACATCATTTTCTCAGGAGGAGGACTTGAAGAGAAGGTTAATGTGTATCAGACAGGCGGATCAGTGCTCATAATATCAGAAAAAGCCAAGAACATGCCGGCTGCAGGCGGCACATTCACAGTCGAACTGACGAGCAACTGCGAATTCAACGTCCAGACTCCTGCGGTAGACTGGATACGTCAGGACATGTCAAGGGCATTGTCCAGCCATACGCTTCATTTCATCGTCGACCCATACGAATCGACCGAAGCGCCACGCAAAGGCGAGGTGAAATTTGTGTCGGCCGACGGTAGTGACTCGGAGACTGTCACAGTGACGCAATACGAGAAAAGCGCATTAGTACTTGCAGAAAACGAGCTCGAAGTTCCGGCGGCAGGCGGAAGCGTAAGAGTGGAATACTCAACCAACAGGGAGGTCATCTGCGAGATTCCCACATCGGGAGCAGGATGGATAAAAGCATTCGACCAAAAAACTTCACGCGCAATGACGACAGGAGAACAATGGTTTGAGATTGCTCCCAACACCGCCATGCAACCACGTTCGGCTAACGTCAGATTTTATCTGGCAGAAGATCCGACTGTGGAAAAGACCGTCACGTTCCATCAGGGTAAACGCGAATTCAGCGTTACCTCCGACATGCCGGAAGGCGGATTCAAGGACGCCCGTTCACATACCATAAATGTTAAGGTGGAAAGCAATATAGGCTACAATGTCGAATTACCCGCAAACATCACAGACATTACACCGGCAGGAGCATCAAAGGGCGATTACACCTTCCTTCTCGCCCCAAACCACGATACTTCAACCGAAATCAGAAAGAGTGAAATCAGATTCATATCAGGGGATGCCATTCTCGGCAGCCTTGAATTTACACAGGCGAAACCGTCAGTCAGACTGACTGCAACGGAGCTGAATGTCGATGCATTCGGCGGAAATTTTGAAATTCCGGTTGAGACAAACACTGACATAGAGCTGACAGTGCCAAAGGGCGCAGAAAGTTGGCTTTCAATCATTGATGCAGCTGATAACAGTGCATTGCCGACGCTGAAAATCGAGCCGAATTCATCGACCTACGGACGAACTGCATCCGTAAGTGTCAGTGCCGGTTCATTCTTCAGCGCAAATCTGACAATCTCACAAAAAGGAGGCGAATTCAAAGTCACCACCGACGTCGAGGACAACCGTTTCAGGGATGCTTACTCCCACACATTCCATGCCTCGGTAAAAAGCACTGTTGCCTACAGTGTCACCCTCCCCGGGAATATCACGGACATCACTCCCAAATCAGCACCTGAGGGTGAATACACCTTCCACATCGAACCGAACTACAATGTCGATTCCTATACCAAGATGAGCGAAATCCGCTTTGTGAACGGAGATGTGTTGCTGGGATCCATCCACATCACACAAACGCAGCCAAGCGCCGTTCTCAAACAGGATGAATTGCATTTTCCAATGGAAGGAGGTTCAATTTCCCTCCCGGTGGAGACCAACACCGACATAACAGTCGTGATACCCGACAATGCAAAGAGCTGGATAAGCGTGGTCGAGCGTAGCGAAGGTGAACTCGTGCCGAAACTCGCCGTGTCGCCAAATCCCTCCCCGACATCACGGAGTGCGGCGATCGTGGTGAAGGCTGGAGCATTTTTCAATGCCGCATTCAGTCTTATTCAGGCAGGAACAATTCCCGAACCGGACATGAGCGTCAACGCAACCCCGGGAAAACTCTTTGATGAGATAGGACCCAACGCCTTGACCATATCCTCAATCCGTGTCGAAGGTGAAATCGGGGCATCCGACATAGAGTCACTCAAAAATCTCGTAATCAACGGTCAACTCCGCACCATCGACCTCTCTGATGTTACCCTACGGGCCGGATTCGGCACATATACCTACAGCGCAGCCGGATTGAAGTTCTCGCTGAATGAAGACAATATGATAGGTGAATATATGTTCAAGGACATAAAGCTCGAACATATCAAGTTGCCCAAGAATCTCCGGAAAATCGGACGCGAAGCGTTTTTAAACTGCCGTTTGAGAGAAATTGAGATTCCGGAAGGTGTCCGCGAACTTGGACCGAGCATTTTCCAAAGCAACGGAAATCTGACTTCTGTCATTCTCCCTTCGACCCTCGATTCCATTCCGGCAAACACCTTCCAGAGCTGTCTGGCTCTTTCGGATGTCAGAATCGGTGAAGGACCCCAGTCCATCGGCGTGATGGCATTCGGCTATATGAATACCGGCTACAACAGTCCATCCGGAGCGCTCTCCACACTCACTCTTCCGAAGTCGATGAAACGCTTGGCCAACTCCGCATTCTTCGGAAGCAGCATTGAAGAAATCGAGTTACCCGAAAATCTTTCGGATATAGGCGCGAGCGCCTTCGAACGCTGTTTTAATCTCCGCAAAGTGGTGATGAAATGCCCACCCGCTGACGGACGTATAGCCCCGGACATGTTCTACAACGACACCCGTCTGACAGAATTGTCACTTCCCGAAGGTGTCACTACCATTGGGCGCGCTTCGCTTGCCTATATCGCTGTGCCTGACCTCGTATTCCCCTCGACCTTAAAGGAAATCGAGGACTATGCGCTGAACCAAGCCGGTTGCCGCACCGTCAAACTCCCCGAAGGACTCCATACGATCGGAGCCGGAGGAATGTCGCAGATGCCGTGGCTGCGCAGTCTTGACCTTCCGTCAACACTTGTTAACATCGGACGGCAAGCCTTCTCCTCCAGTTACTATTCATTGAAAGAAATACACTGCCGAATGACAACGCCCCCGGACGTGGACGCGAGCATCTTCTCTTCCGCATTGTCGAGAAAAACTCCACTCTATGTCCCCAAGGGATGCAAGGAAGCCTATCAGACCGCACCCGTCTGGGGCGAATTTACCAATATCATTGAAGAATGAGCCGGTGATATATATTTTGACTTTTGATATACATAGTTTTTCATAACCATATTTAACCTAAACATTTAATTTTACATCATGAAACGTATGATTTTAAGCACAGTATTCCTGTGCGGACTCGCAGCAGCAAGTAGCTATGCGCAAGAGGACACATCTCACGTCAAAGCCATCGACATGGGACTGAGCGTCGACTGGGCTGACCGTTATCTGACAAGCGATCTGAGCAACGCCCTTGACTGGTCAACCTTTTTCTGGGGCTCACCCATAGCAAACATCGACATCGCCGAAAACCGTGACATGGGCTCCAACATCTGCGGAACCAATTATGACCCCGCGACCGCAAGGCTCGGAATCGGATGGAGGCTCCCGACTGCAGAAGAATGTCGTGAACTCGCGGAACTGCCTGTAAAACTTGTCACTACCCCTGCCAACGGCCAATTGGTGACAGCAGAAAACGGCAATGAGCTATTCTTCAAAGCATACAGCGGTTTCAACTGTTCCGCATGGACGGGAAATGCCAATAACAGCACCATGTCCTATCCCAGACTTGGTGCAGACGTGCTGAAAATCACGACAAGCGGTTCATCTGTCGTCCGAGAGGGAAGATCTTCATCCAAAGGAAATGCCGTAAGACCTGTTAAAGTCAAGCAAATCGGTGATATAAAGGTCGAGACCGTGACATTGTCAGATTCAGAAGTAACACTCATGGAAGGCAAGAACACTATCGTCTGGTCAACCACTCTTCCGGAAACAGCCTCAAACCGCTGGCTCGATTGGACTTCCGACAACAGCGAGATAGCGACTGTCGATAAGGTAGGACGCATCATGGCCATATCAGAAGGCACAACCGTCGTGCGTGCAGTCACAACTGATGGATCAAACATCGAGCAGACTGTGACAGTCAACGTCACCGGACTTCCCAAAAAGGATGTCGACATGGGCCTTTCAGTCGAATGGGGTGCATACAATGTGGGAGCGACAGCCAACACCGAACTTGGAGAATACTTCTCTTGGGGACAGATTGAATCAAAAACCGTATTCCCCGGCTATCCTTACTTCACCAACCTACCGACAACCAACATTTCAGGGACTGAATACGATGCCGCAACAGCAATCTGGGGAAAAGAATGGCGCACACCGACCCGTCAGGAATGGGAAGAACTCGTGAACAATTCCACCATTGAAAGCCCCTACACCCTCGAGGGAGTCACCGGAGCACTGTTCACATCCAAAATAAACGGAAACTCCATTTTCCTCCCCGCGACCGGTTACATCACCTACTCCTACACCAACGACTCGGACATCCCCGTCTACATGACTTCGGAAGCAAAAAGCACAGTCAACCGCCAAACCGACTTCTACGCCTTCCGTGTTGACAAGGGTGAAACGACATTCCCGGAATATGCCGGCGGCAACGGCTACACTGTCCGCGCCGTGCGCACTGCCTCTACATCTGCCATCGATGAAATCACGGCAGAAAGCGAGGCTGCAATTGATGTCTACAACCTCGCGGGACAGCGGCTGATTTCGGGTGGCTCACAGGCTTCTCTCCGAAACCTCGCTCCCGGTATCTATATCGTCCGTCAAGGCCGCAAGGTCATGAAGCTCCGCATCTGAGCCCGGCAAACGGCACACAATACGGACAACTGACAGTATAACGCCCCACTCAGACACTGATAGGATACAAAAGCACAAAAGGGCATAAGAGACAGAAGATATGACAATCAAAGGGACTGCAGACGGCTCCCAATCCTGCAGGAAAGCATATACCTTCTGTCGCTTATGCCCCTTTGTGTGCTTCCGTATCAAAAAATTTATCCCCCGGAAGAAGGGGCAGAATCGGGGAAAAATGCGTAAATTTGCGGGCGTAAACACCAATCACCACACACTTAACCCAGTACCCCGACCATGACCGACGACGAAGCCCTCAGCCAGCTCTACTTCAAGGACACCTCCTTCCAGTCGCTGATGCAGAAACGCATATTCAACGTGCTTCTCATCGCCTCGGCCTACGACGCCTTCATGATGGAGGAGGACGGCCGCGTCGAAGAACAGCTCTACTTCGAATACACCTCCCTCAACCTCTCCTCGCCCCCGCGCGTCACCCGCGCCCTCAACACCGCCGAAGCCCTCGACATCCTCAAGGCCAAGAGCTTCGACCTCGTCATCATGATGCCCGGCAACGACGTCAGCGAGACCTTCGCAGGCGCCCGCCGCATCCGCGACCTCCACCCCGGAATGCCCATCATCGTCCTGACCCCCTTCTCCAAGGAAGTGTCCCGCAGGCTCTCCAACGAGGACTTCACCGGGATAGACTACGTCTTCTCCTGGCTGGGCAACGTCGACCTCCTCCTGGCCGTCATCAAGCTCCTCGAGGACAAGATGAACGCCGACAACGACATCAACGGCGTCGGGGTCCAGATGATCCTCCTCGTCGAGGACTCCGTCAGATTCTACTCCTCGGTGCTCCCCATCGTCTACAAATTCATCCTCAAACAATCGCGCGAATTCTCCACCGAAGCCCTCAACGAACACGAACAGATGCTCCGCATGAGAGGCCGCCCCAAAGTCATGCTCGCCCGCGACTACGAGGAAGCCCTCGCCCTCTATGACCGCTACAGCGACCACATCCTCGGAGTCATCAGCGACGTCTCCTTCATGCGCGAAGGCCGCAAGGATCCCAAGGCAGGCATCCGCCTCGCCCGCGAACTGCGCGAACGCGACCCCTACCTCCCCCTCATCATCGAAAGCTCCGAGGCCGAAAACGCCCACGACGTCCGCGAGCTCGGAGGCACCTTCATTGACAAGAACTCCAAGAAATTCCCCGTCGACCTCGGAAAAGCCATCATCAACAACTTCGGATTCGGCGACTTCGTCATCCGCAACCCCGAAAGCGGCGAAGAAATCTTCCGCATCAAATCCCTCAAGGACCTGCAGAAAAACATCTTCAACATCCCCGCCGAAGCCCTCTACTGGCACGCATCCTTCAACGACATCTCACGCTGGCTCTACTCCCGCGCAATGTTCCCCATCGCCGAGGTCATCAAACACCACCGCTTCCGCGACCTGAAGGACGCACCCCAGGTCCGCCAGCTCTTCTTCGACCTCATCGTCAAATACCGCAGGATGAAAAACCGCGGCGTCGTCGCCATCTTCCAGAAAGAACGCTTCGACCACTACTCAAACTTCGCCCGCATCGGACAAGGCTCACTCGGAGGCAAAGGCCGCGGCCTCGCATTCATCGACTCAATCATCAAGAAAAACCCCGTCTGCGACAACCTCGACGGAATCTCCATCACCATCCCCCGAACCGTCGTCCTCTGCACCGACATCTTCGACGAATTCATGGAGACCAACCGCCTCTACCCCATCGCCCTCAGCGACGCCCCCGACGAAGAAATCCTCCGCCACTTCCTCCGCGGAAAACTCCCCCGCCGCATCAAGGACGACCTCCTCGCACTCTTCGAAGTCGTCGACACCCCCATAGCCGTCCGCAGCTCAAGCCTCCTCGAAGACTCCCACTACCAGCCGTTCGCCGGAATCTACTCCACCTACATGGTCCCCAAGGTCACCGACCCGGAGGAAATGCTCAAAATGGTCACAAACGCCATCAAAGGAGTCTACGCATCAGTCTTCTACGCCGACTCAAAAGCCTACATGACAGCCACCTCCAACGTCATCGACCAGGAAAAAATGGCCGTCATCCTCCAGGAAGTCGTCGGCCGCGAAGTCGACGGCCACTACTTCCCATCATTCTCCGGAGTCGGCCGCTCACTCAACTACTACCCCCTCGGCGACGAACGACCCGAGGACGGAGTCGCCGAAGTGGCCGTCGGACTCGGAAAATACATCGTCGACGGAGGCCTCGCCCTGCGATTCTCCCCACGCCACCCCGAAAACGTCCTCCAGACCTCCGAGCTCACCCTCGCCCTGCGCGACACACAGACCCGCATGTATGCCCTCAAAATGGACGCCGCAGCCACCGCCGGACAGCCCGGCTCCGACGACCCCATGGACCACCTCAAAGTCGACGACGGCTACAACGTCGCCAAACTCCGCGTCCAGGACATGGCCGAGAAAGGCGCGCTGAAATACATGGTCTCCACCTACGACTTCCGCGACAACGTCATCCGCGACAACGACTCAGGCGAAGGACGCCGCGTCGTCACCTTCAACAACATCCTCAAACACAAAGCCTACCCCCTCGCCGAAGCCGTCGACCTCATGCTCACGACCGGACAGGAAGCCATGCAGCGCCCCGTCGAAATCGAATTCGCAGGAATGATAGGCCCCGACCCCAAAATGATAGGCCCCGGCGAAAAACACAAAGGACGCCTCTACTGGCTCCAGATACGCCCCATCGTCGACCGCAAGGAAACCGTCGACGAAGCCCTCATGAACACCCCCGACGACCGACTCCTCCTCAAATCAGCCACAGCCCTCGGCCACGGAAACATCGAAGGAGTAAGCACCGTGGTATATGTGCGTCCGGAGAAATTCTCATCGTCCAACAACTCCCTCATCGCACGCGAAATCGAGAAAATCAACCGCGGATTCCTCGACCGGGAAGAGCGCTACATCCTCATCGGACCCGGCCGATGGGGCTCATCCGACACCGCACTCGGAATCCCCGTCAAATGGCCCGCAATCTCAGCCGCACGCCTCATCGTCGAATCATCACTCCCCAACTACCGCATCGAACCAAGCCAGGGCACACACTTCTTCCAGAACCTCACCTCATTCGGAGTCGCCTACTTCACAATCGACACCAACGCAAAACGCAGGGAAGGAGACCCCGTCACAGCCCTCTACGACGTCGACTACCTCAACGCCCAGCCCGCCGTCTACGAAAGCGACTACATCCGCATCGTCAACTTCCCAACACCCCTCGCCATCGGCATCAACGGCCTCAAAGGCACCGGCGTAGTCCTCAAACCCGAATAACAAAGCCCCCCCACACACATCACCCCAAAAAGACGCACCGTGGCGCGTATGCCTGATGAGAAAACCAATCCCATCGGACCATACGCGCCACGGTGCGCCTTCCACCACCCCGGCCCAATCAGCCGCCGGCAGCCCCCGCAGCAACTACCTGCGGAAAGCGATAGGCACTATGCAATAGACCGGAACCGGACTGTCGTCAATCAACCCCGCATCCCACGCAGGCATACGGGAAATCACCCTCACAGCCTCACGGTTCAGCGACTCCTCCACCCCCTTCAGGACAGAGATATGGGAAATCGACCCATCCTCGTTCACGACAAAACTGCAAAGGACACGCCCCTCAATCCCCTCACGGTAAGCCTTCCGAGGATACTTGCGCTCACCATTGATGAAACGGAGCATAGCCGTATCGCCACCCGGAAAACTCGGATGGACATCCACACTCTCATACTCATAGACCTCAATCGAGACCTGAACCTTAGGAGCATCCGACACCTTGTCGATATGCCGGGGAGGCTGCGCCCCGGCCGAAGGCACCGCCACCGCAATGAGAGGGAGGAGAATGAATCTGTGTAAATCTTTAAGCATAAGGATAAGATAATGTGGCGAAACAAAATTAATGGATGGGAAGCGCCCACGCAACTATTTTGTGATTGATTACAATAGTTTTAGCTTTCTTGACAATTACACCCGCCCACCCCCGCAGCCCAAAACTCACCTTAATTTATAATAATAGCCAAGCCCATCCGTTAAATATAAGAAGTAACAACCGCCATGCCAACATCACCCCTCCGACACAGCGCACTCCGCCTCCTCCTGCTCACCGCAACCGCAGGAGCAGCCCTCCATATCCACGCACAGGACACCTCACCCGCCTACAGCTTCCTCAACCTCCCCTCCTCCACCCTCACCTACGGCCTCGGAGGAATCAACATCACAGCCATCGAGGACGACATCAACAGCATCGACCAAAACCCCGGACTCCTCGGGCCCGAAATCGAAATGCAGCTCGGCGTCAACTACATGCGCTACATCGGCGAAAGCAACTTCGCAGGAGTCAAATTCGGCAAAAGCGCCGGCGAGCACGGAGCATGGGCAGCCGCAGTCCAATACTTCGGCTACGGCACCATCAAAGGAGCCGACGTCAACGGCACCCTCACAGGCGACTTCTCCCCCAAGGACATCGTCTTCAGCGGCACATACGCCCACGACATCACCGACCGCTGGCGCGGAGGCGCAACCCTCAAATTCATCCACTCCTCCTACGACTCCTACACCGCCATGGCCCTCGCCACCGACCTCGGCGTCAACTACTACGACCCCGAAACAAACCTCTCCTTCTCAGCCGTCGTCGCCAACCTCGGAGGCCAAATCAAACGCTTCAACGAAAGCTACGACCGCCTCCCCGTCGACATCCGCCTCGGCATCTCCAAATCATTCGGCTCCCTCCCCGTCACATGGTCCGTCACCGCATGGAACCTCACCCGTTGGCACCTCCCCTTCTACGACAACGGCGACGGCACCGAAAGCTCCTCCCCCCAAATCAAAGACAAATTCGGCTCCAACCTCCTGCGCCACCTCATCTTCGCCGCAGACTTCGTCCCAAGCGAGAAATTCCACGTCGGCATCGGCTACAACTACAAGACCCGCACCGACATGTCGACCTACAAACGCAGCTTCCTCTCCGGCTTCTCAGCCTGCGCCGGCATCAACGTGCGCAACTTTGCCGTAGGCATCGCACTCTCCCAGCCCCACAACGGAGCCACAACAATAATGCTCAACCTATCAACCAAGCTATATGAGTTCTGATAAAATAATCATAGCCATCGACGGCTACTCCTCATCAGGCAAAAGCACGATGGCACGCCGCCTCGCAAAGACAATAGGCTACCGCTACATCGACTCCGGAGCAATGTACCGCGCAGTCACCCTCTACGCAATGCGCCACAACCTCATCAACCCCGACGGCACAGTCGACGCCCCCCGCCTCGAAACAGCCCTCCCCGACATCAGCATCGACTTCAAGGTCGACGGCGACGGCCAGCAGACCCTCCTCAACGGAGAAATTGTCGAGAACGAAATCCGCACCCTCGAAGTCTCCAACCACGTCTCACCCGTAGCCGCAATCCCCGCCGTGCGCCACGCCCTCGTCAAGATGCAGCGCGCAATGGGCGAAACCAAAGGCATCGTCATGGACGGCCGCGACATTGGCACCGTAGTCTTCCCCCACGCCGAAATGAAAGTCTTCTGCAACGCCACCCCCGAACGCCGCGCCGAACGCCGCTTCAAGGAACTCACCGAAAAAGGCGCCACAGTCACCTACGAAGAGGTCCTCGCCAACGTCATGCAACGTGACCACATCGACATGACACGCGAGGAAAGCCCACTCCGCTGCGCCGACGACGCCGTCATGCTCGACAACTCCGCAATGACCATCGACGAGCAGAACGACTGGCTCCTCAACCTCTACCGGTCAATCACCGGCAAAAAGGACTGACCCACGGCAACCCGTCCATAGCCCAACCCCATCCCACAACCATCACCCCCACACGACAATCTTGGAGAACAAGACACCCATCATAGAAATCGACGCCCGCTCCGGCTTCTGCCACGGAGTCGTGACAGCCATCAGAAAGGCCGAAGAGGAACTCGAACGCAGCGAACAGCCCCTCTACTGCCTCGGCGACATCGTCCACAACAGCGACGAAGTCGAACGCCTCGAACGCAAAGGCCTCTCCACCATCACCCACGACGACCTCCGCAAACTCTCCTCATCGAGAGTCCTGCTCCGCGCCCACGGCGAGCCCCCCTCCACCTACGCACTGGCCAAGGAAAAGGGCATCGAAATCATCGACGCGACCTGCCCCGTGGTCCTGCGCCTCCAGCAACGCATCAAGGACACCTACGACAACTCCTCACCCCGCCCGCAGATTGTCATCTACGGAAAGGCAGGCCACGCGGAAGTCAACGGCCTCGTCGGTCAGACCAACGGCGAAGCCATAGTCGTCGAGAACCTCGACCAGCTCTCCAAAATAGACTTCTCACGTGACATCGCCTTCTACTCCCAGACCACCATGCCCCTTCAGGGCTTCGCGGAGATGGTCGATGAAATCACCCGTCGCCTTGACGCAGGAGTGAAATTCGAATACTTCGACACCATCTGCCGTCAGGTGGCCAACCGCGTGGACCATCTCCGGGATTTCGCCCGCCGCCACGACGTCATCCTCTTCGTCGCAGGAGCCAAGAGCAGCAACGGCAAGGTGCTCTACAACGAATGCCGAAGCGTCAACGAGCGCTCCCACCTCGTCTCCAATCCCACCGACTTCCGCAGCGAATGGCTCGAAGGCGCCGAAAGCATCGGCATCTGCGGTGCCACATCCACCCCCCGCTGGCTCATGGAGGATGTCCGCGACACGGTTGCGACAGCCGTTGAGAAAAGATAAAGGGAATCCCACACCTATTTATATATAGTAAGCATGGATAATTTCGTTGCCATCGACGTCGAGACCGCCAACGCAGAACCAACCTCAATCTGCGCCATTGCTGCCGTCAAGGTTGTCGACGGTTGCATCGTCGACCGTTTCTATGAACTTGTCAAACCCGAACCGGAATACTACTTCCGTCATTTCACCCTCAACATTCACGGAATCGGACGCAAGGACACGGAAAATGCCCGCGTGTTCAGCGAAGTCTGGAGCGACATCGACAAGATGATAGGCAAGTTGCCGCTCGTAGCCCACAACAAGGCGTTCGACGAACGCTGCATCCGCGCCGCCCACCGCGCCTACAGCATGGACTACCCCGACTATCCATTCTTCTGCACCTTCCAGACCGCCCGCCGGAAATTCCCCCGCACCCTGCTCTCATCCTACTCCCTCCCCTACGTCTGCGAATTTCTCGGCATTCCGTTCTATAACCACCACAACGCCCTCGCCGATGCCGAAGGGTGTGCGAAAATCGCAATGGCAATCCTATGATAAAATCTTTAAAGGCAATCATCCTGACCACCATCCTGCTCTCAGGTGGAATGACAGTAATGACATCGTGTGGCGGCGATAACTCTTCCCCTAAAAATAGCCGGAAGGTCTCGTCGAGAGTCGTCGATCAGAATGCCTACGGGCTTGGCGCGGAACATGCGCGTCTCCTTCTTGAAAATGTCGGCAGCGAGGACCGAGTGCAGGACGGGCTGCTCGAAGTACGCGCACGGATGAGCAACATCGAGTCGAAATTCGGCCGTCAGTCCTCGGTGGACTACGAGCGCGGTTTCACTGACTACATCAAGGAAAACTGCGATTCGCTCGCACAGATAATTTTTTAGCTTTTTCTGTTAAATTAACAATCCGTCTTTGGGGCTTCGTTTGGAATTTCATAAATTTGCTTGACCTATTTCTACAATAACTCATGCAGTTCTACAGCACAAACGGACAATGCCCTCCTGCTTCGCTCGAAGAAGCTGTCATGACCGGACTTGCACCCGACGGCGGACTTTACATGCCCGAACGCATTCCGGTCATCCCCCGTGCATTCTTTAATAATATAGGTGAGATGTCGGTCTGCGAAATCGCCTACATCGTCGCGACATCCGTACTCGGCGAAATCATTGATGCAGCAGAGCTCAAGCAAATCGTATTCGACACCTTCTCTTTCGAAATTCCGTTAAGGAAAATCGACAGCGACATCTATGCCCTCGAACTTTTCCACGGTCCCACGCTTGCATTCAAGGATGTCGGCGCGCGCTTCCTCGCCCGCATCATCAGTCATTTTTCCAATCCTGCCGACAAGGAGGTCAACGTCCTCGTCGCAACTTCCGGAGACTCCGGAGGAGCGGTTGCAGCAGGTTTCCACAAGGTCCCGGGCGTGAAGGTTTTCGTCCTCTATCCGGAGCGCGGACTGACGGCAATGCAACGCCACCAGTTCACATCGCTCGGCGACAATGTCTATCCCATTGAGGTCATGGGCACCTTTGATGACTGCCAGAGAGTGGTGAAAGAGGCCTTTGTGGATCCACATCTGAGGGAAGAGATGCACATCACCTCCGCAAATTCCATCAATGTCTGCCGTCTGCTTCCGCAGATGTTCTACTACTTCTACGGCTACAGTCAGTTACTGCGCAACGAATCGGTCGACCGTCCATGCACGGACAAAGTGGTCATTTCCGTACCCTGCGGCAATCTCGGGAATCTGACGGCGGGACTATTGGCAATGAGAATGGGTCTTCCGGTCAGCCGTTTTGTGGTAGCCAACAACGTAAACGATCCATTTGCCCGCTATCTCTCCAACGGCAAATTCACACCGCAGACCCCGGTGCGCACAATCGCCTGTGCAATGGACGTAGGCAATCCTTCGAACTTCTCACGCATCCTTGACATCTATGACGGCGATTATGAGCGCATCCACCGCGACATGACCGGCTACTCCTTCTCTGACGCGGAAATCGCTGAGAGCATGAAGGAAGTGTATGACCGCAACGGCTACGTAATGGATCCGCACGGAGCAACAGCCTACCGCGCCTTGCGTCGCAATCTCTCGTCGGGAGAGAAAGGCATATTCCTCGCCACGGCCCATCCTTCGAAATTTTCAAAGACTGTCGAAAGCATAACAGGCGTGAAATTCACCACTCCAATGTCGGCTCCGACGGAGGATGTCAGCGAGCATCACCCGACTCCCCGCATCACCCCCTCGCTCCCCGCTCTGAAAAAATTTCTGCTTTCTGCAACGTAAATCAATACTTTTTTGTTAAATTTGCAATATGACTTGCCAAAACAGTCCTTCACAGACCGATTTGGCAACCCTACTACTAACCCTTAACCCAAGAAAAGCAATGGCTTCCAACAAACGACTCCTTAAAAAAGAAATCCGCATGATATGCGGCGCACTCGCAGGCGAATGCGTAGTGGCCAAAATCACCGTTCCCGGTATTGACCGCGAGCAGCTCAACGCCATTATCTACGAGCTCGCCGACCTTCAGGAAAACGCGCTCCGCCGCATCAGCATCACCTTCCCCCAGTCGCCCAAGGCATTTGCCAACGAAGGCGAATACCGCAAGGCACGCCGTGCCTATTTCGCAGCAGCCTTCGGCAAACTGAAAGCTGAATTCAATGCCCACATCGAGGCAATCGTCAAGAAGATGAATGCAACTCTGCCTCAAGAACAGAAGGACGCAAACATCGCCGCCCTCAAAGCGTAAGATTCCCACCGCCAACAAGAACAATTCCGTAATTCCGAGTGATTATGTCCATTTGCAAATCATTATTGAAGCTTTTCGGCTGGAAAGTATGCTGCACCGTACCCGATTATCCGAAATGTATAATCTGCGTGGCACCCCACACATCCAACTGGGACTTTGTACTCGGAAAACTTGCCTATTGGTCGCTCGGCCGCCAAGCCGGATTTCTCATCAAGGAAACATGGTTCTTCTTTCCGATGAACCTGCTCTTCAAAGCTTTCGGAGGAATCCCTGTCCCCCGCCGACGTGGCTCTTCCCTGACCGATGTGTTGATTGCCAAGTTCAATGCATCGACCAAAATGTCGCTCGCAATCACCCCTGAGGGGACACGCGCAAGGGTGAGCGAGTGGCGAACAGGCTTCCTGCGCATTGCCTACGGCGCCGGTGTCCCGATAGTCCTCGGTGCGATAGATGCAGCTAACAAAACCGTGCATCTCGAACGCACCTATCATCCGACCGGAAACATCGAAGCCGATATGGCTGCAATAAAGAAATACTACAGCGTTTTCGACGGCATCAAGCCCGAAAACTTCACTATCTGAAAAATCCCGTTCTGTGAGCCGTAAGGCCCCTGAATCCCTGTCACCATCAATGAATCAAGGAATGAAAATTTGTGCCATACCGTTTGACATTGCGTATGCCGATGTGGAAAACAATCTGATTTCCGCTGCCCATCAGCTCAATCAGGTCGAACCCGACACCGACATTGTCGTTCTGCCCGAACTGTTCACCACATCATTCGTTCCTGACGCGAAAACAATCGCCGAAGTTGCGGAAACCAACGACGGCCATACCGTGGACACGTTGAAACGATGGGCACAGTATTTCGGCTTCGCAATAGCAGGAAGTTTTCTTGCAAAAGGCGACAATGGCAAATATTACAACCGGGCATTTTTCGTCGAACCAATGGGCGATGTCACATTCACCGACAAGCGCCATCTCTTCCCCATCTCGTCAGAGAGCCGGACCTACACGCCCGGCAATGCACTGCCCCCGACAATCCGCTACCGTGGATGGAATATCAAGCTCGTCGTATGCTACGACCTGCGCTTCCCGGTGTGGACACGCAACCAACCTGAAAACCTTTATGACCTGCTCATCGTTCCCTCCAATTGGCCGGTCGCCCGCGTAAAACAATTCAAACTTCTCCTGAGCGCAAGAGCCGTCGAGAACCAGATTTACACCGTCGGATGCAACCGCACCGGCTCGGATAAATTCGGAGACTACACCACCGGGATGTCAGTCATCTTCGACAATCTTGGCGACGACATCAAGGAGACACGGCGCAACGGACACATTTACGCGCTCCTTGACCTACAGAATCTGAAAGAAGGACGTGAACGCTTCCCGGCTTATCTTTCCACCGACCGTTTCACAATCGACCTGTGACACTCCTCCAAGCATCTGCATAGTACCGACATTACCATAGGCAAGATGCCTCACCCCTCAGACTGTCACTCCCACCGACTCTACAGAATTTTTATTTTTCGACTGAAAAGCCCTATCATTTCAGCCTATCCAATCCGATGCCGCTATTTTTTTTGCAATTTTTGCATAAATTTAGCGCATATTGACTGAACCTTTTCCCCGTATTACCGTTATTCTATTGAAGATTTATTGCATCTAACGTAAACACAACCCTAAACACAATGGAAATGAAAGACAAATTTAACACAGTACACGACGACTTTTTTGGCAACGTGGTAGGAACCATCGTCAAAACCATCAAAAAGAGCGTAGTCACCACTCCGAACACTGATTTTGTGGCCGATTGGTCAGTTCCCGCAACCCCCAGCCATCCCTAAGGCCGGGTAGCCTGCATTCCGAAATTAAAAATCCTACGGACATCCGGAAACCTTGTATAACCACGGAAACCCGATAAAGTCCGAATTGAATAGCTCATTTTCCCTCTCTTGATAAAAATCGGGATTCCTCGACGACAAGGAATCCCGATTTTGTAATTTTCATATATTCCGGAGCCTGTGAGAAAGCTTCACGCAGACTACTACTCCTCATCCTCGTCCATATCGTCAAGGAAATCAAAATCCCATCCGTCGGACATCGACTCGGTAAACTGGGCGAGCTCACGGCCTTCACGCTTAGTCGGACGGCCAAGACCTTTGCGACGGTCAATGAATCCGGAGATTTTGACGACCTCAAGCAAATCAAGCTCACTCTTTGGAGTGATATTCTCCATGTATTCGGGGACGAGCTTTGCACCGAGACGGTTCTGCGCAAGCGCAAGCACACGAAAAGAATAAGTCACCGGCGGCTTGCGCACATTGACCACATCTCCGACCTTGATGGTCCTCGAAGGCTTTGCAATGGCATTACCGACATAGACGCGACCTTTCTTGCACGCCTCGGTAGCAACGGTGCGCGTCTTGAACACACGCATCGCCCAAAGCCATTTGTCGATTCTTACCTCATTCATGGATGCAACTTATTTATTGTTATACATGTTCATTGCCGTCTGAATTCCGGCAAGGCAGAAAGTCTTCACGGCATCAACCGCAAGCTCTATGCGCGCACCCATCGCCTTTTCCTCATCATCCGTGAAACGACCGAGTACATAGTCAATCTGCGTGCCGCGCGGAAAATCATTTCCGATTCCAAATTTCAGGCGGGGATAGTCCTGCGTACCGAGCATTTGGGCAATGTTCTTAAGTCCGTTATGTCCGGCATCGCTTCCACGGGGTTTGATGCGGATGGCTCCGAAGGGAAGGGCGCAGTCGTCGACAATCACGAGAATCTGACTGTTGTCCACCCCCTCTTTCTCCTTCCAGTAGCGCACGGCATTACCCGAAAGATTCATATAGGTCGAAGGCTTCAGAATGACCAACTGGGCATTCTTGACCCTCATCCGGGCAATATCGCCGTAACGTTCGGTCGAAAATGTGGCCCCGCCGCTCTCTGCAAGCGCATCGGCCACCCTGAAACCCGCATTGTGGCGGGTCATGGCATATTCCGGCCCGATATTTCCAAGTCCGACAATTAAATATTTCATAATTAGCAGTTTTAGAGGGCATTTGATAAACAAAACAACAGATTTCCCCTCCGTCACACGAACTTTGAGAAAATCTGTTGCTAAGAATTCGACTAAGCGCTAAGCTTAGTTGCCGGCGTTGGCCTGAGCACCACGGGCTGCACGAGTGAGCTGCACAGCGCAGACAACGGCATTCTTGGCGTTCATGAGTTCAAGACCATCGAAGTGGAGTTCACCAATCTGGAGGGTCTTGCCGAGACCGAGATGGTCAACGTTGATGACAACGCGCTCGGGAATTTCGGTATAGATAGCCTTAACACGGATTTTCTTCATAGAGAGGGTGAGCTTACCACCGGCCTTAACACCTTCGGCGTGGCCTTCGAGCTTAACGGGAACCTCGATAGCAACGGGCTTCTTGTCGTTGACTTCGAGAAGGTCGATATGGAGGATCTGATCCTTCACGGGGTGGAACTGGATGTCCTTGAGGACAGCCATGCGGGTCTCACCATTGACAGTAAGTTCGATAGCGTAAATATCGGGAGTGTAAACCAGCTTGCGGACAGCGTCCTGAGTCACTGCGAGATCGGTAGTGATGAGGCCCTTGCCATTGCCGATTTCAACTACTTTTTCACCGGGTTTGAGTTCCTTGTCGTAAGGAAGAGTGATAACGTCACCGCCATTGAGGACAACGGGGATTTTGTTTTCTTTGCGGAGGGCCTGAGCAGCCTTCTTGCCGAGGTCAGTACGGGGCTCGGCGGTCAGTTGAAATGTCTTCATTTCTGATTGGATTTTTTAAATTGTGTTACTCAAAATTAAGTTGTAATTTGATTGCTCCTTAATTTCCCATCACACGGGATGCTAAAAAGCGACTGCAAAGTTACGAAAATTTCCTGCTCCACAACCATCCGCTTCACAAACTTTAACTAAAAATCGCAACTGCACATAATAAAATACTCCACCCTATTGCTTAACTTTGCGTCGGACAATATTTTAACCCACCCTTATCACTCCGAATTGTCAGCCAACCATTTCTCATTGATGGATTGACCTCAGACATCAGCCGGGAGGCCATAAAACCTCTCCGCGCAATGCCCACGCAAATAATCCTCACAAACTAAAATCAACCCAAAGCCATCACTCCCCAAAATCATGAAACGCCCGATTATCCTCACATTAACTCTCCTTATCGCCCTCATCCTCCCGTCTTCCTGTCAAGACGACGACATGTTTGACGACCGTGGCGACATATTCATGAACCTGACATCAGTGACATGGTTCACCGAAACCAGCGGCCGTCTCCCCGACCGCCGTGAATTCTACGCCTGCGACTACTGGGACTTTTTCGGTGACGGAACCGGAGTGTGGGAATCATATTATGAAGAAGAAGGCTTCCCGCCACGAGAGCTGCGCTGCTACTTCGACTGGGACTTCACTCCCGAGGACTATTCAATCATCAGCCTCTACCTCCCCGGCGTGGGAGAAGAATACTGGATGATCGACCGCCTCACGCCCACCATCTTCTCAGCCTACGTCTCCCAATTCGACCCCAACTACACCCCCGACCCACCCCACGACTACCAAATCCTCTACGCTCTCCAAGACTGACCATCTATCAGAGAACATAATTATTGCTCCACGATTAAAAATCAAAAACAAGACTATTGACTGAAATAAATGAGCATACAAACCCGGTGTATGCTCATTTATTTCAGTCAACTAATTTTCATATATTCATCCATGTGAATACATCAGGGAATGGATTCGTAGGCGCGGAGGGTTTGTTCGAAGCGGTCGGCGAGGTCCGACATTTTGTAGAGGCCGTCGGAGTTTTTGTTCATGCCTTTTAGGGATAGGGAATAGACCTGCGGGGGATTGTTGAGGTCGAGCAGCTCCATGTCGCGCAACTGGTCAACCGTCTGATAGACGAGGTTGAGGTCGGCATATTCCTCTCCGTCGGGACCGACAAATTTCTCAATCACGAGTTTCGACCCGATTGGAGTTTTCTTCTCTATCGCGTCAGGCAGTTCATATTCCTCGACACCGAGCGCGGTCGCAACACTCGAAAGATTGCTGTCATGACCGACAAGGAAGGTGAATTTGCGGTCCGGTGAACGGAGTTCGTCATACATATATTGGATAAGAGGATGCGAAACGTTGACCGCTACTATCGGGGCTGTGAACAATACGTCCTGATAGACATCCTTGACATGCGCCAGGCGTTCCCAATCCTTACGGGTGAGATTGTGGCCGAATGCTGCTTTCAGCGTGTCCGGTTCCTCGTAATATTGAAGGATGAAGGCATCGCTTGCCGAATTCAGTTCCTTCAATGCCGAACCGGCCTTCATCGACGGCTCCGCCCACTTTTCAAGCACGATTTCAGTGTTGTAGTTGTCAAGGGCCTTAAGTTTCGGGTCGTTCGATTTGGCCATAGGTGAATCTTTCACGTCAAGCACCTCCGTCATGAGGGCATAGTCGGGAGCAATGGCCTCGTTTATTCCGACGATTCCCTTTTCACCGCCCATTGCGTTTATCTGTCTCATTGCCTCTGCCACAAATTCAGGGCTGACTTTGGTCAGTTGCGGATTGAACAGCGGATCCATCTTGCTCGGTGTGTAGCGGTGATTGACCTTGACACCTCCGACAGGCATGAAGCCTGACGAAAAATATTGCGCGGTGGCTATGCAACGCTGCATGGAGTTGGCAATCACGTTGAGGTCATCGGCCGTCGGGACGTAGTTTTCGGGAAACATTCCGGCATCAACGAGCCATTTGCGGAAATACTGTCCCATCATTGTTTCGAGTGCACCGCCACGCGATGTAAGCTCGCTTTTCCCGGCACTCCAGTCGGTCCATTTATGCGGTGTCATGCGCCCAAGGTCGCTCTTACTGTCGGAAAGCGGCGAACGGATGTTGTGACGGCTGAGGACCACCACTTCCTTAAGCTGATACTTGTCTTTGAATTCTTTGCTTCTCTGGGCTTGCGCCTCGACCATACCGGGAACGCTCAGCAGCATCAATGCGATGACTGACGGAAACAGACATTTCATAATGGATAGATTTTGTTGGTGGAAAGTGTGGCGGAATTTATTCCGCACCAAGCTTCGTCAGACTCCGCCACACCTCCGGATTGTAGGTAAGAAGATAATGTAATAAGTATTAAAGAATGGCGATGTGTTGTCACCGTCACATAAAATCAACACCATCGGGAGCAACAAGGTTCGACAAAAACACACAAAAGCCCCACACATCACTGAAATCAGTCGATGTGCGGGGCAATAGTGAATCAATTTGTGAACAGACGTTCACATATCAATCTTTTTACCAGTCGGCATCCTGTCCGTCCTCAACCCATGTACTGCTCTTGTACTTGAACTGACCGGGACCTGAAACAACGTAGACAATGGTTGTTTCAACGGCAGCTCCGTCATAGGCAGTGAAGTTGATGGTATATGTAACTTCCATTCCCTCAACGGGAGCAGCATCGGGATAAAGGATTCCGAGTGCGCCGGGCATACTTTCGGTTGAGAAACGCTTCTTGATGAGAAGCATGATTTCGTCATCCGACATTCCGTCATAACCGTCATATCCTTCAGGAGCATTGTTCTTGGCGGTTGTCGCGCGGACATCGACATTGCCATAATATGCTGATGCTCCCGAGTAGAACTCAGCATTGTTGCGATAGTCAATGAAGGGAGGACCGGGACGCTCACCATTGGCGGGAGTTGCATCAGGATAGAGTTTCTTAGTCACATTGTCAAACACCCAGTTTACACATGCCATGTAATAAGTATAGCTGGGGTCAGTATTGCGGGCGTAGGGCAAAGTAACAACAACAGAGGGATTGTAAGCCCAGTTTCCGTTCTGCTTGGTGAACTGATCAGTGGTAGCTCCGGTGTTTTGAGCCCATTCGCCGTTCGCCTTGAAGAACTCGGTTGCACGGAAATCGGTGGTAGTACCGTCATAGTACTTGTAAACTACGATTTCAGCTGCATCATCGGCTGCATAGGGGAACTTCTGAGCAAGGTAGACAGGAAGAAGCTCCTGGGGAAGAATTCCGCTTAGATTGCCGTATGACTGTCCCATTGCAGTGTAGTCGGCAGGCTGAAGCACTACCATTGCAGATGAAGGCACAACCCATTCGCTGCCGTTAAACAAATAAAGTGCATTGAGCTGAGTAGTGGGTACCTGAGCGGCAGGTGCACGGTGCACGGGAGATTTTGAAGGTTTGGGACCCACAACAACGCGGACATTCTTCAACTCCCATGTTCCTGCTTTTGTAGCAGTACTTTTATAGCAAAATCCAATTTGGACTGACTTGCCATTATAAGCGGACAAGTCAATGTCGCCGGATGAAAACCATGGATTCCATCCCATTGAAGTAGGCATATTAGCGAGATTCAATTTAACCCACTGTCCACCTTCTTCACGGATATTCACTGTCGCCTCTTCGGCAGCAACATCAAGAGAGCTGAAGAAATTCCATACCTGATCAAATGTCAGGACAGCATTTGTAGTAGCTCCAAGTTTGATGACAGGTGAAATAAGCCACGATTCCGTATCATAATTTACTTTTGAAATGTAACCGGTAGCTTTCATATAATGATAGGATGCATCATGTGACCATACAGCTTTCACTCCTTCAGGAAGAACAGTATTCTCAATAGTAAATCCCTCCATATCGTCAGCAAAAGTCTGATCAAGATAGATACCGTCAGCAGGCTCATCCGAATCATCTCCACCAACATTTCCAAACACAGGGTTTGTAGAAGCCTCGTTGTATGTAACCACAGCATAGTTGCCGCTCACGGCATCAGGCAATGCGGATTTCAGAATCTCAGGAAGATTTGCATCAGCAGGACATACAGGAGCGAAACCACTGATGAAATCTTCTTCACTGCCCCAGGCGATTTGATAATCAGCCTCTTTCAACCGATACGACAATACATTGCCAGCCTTATTGATAGCCTTGACCTCCTCGGGCTGATTGGTCGAGAGGTTGTAGGTCACCTTAACCGATGAACCGTTGTTCATCGAGAAATAAGGGAAGGATGAATTGGCTAAAAGCGCGGGAAGATACAGACGTGCGTCGGCCTCTGATGCAAAAGCTCCGTTGGTGCCGATTGCAGCGAGAGCAGCGACAGCTTCCTCTCCGGCTGCCTGAGCAAGCGATTTGTTTGTTGAATTTGATGCGATGGTCGCATAGTCGGCAGCAGTCAGCGTGTAGTTGACGGTCTCGACTTTCGAGTATGACGGCGGAACTTCGAAGCCGTCAAGCTTGTCGTTCCACTCGTTTTCGTCGCAGCCTGACAGCACAAGAGCGAACCCTGCTGCCAATAATGTATATTTAAATGAAATATTCATATCTGAAATTAACTTGATAACTGTGACTGTTGATAATTAAAATTTCACTTTCAGACGCAGAGCGTAAGTGCGGCCGAACGAATAGAACACACGGAATGCATTGTCCCAAGCACCATCCTTACCGGAAGCTGTGTAGGCATCCATGACATAG
The DNA here is from genome assembly GCF_910577345.1 of uncultured Duncaniella sp. Lineage (GTDB taxonomy): Bacteria > Bacteroidota > Bacteroidia > Bacteroidales > Muribaculaceae > Duncaniella. Next base: position 49,312 of record NZ_CAJTMT010000013.1, read on the forward strand.
TTGTAGTCAAAGAGGTTGTAGACGTTGCCGAAGAGAGTTGCATCAAGTCCGCCGATATTGAAGTTGTAGCTTGCTGAAAGGTCAAACTGATTGCCCCAGGGAATTCTCCAGGGAGATGCGACATTGATGACAGCACCGGGAGCGTAGTCGCTCGAAGAAATCGAGTAATCGCTATAGTTGCGTGCATTGAAAGTCCAGTCGAGGCCGACACGCCATCCCTTGAGGGGCTTGACATTCAGACCGAGATAGCCGGTTGTCTGGGCAGAACCACCGACCTTACGACCCTTCTGGTTGAGGGTTGCGTATGCATGGTCAGCAGCATAGATACCCGATGCGATAGCACCATCCTTGGTGTTCTGGATAGGCTGACCGTAGGCATTGTAGAAATAGCCCTTGGTGTTGCTGTCCCAGATCCAGTCGCCGACAGAGAGCATACCGTTGACGTCAAGCCAACGGAAAGGCTTATAGACGAAGTTCAATTCGACACCCATGTGGCGGGCATCCACGCCTTCCATGTTGAAGAAGTACTTCGTACCGTCGGAAAGTTCGCTCGAACGTGTGGCAGTCTTGTCCATCCATTTTGTGTAGTAACCGTTGACAGTAGCGGTGAAGATGGGAGAATGATACTCATAGCCAACTTCGATTGAGCCGACCTTCTCGTTAACGGCGTTGGGGTTTGTTGCATTTGATGTTGCAGCCTGAAGGAAAGCACCGCCTGAGAAGAAAGGTGCACGGGTGATATAACCGCCATTGAAATAGATGTTGTTGTGACGGTCAATGTTGTAGTTCGCACCACCCTTGATTGTTCCGGCCATGAAGCTGACGCGCTCTGATTTCTCATGCTGCTTGTCATAGTAGAGGAAGTCCTTACGCCAATAAGTGGTATTCGAAACAGAACCGGCAAGGACGGTGGTCAGCTTATTGTCAAACATCGAATATTCGAGCTGAGCGAAAGCGCCTTCCTGAGCGGTGTAACCGTTGTAGTTACGGTAAACCACGTCACCGACACCAAGTTTCTGGTATTTCCAGTTGGGATCTGCAGCAGCCGCATTGTTGGCTGCGAGGACACCCTTACGGGTGCTGTCGTCCATATAGTACTCACCGCTGTAGAGGTCAACGATGGTATTCTTGTGATAACCGATGTAGTAACGCATATCGATACCGGCAGTAAGATTGAGATTCTTGAGAAGCTCGTTCTTGTAGGTAGACACAAGACCATACCAGTTGTGGCTGTTGCCGGACTTGGCCATAATCATGTTAGAACCGGTTGTCGAGGCGATATTCATCTCCTGAATGGCAGCATAGTCAAACGTACCGTCGGCACGGCGGAAAAGAGTATTCAGATTACCGTTGCTTGAACCGTACCAGCTTGAATATGAAAGGGAGTTGCCGTTGTAGGTACCACGGCCCTGACCGCTGTAACCATAACCGGAAGCGATGCTGACATAGACAGCGGATGAGAGTGATGACTTCTCATTGATTTGCCAGATATGATTGAGCGAAATCTGAGGTTTGTGGTAAACATTTTTGTTCGATGAACGCACCTGACCGTCCATATCATAACCGAAGGTCGGATTGTACTTATACATGCTTTCACCGTCCATATAGTTCTTCACGCCCTGCCATCCTTCGATAGTCAGACCGTCCTGCGAAGAACGCTTATAGTGGGTCTGGGGTGAACCGAAAGCGGTCAATGAGAGCTGATGCTTGTCGTTGATACGTTTTGAGATGTTAAGGAAGTAGGTGTATGCATTGAAGTTGGTACCCTGCACATAACCGTCGCCCCATTTACGCGCACCGAGCAAAGTCACAGCCCAACCGTTCTTTGTAACACCTGTCGAAACAGAGAAACCGATGTGGTTGAGACCGTCATTACCCATTCCATAGAAGACGTTACCGCCTCTCTTCACGTCAAGAGACTTGGTTGTGATATTGATGGTACCTCCGACAGAGGGAACCGACACGATTGCTGCACCAAGACCACGCTGAGTCTGCATTGAAGCTGTCACATCGGAGAGGCCGGCCCAGTTTGACCAATAGATACCACCCCACTCCATATCGTTGACGGGAATACCGTTGATAAGGGCAGCAACGTTTTCGCTCTTGAATCCGCGCATGTTGATTTTGGCATCGCCGTAGCCACCGCCATCCTTGGTTGCCCAGACACCGGGGGTTGTCTTGAGGACTTCAGGAAATTCCTGATTTCCAAGTTTCGTTTCAATAGTGGCTGCATCAACAGTCGCAATAGCCACCGGGGTGCGGCGGGTGCGGGCGATTGACTGGGTCACGACCACGTCCTGAAGCATCTGTGATTCGACTTCCATCGAAACTTCGCCGAGGTTTGAAGCGGCTTTGAGGTTGAGAGGTTTGTAGCCGATGTAGTTGACATGGATTTCCTTCCCCTTGGGGACATTCAGAGAAAAACGCCCGTCGACATCGGTTGTTGCCACGATTTTAGTGCCGGGGACCGTGATGGTGGCACCGATAATCGGTTCGCCATCTTCACCGACCAACACACCGCTGCACTTGATGTCATCCGGGGCAGCCATAGCTGACATACACGTCAGCACGACGGCTGCTGCTAAGAGAATGAGTCTCCTAATCATAGAACTTGATTGATTAGATTGTGAATAATTGATTGGATAGTTTATTTAACAATAATTGATTTTTCTGTTTATAAATAGTTGAATATCAGCAGACGGCATTGCCGTCTGCATGAGCACGGTTCAAGGTTAATCAATCATACCGGACAGTAAAGAACAGCCATCAAGGCCTTTTCTTCCCGGCTACGCTTTGAAACTTTTTACAAATGTACCGATTATTTGGGAATTAATGTTAAAGAATCTTGTTAAATATTTACTTTGCAACCAAAAATTCATCTGAAAGGCCCCGCGGAAGCCACTCCATTTTGCATTTCTCGGTTTTTATCACTAAGTTTGCCGACAGATTTTTCACAGATGGACAGCACAAGCAAACGATATTATAAAATCAGCGAGGTCTCGGAAATGGTGGGGCTTCCGATGTCGACACTGCGGTATTGGGAATCATATTTTCCCGCCATACATCCGCAGAGAAACGACCGTGGCACCCGCTTCTACACCCCGCGCGACGTCGAGACCATCCGCATGGTTGCATATATGGTGAACGACAAGGGAATGAAGCTTGAAGCTGTCCGCGAAGAGCTGAAACGCAACCGCGACGGTGTGACAAAGAAGTTCGAGACTGTCGAACGTCTCAAGAAAGTAAGAAACCGCCTGCAGGAAATGCTTGACTCGCTCCACAAACTGCGCTGACAAATGGCAAAGAAACAATCATCAAATTCCGGAAACAAAAAGAAGAAACAACAGTCGTGGATCTATCGTCACTCGCTTGGCATACTGATAGCGGTGATAGCTGTTTTCGTAAGTGTATTGTCGGTACTCGCATTCGCGTTCATCCCCTACTCCGGCAATGACGGTGAAAGCGAGTGGATCTATATTCCCAAAGAGATTTCACAGACAGCCGTGAGGGACTCGATGAAATCAAGCCTCGGCTCGTCGATGGGAACCCGCGTCTATCTCCTCTGGAAACTCATGGGCGGAAGCGCCGACAAATCGCAGGGTGCCTACAAGGTTTCGCCCGGACAGAGCGCACTCAACATCAGCCGCAGGGTGGCACACGGACGGCAGACTCCGGTGGATGTGCGCTTCAACGGGACACGCACAATGGAACAGCTCTCGCAGCGCATAGCCTCGCAACTCCAATGCACCCCGCAGGAATTTCTTGAAGCTTGCGAGGAGGTACTGCCCGACAGTGGTTTCTCACGCCCCAACTATCCCGCAGCCTTTATTCCCGACAGCTATGAGTTCTACTGGAGCGCATCGCCGCGCAATATAGTGCGTCGTCTGCTCGACTACCGCAACAGGTTCTGGAACAAGGAGCGACGCGAGAAGGCCGCCGCTCTCGGACTGCGCCCCACCGAAGTGGCCACCCTCGCTTCAATTGTCGAGGAGGAAACCGCCAAGGCTGACGAGAAGCCCAAAGTGGCACGCCTCTATCTCAACCGCATCAACAAAGGGATAAAATTGCAGGCCGACCCGACTGTCAAGTTTGCCACAGGCGATTTCACATTGCGCCGCATCACCGGCAAGCATCTCGCAACAGAGTCGCCTTACAACACCTATAAGGTCAACGGCCTCCCCCCCGGCCCTATCCGCGTCCCGGCAGGAGCTACAATAGATGCAGTGCTCAACGCTCCGAAGCATGATTATATATATATATGTGCGAAGGAGGATTTCTCAGGCTACCACAATTTCGCTTCGGACTACGCTACCCATCTGGCCAACGCCCGACGCTATCAGGCCGAGCTCAACCGCCGTGGAATAAAATAGGAGCTGCATCAAATCAACACAAAAGATACAAAAGAGATACAAGAGATACAAAAGCACAAAAGAGCATAAGAGACAAAAGAATTATTTTTTCTATAAAATTGAGAGTTACCTTCATATTCTTGGCAGGCTAAGTGGCGGAGCCAGTAACTTTATTATAAAATCCTTTTGTTTCTTCTGCTCTTTTGTGCTTTTGTATCTCTTGTGTCACAGTCCCCATGTCCAAGAATCGGCAAAATAGAACACTTTTTCGGGCATGATACGACATTTTTCAAAAAAAATACCTACCTTTGTTGCAAATATAAGCCCTAATCATACAAATCTCATCGCCTTTAGCTTAAAAGCATGTCTAATAAGCCAACTATGCAATCCGAGCCCTCCGGACAACCGATGATAAGCGTATTCAATTCGCTTTCAGAGATTCCGTCTGTAAGTTTCCCTTCACGCCTTGACAGAATGCTTTTAGCAGTGTGTAAACGTGGAGAGATTTCAGCCATCATCGACGTAGCACCCCGCAAGATGGGACCGAATTCAATCATGGTTCTCCGTCCGGGCCATATCATCAGCCAATGCAAATCGAGCCCTGACTTCGAAGGATTTTTCATTGTGGTGCGTGAAGAAAAAATCAACGACATACTCCCGTCGCTCCACTATGTGATTCCCTACAGCCTCCACTACAACGCGAACCCAATCATAGACATCACTCCGGAGGAACTGGAGACACAGACATTGATCTATGAAATGCTCCAGCGTCAGATCCATTCTGCTGACAGGCTTTTCAACAACATGGCGCTCAACTCGCTTTGCGAAGTGCTGTTCTACAACACTCTCGGCATCTATGCTTCGCGCGTGAACGAGGCGAAACACCACTCCCGCCGCGAAGAACTCCTCTCACAGTTCATCGACCTTATCGAGACACATTTCAAGACACAAAGGGCCGTGAACTTCTATGCCGACAAGCTTTTCGTCACGCCCAAACATCTTTCAGCCGTTCTTAAGGAGATGAGCGGAAAGACCGCGGGAGAATGGATTGACCATCGGGTGATACTCGAAGCAAAACTCCTGCTGAGGACAACCGGAATGAACATTCAGGAAATCAGCCTGGCATTGAATTTCTCCAACCAATCGTTTTTCGGAAAATATTTCAAACATCTGACCGGACTTTCGCCGAGGGATTACAGAAACAAGATTTCAGAAGCCTAAGGACAGCATCTTGTCGTCAGCTTCATCACAGCCACGGCCACCGGCACAGTCAATCAAGCTCTAACCACATCACCATACTCTCCCGAACCAATGTCAATCACAAGAATCATCACCGCCTCCCTTATTACTTTCCTCGGCATCTGCATGTCGGCAAATATTTCTGCGCAAACTACGGAGGAAGACAGCGCCTACATGCAAAAAGTCGATGAGGCCGACAAAGCCTGCGCTGAAGGCAAATGGCGCGAGGCCGAAAGCGCACTTCTCGACGCCTTGCGCTCCGAACCGGCCAATCCCTCGAACGTGTTGCTGCTCTCCAATCTCGGAATCATCCGCTACAATATGGGGCAGGATTCGCTTGCGATCGCGACCCTGACCGATGCCCACATAATGGCACCGTCGTCAGTGACGATCCTTTCCAACCGTGCGCGCGTGCTTGCAGCAAACGGATATGACACCGACGCTTATCTCGACTATGACCAAATCCTCCGGCTCGATTCAATGGAGATTTCGGCTCGTCTGCCCCACTGCCTGTTCGCTCTGCGCCGTCACGACTTCAAGACTGCCAAGGCGGACTTCGAGTTCATGCAGCGCAACTTCCCGAAGGAAATAGAGACAGAGATAGCCGGTGCGACCGTCCTCAGCGGTACAGGTGACTTTGCCGGTGCTATCCCGTACTACAGCCGCGTGCTCATCGAAAGGAAGGATGCGGAGTATTACAGCGGACGCGCTTATTGCTACCTTCTGACCGGAGCATTGCAGGAAGCGTCGGACGACATCAACACCGCGCTGAGCCTTACGCCGGATGACGGTGAACTTTACCTCTACCGTGCCGCGTTAAATAAGATGCGCTACCGTCCGGCAGATTCCGAAGCCGATGCAAGAAAGGCTGTGGAATTAGGCGTGGATAAGGCTCGCGCATCAAAATTTCTAAGCAAACCATTTCCTGAAAAGAAATAGAACCGAAAGTCATGACAGGAACCGTAATCAAAAATACAGGGAGCAGCTATGCAGTCCGCACCGACGAAGGGGCAATTGTAAACTGCAAGATAAAAGGCAATTTCCGGTTGAAGGGAATCCGCACCACCAATCCGGTGGCTGTGGGTGACCGCGTCACCATCAACGGCGACCGCGACGAAAACAACTATATCACTGCAATCGAGCCTCGCCGTAACTATATCATCCGCAAGGCGACCAACCTCTCGAAACAGGGCCACATCCTTGCGGCAAATCTCGATCAGGTCTGCCTTGTGGTGACGCTCTTCCATCCAATCACGTCGACCACTTTCATCGACCGTTTTCTCGCCACAGCCGAGGCATATCGCGTCCCGGCCATATTGGTCATAAACAAGATTGACCTGATTGAGGACGACGAGGAGGCGATGGAGTATCTCAATGCTGTCGCTTACCTGTATGAATCCATCGGCTACCCGGTTGTGAAACTGTCGGCGAAGACCGGCGAGGGAATCGAGGCACTGCGCGAGAAACTTGCAGGAAAGACCACCCTCTTCTCCGGCAATTCCGGTGTTGGCAAGTCGACCCTCATCAATGACCTCATTCCTGGACTGCATCTTGCAACAGGTGAAATATCCGATACGCATGATACGGGAATGCACACGACCACTTTCTCGGAAATGTTTGAAATTCCTGGAATCGAGCCGAGCAGCTATATCATCGACACCCCCGGAGTGAAGGGTTTCGGCACCCTTGAGTTTGACAAGCACGAGGTCAGCCATTTCTTTCCTGAAATCTTCCGCATCGGCGCCGATTGCCGTTACGGAGACTGCACACACACCCACGAACCCGGCTGCGCTGTACGCGAAGCCCTCCTCGACCATCGCATAGCCGAATCCCGCTATTCATCCTATCTCTCAATCCTCGAAGATTCGGAAGAAGATAAATACCGTAAAGGATATTAACTAACCGAAATATCGTAATAAACAAATTAGAATATCTAAACATCATCCCTTCAAGAAGTTGGCATGACAATATGAACGATTGCCATACCAACTTCTTGAAGGGATGATGTTTAGATATTCTATCTGCGACAGGTTTAGACGAGATGGCGGACGAGGTTTTCGCGGTCGCCGGGGAGGAGGTCGATGACGGGGATTTCAATCATCGTGTAGGCTCCGGGGGCGAGACGCATGGAGGCGCGTGCGACACCGACAAGGAGCTGTGCGGTGAGCGCGGGGTTGTTGATGGACATGTTGAATTCGAAACGCTGGTTCTGGGTCTTGCCGGAAACGCCTTTGCGAACCATGTGGACACCGTGGCCCATATCCTTGACATCATCAACGCTCTCAACTGCCATTACATGGGTCTCGTCGGAAGCGAAATAGGGGTCTTCCTTGACAGCCTTTGCCACTTCTTCAAGAGTTGCTCCGGGTTCGAGTTCAACGTAGACCATACGGCGGTGCATACCGTCGCCCTTGGGCATAGTCATCGAAAGCGCATTCTTCACGCCTGCTTTTGACTTGACGCAAACGGTGTGGCCCATGCTCATACCGGGACCGAAGTTGGTATATGTAAGGCCTTTGGGAGCAGCCACTTCCATGAGTGTACGCACGATTGAGTCACTTCCGGGATCCCAACCTGCGGAAATCACCGCTACACGACCTGCCTTGCGGGCAGCTTCGCCGAGTGAACGACGGAGATCGACGATTGAAGTGTGGATGTCGAAACTGTCGACTGTATTGATGCCCATGGCAAGATATTCAAGGGCATATTTCTCTACCTCACGGGTGGGAGTGGCAAGGATAGCTACGTCGACATGACCGAGTTCCTTGATGTCGGTCACCACCTTATAGGCAGCAAGCTCAGCAGGGATTTCAGACACGTTGCGGCGCACTACGCCTGCAATCTCAAAATCGGGGGCGGCCTCAAGGGCCTCGACGGTGAAACGGCCAATGTTGCCATAGCCTACCACCGCAGCTCTAATCTTTGTCATATTTGCATTATTAAAATTAGGGAATTTATGGTTTAATTGCTTTCGTGAGTATTATAACAATCACAAGCGGAATAAACCACATACTCATATTGTTAAAAACATCAAAGTGCCGGAATGAAGTCTTATACATTCCGGCACTTTGAATAGAAGTTTTATTTCTTTGAAACGATTGCCTCGGTATCGCGGGCGATCATCAGCTCCTCGTCTGTCGGGATGACAACTACCTTCACTTTCGATGCAGGAGTTGAAATCACAGCTTCTTTTCCACGGACACCTGCATTGACTTCCTTGTCAATCTCGACACCCATGAATGCGAGAGGTGCGCAGACGGTCTCGCGGAGTGAAACCTGATTCTCACCTACACCACCGGTGAAGACGATGATGTCGACACCGCCCATCTCTGCAGCGTATGCACCGATATATTTCATAATGCGCTGCTCATACATGTCAAGGCCGAGTTTAGCACGCTCGTCGCCGGCGTTGACAGCAGCCTCGATCTCACGCATGTCGCTTGAGATGCTGGTGGTTCCGAGCATACCGCTCTCCTTGTTGATGATCTTCTGGAGGTCAGTTGCGGAAAGATTATGCTTGAGCATGATATATACGAGTGCACCGGGATCGACATCACCCACGCGGGTACCCATCATGAGACCTTCTGTCGGGGTAAGACCCATCGAAGTGTCGACGCTCTTGCCACCTTCAACGGCTGTGATTGATCCGCCGTTGCCGACATGGCAAGTGATTATCTTCTGGTCTTTGATGTCCACACCGAGGAACTCGCAAACACGCTGCGAAACGTAGCGGTGGCTGGTTCCGTGGAAGCCATAACGACGGACGCCGTCCTCCTCATAGAACTTGTAGGGAAGCGCATAGAGATAGGACTTTGCGGGCATGGTCTGATGGAAAGCTGTGTCGAAGACAGCAACCTGAGGAGTGGAGGGCATGAGAGTTGTGATGGCATCAATACCTGTCATGTTGGCAGGATTGTGGAGGGGAGCGATGTCATAGCACTGCTTGATCATATCCTTAACCTCATCGTTGATGAGCACGCTTTCGCTGAACTTCTCAGCACCGTGGACCACGCGGTGACCGACGGCGTCGATCTCCTCATAGCTCTTGATGCAACCCTCAACGGGGTCGGTGAGGATGTTGAGAATAGCCTGAACAGCGCCATTGTGGTCAACGAGGCCAAGTTCGAGGATGGCCTTCGAACCGTCGTTCTTCTTATATTTAAGGAAACCGTCGGCAAGACCGATTTTCTCGACACCACCTTCAGCGAGTACAGCATCAGTAGCTGTGTCGATGAGTTTATATTTCACAGAGCTGCTACCGCAGTTCAATACTAATATTTTCATTTTTGATTGATTATTCCGTGTTGTGTTGGATATTGTTAATTATTCACCCTTAAGACCGATTGCCTGGTTGCAAGTGATGATGATGGTCTTGTAGATGTCCTCGGGGAAGCAACCGCGAGAAAGGTCATTGACAGGAGCGGCGAGACCCTGAAGGACGGGACCTACAGCCTCTACGCCACCGAGACGCTGAACGAGCTTGTAGGCGATGTTGCCAACTTCAAGCGAGGGGAATACAAGGACATTTGCACGGCCTGAGAGCGGGCTGTTGGGAGCCTTGCTGTTTGCCACGCTGGGAACGAGAGCGGCATCGGCCTGAAGCTCACCGTCGAGCACGAGGTCGGGATCAAGCTCATGGGCAAGGCGTGTAGCCTCGATGACCTTGTCGACACGTTCGCTCTTGGCGCTACCCTTGGTAGAGAAGCTGAGGATGGCAACACGGGGTTCGATACCGGCGATGTCACGGGCAGTCTTACCGGCAGAAACGGCAATCTGAGCAAGCTGAGCAGCATCAGGCTCGGGAACAACGGCGCAGTCTGCAAAGATGAGCAGGCCATTGGTTCCGAAGTTCATGCCTTCGGGGAGAACCATAACGAATGCACCGGAAACCACATCGATGCCGGGCATTGTCTTGATAATCTGGAAAGCGGCACGGAGCACATTGCCTGTGGTGTTGAGCGCACCTGCAACCTGACCGTCAGCATCACCGGCCTTCACCATGAGGCAGCCGAGATAGAGAGGATTGGCCGAAGTCATGCGGGCCTCTTCCATAGTGATGCCCTTCTTCTTGCGAAGTTCGAAATAGAGGGGAGCATATTTGTCGATGACTGACTCGTCGGCAGGGTTGACGATAGTAGCCTTGTCGATATTTTCGAGTTTCAGATCCTTGGCCATAGCCATGATGTCGGCAGGATCACCGATAAGGATGATGTCGGCGATGCCGTCCTTGATAATACGATCTGCAGCTGTGAGCGTACGGGGTTCGTTTCCTTCGGGGAGGACGATGCGCTGGCGATTTGATTTTGCCTTCGCGGTAAGTTTTTCAAAAAGACCCATAATTAAACGGTATATTGATTTAAATTAAAGATTTGACAATTATAATCTGCACTCGCGCTTGTCTTTAATCTTCGGTTCAAGGCTCAACGGAGGGGTGCGCAATAACTATGCAAAGATACAATCATTTCCCCTCTTTTCCAAAATAAAATATTCGCAAGTTTTTATCGTTTACTTTATATAATTCCAAATCAGGTCAAATGACACGTCGAAATCACCTTATTATTTATATATGTTCGCTCCTCTGCGTTTCAATTCTCGCCTCCTGTTCGGGAGCGAAGATGAGTGTGGCGGACGAGCAACTTGCGCGCGGCGAATATTTCGACGCACAGAAAACCTACCGTAAAATCTACAATAAGCTCAACCCTCGTGAGCAGCGCCAACTCCGTGGAGAAGTGGCGGCGAAGATGGCTGAATGTTACACCAAACTCGGACAGGATGCCCGCGCCGCAGCAGCCTATCAGAACGCTCTGCGCTACGGTTATCCCGACTCCACGCTTCTCCTACAGCTCGCAAAAGCGCAACACGGACAGGGGAATTACGCGCAAGCCATCAACAGCTACGAGGAGTATCTCGCAAAATGGCCGGATGACGAATATGCCCGTCAAGGGCTGTCGGGTGCGCGCAAAGGTGCCGAGCTTAAAAAGAACAAGACACGCCATGTGGTGAAAAACGCCAAACTGTTCAATTCCCGGCGTTCGGATTTCGCTCCGATGTTCAACGGCGACATACTCTACTTCACAACTACCAACGAGAAGGTAAACGGCACGAAACGGAGCGAAATCACCGGCATGAAGCGCAGCGACGTATGGATGGCTCGCAAAAACGAACGCGGAGAATGGCAACGACCGGAAGCGGTCGAAGGGGAGCTGAACACGGAATGGGACGAAGGAATAGTGTCGTTCTCGCCGGACGGTTCGACAATGTATCTGACACGTTCAACACGCACTCCCGACAAGGACACAGGCGTTGACATCTACACGTCGACACGTTCGGATGCCAAATGGAGCGCCCCCGTCAAACTGGAAATCACCAACGACACAATCTCAAGCTACGGACACCCGGCAGTAAGCCCCTCGGGCGAATACCTCTATTTCACCTCCGATATGCCGGGACAGGGAGGCAAGGATATATGGCGCATCAATCTGCGCGAACGTGCCGGAAGCCTTGAAAATCTCGGCGAGGCAATCAATACTCCCGGAGATGAAGTGTTCCCCTATATGCTGACAGACTCAATAATGTATTTCTCTTCCGACGGCCATCCCGGCCTCGGAGGACTTGATATGTTCAAAGCCACACTGCAACCGTCGGGCGGATGGCTCGTGGAAAATCTCGGCAGTCCGATGAACTCCGAGGGTGACGATTTCGGAATCACATTCGCTACACCCGGAAAGGAAGCAGGATACTTCAGTTCAAACCGTGGCGACGGACGTGGCTACGACCATCTCTATTCCTTCGAACTTCCTGACCTTAAAATCCTGATTTCAGGCTGGGTGCTTGACAAAGATGAGGAACCGGTGGCCAATGCCATCATACGAATCGTAGGCAACGACGGTTCCAACCAGAAAGCCGTTGCGCGCAACGACGGTTCCTTCTCTTTCCCGCTGCAACGCGGCGTGAGCTACGTCATGCTTGCCGGAGCCAAAGGTTATCTTAACGCAAAGCAGGAATTCACGGCCGACAATGCGGAGGAGGATGCCGAATATGGCATAGACTTCATCCTGGCATCCGTAACCAAGCCCAATATCGTCGACAACATCTTCTATGATTTCGACAAAGCGACGCTCCGTCCGGAATCGAAAGAGGCACTCGACGGCGTGGTGCAGATGCTGCGCGACAATCCCAATATCACTATCGAGATGGCCTCGCATACCGACCGCAAAGGTTCCGACGAATATAATATCGCGCTTTCCGAGCGAAGGGCAAAAAGTGTAGTCGACTATCTAATAGGTGCTGGCATACCCGCCGACCGCCTGCAATATCAAGGATATGGCGAATCGCGCCCGATGACCATCACCAAGCGCCTTGCCCGCGAATTTCCTCAGTTTGAGGAGGGCCAGACACTTGACGAAGCATTCATTCTTACTCTCTCGCCCGAGGAACAGGAAGTGGCCGACCAAATCAATCGCCGCACAGAATTCCAGGTCCTTTCGGTGGACTACCAGATGTATTAAGCACGTTTCCCCCCATCCCTACCCTCCGGATGCTATCAATTCTATTTATTACAATATTCAATTCATCATCTCTTCTCTTATGGCAAAAATCATCGTAAAGGAGACAACCGTTAGAACCATAACCAGAAATGGTATGGACTACATTTGCATAACTGACATAGCACGTCAGAAAAACAGCACTGAGCCCAAGGACGTTGTCAAGAACTGGCTGCGTGTCAAAAACACGCTTGAATATCTTGGACTATGGGAAAGTTTGAACAACCCGGATTTTAAAGGGGTCGAATTCGACCCCATTTTAAAAGAAGCAGGTTCAAATGCGTTCACCATGAGTCCTACACGATGGATTGAATTGACAAACGCAATTGGCCTAATCAACAAATTAGGCCGTGATGGCGGGACTTTTGCACAGAAGGACATCGCCTTCAAATTCGCAAGCTGGGTGTCGGTCGAATTCGAGCTATACCTTGTCAAAGAATTCCAGCGACTCAAAACAGAGGAGCAACGACTGCTCGGATGGTCGGCAAAACGCGAACTTTCAAAAATCAACTACCACATCCACACCGATGCCATCAAACGGAATCTCATCCCGGTAGAAATCACCCAGAAGCAAGCAGTCGGCATATATGCCAACGAAGCCGACGTGCTCAACATGGCCATGTTCGGAATGACTGCGAAACAATGGCGCGAAGCAAATCCGGAACTGAAGGGAAACATCCGCGACTACGCGACAATCAACGAATTGATATGCCTGTCGAACATGGAAAGCCTCAATGCCGTTTTCCTCGAACAAGGTCTGTCCCAGCAGGAGCGTCTGATAAAGCTCAACAAGATAGCCATCCATCAGATGACCGTGCTTGAAAACGAGTCCGGCAACCGCAAGATGCTCAAATAGCCAAGAAAGCAGACATCATATCGCATCTCCAACCTACCATCGGTCGAATTAAGCGGTGTCGACATCGAATTTTCGAGTGCAATGGGCTATGGTTTGCGAAAATAGTTGTAACTTTGCAGCCGAAAAATTTTTGGACAATGCAGAAGATTAGAAATATTGCCATCATCGCCCACGTCGACCATGGCAAAACAACCCTCGTAGACAAAATGCTCCTGGCCGGAAAACTCTTCCGCGACAACCAGTCGACCGGCGAGCTCATCCTTGACAACAATGACCTTGAGCGTGAACGAGGCATTACAATCCTCTCGAAAAACGTTTCCATCAACTATAACGGCTACAAGATCAACATCATCGACACTCCGGGACACGCCGACTTCGGCGGTGAAGTGGAGCGTGTGCTCAACATGGCCGACGGTTGCCTCCTCCTTGTCGATGCCTTCGAAGGCCCGATGCCACAGACCCGTTTCGTGCTCCAGAAAGCCATCCAGATGGGCCTGAAACCCGTTGTCGTCATCAACAAGGTCGACAAACCCAACTGCCGTCCCGACGAAGTTCAGGAGATGGTGTTTGACCTCATGTGCAACCTCGATGCGACAGAGGATCAGCTTGACTTCCCCACCATCTACGGTTCGGCAAAACAGGGCTGGATGAGCACCGACTACACCAAGCCTACCGACAACATCACCGCTGTCCTCGACGCAATCATCGAATACATTCCCGAACCGCAAGTTCTCGAAGGCGACGCTCAGATGCTCATCACATCACTGGACTTCAGCAGCTACGTCGGACGAATCGCGATTGGTCGCGTTCACCGTGGCGAACTCCGCGAAGGCATGGACATTGCTCTCTGCAAGAAGGACGGAACGACAGTTCGTCAGCGCATCAAGGAACTCCACACATTCGAAGGCATGGGCCGTAAGAAAGTGGAATCGGTGAAGAGTGGCGACATCTGCGCCCTTGTCGGCATCGAAGGATTTGAAATCGGTGACACTGTGGCCGACATCAACAATCCCGAGCCCCTCCCCCGCATAGCCATTGACGAACCCACAATGTCAATGACCTTCACCATCAACGACAGTCCCTTCTTCGGCAAAGACGGTAAATTCGTCACTTCACGCCATATCCACGACCGTCTCACCAAGGAACTTGACCGCAACCTTGCCCTCCGCGTCAAGAAAGCCGACCATGAGGACACATGGACTGTATTCGGTCGCGGTGTGCTTCACCTCTCGGTTCTCATCGAGACCATGCGCCGCGAAGGTTTCGAGCTCCAGGTCGGCCAGCCTCAGGTAATCATCAAGGAAATCGACGGACAGAAGTGTGAACCGGTCGAGATGCTCACCATCAACGTACCCGAGGACTACTCCTCAAAAATCATCGATATGGTGACCCGCCGCAAAGGCGAAATGGTATCGATGATGACTCAGAACGACCGCCTGCACATCGAATTCCTCATCCCCTCCCGAGGCATCATCGGTCTGCGCAACAACGTCCTGACAGCTTCTGCCGGCGAGGCTATCATGGCTCACCGTTTCCATGAATACCAGCCTTGGAAGGGCGACATCGAACGCCGTACCAACGGTTCGCTCATCGCAATGGAAGGCGGTACAGCCTACGCATACGCAATCGACAAGCTTCAGGACCGTGGCCGTTTCTTCATCTTCCCGCAGGAGGAGGTCTATGCCGGACAGGTAGTGGGTGAAAACGCCAAGGACAACGACATCGTCGTCAATGTGACCAAATCCAAGAAGCTCACCAACATGCGCGCCAGCGGTGCCGACGACAAAGCCCGCATCATCCCTCCCGTTGTATTCTCGCTTGAAGAGGCACTCGAATACATCAAGGAAGATGAATATGTCGAAGTGACACCCCACCACCTCCGTCTGCGCAAAATCATCCTCGACGAAATCGAACGCAAACGCGCAAACAAGGCATAAGAGACCCAGCGATCAGACCTTGATCGCATGAATATGCGCCGGATTCCTTCCGAATAGCGCGCATCAATGTGTCCGCAGCATAAAATATCGGGAAACAGACGGTCCACGCGACCGCTACTCACCGATGATGCTGCGGACACATTGTATCTTACGCCCAGCAGCCAGGCCACTCTGTAACGGAAACTAAAAATTCCGTCTTTAACAAACCTACGGATTAATGATTCGGGGATTAAATTGGAATTACGCATATAGAAAAAGGATTAATTTTGTTTTTATGTCACAAAATTAATCCCATATAAGCACCAAAAGGTGCGATTTTGCAAACTAAATCTTCAATTTATTGGATTAAAGGCGAAATACGCGTATACAAGCGGACTAATCAAGCACCAGCAAGCTGCGAAGTCCAAATGATGATTCCATCACCAGCTTAAATAAAAATAACAAACGGGTAGTTATATAGCGGCAGCTAACCGACTGCCATCCGGTTTCATCCGGTAAGGTTTTCGTTTCGCTGCCCCGCAATTTACCGTTTCTTCCGCTTGGAATATGTGCTCCAATAGTGGAAATCGCACTGTGATTCTACCTCATTTTCAATCTCATCGGGAAGTGATGCAAAAAAATCATGGCCGGTCAGAGCCTCTACCGAATCAATCGGGACGGCACATGCCTGCATACCGCCCGGAACCTTTCCATTTGGCATGATGAAGCCGATTCCACGCGCCGGATTTGCGTATGGAGAAATTATCACCTTGAAGAATTCACGGGGGACATAGACACGCGTATCACCTATGTATTCTATCGGTTTCCCATCAATGACAGGCCCGCAGACAATGTAGATCGCACTGTCAATCTGTGCCCATTGGCGGCACTTCTCCTCAAGGTTCTTCCATGTTCCGGCGTTGAGGGTCTTTGCCTGCGGACAGATATTTGTCATATAAAATGTCTGCTGCATGGCCTCCTTGTCCCAACGCATATCTCCGGCAGGTGCCATGTGTCCACGGTCATAACCTGAGTAACTGTAGTCCCACGTCTCGGCGCTGCTCTCAATGTCGGGGTCAGATGAAAATTTATTTGTACGGGTCACATCACCGTCAGTTTCATCAGCCGTCAGCTCCCACGACACCCAGTTCGGGATGTGATACTGCGGGTTGAACGATAGATCCATGCCTTTATAGCTCTTGGCAATCTCCTTGACTGAAGGATTTGTCCTTACAGCCATCAGATTGCCGAAAGAGCCGCTTTCGTGCGTCCGCACAGAGGTTTCATCCTGCTCCTTCCCTTCCAGACGTGCCCCGAGATAGGCGCAGGCAATGAGCAGTCCAAGTATAAGCAGCGACCTGTAGAGCTTGTCTGATTTCTGTCTACTTCTTTTTCCGCCGGATTTCTTTGTTCTATTTCTGTTTGCCATTTTTATTTACAACTAACTCAGATGGCGCTCACTTAACACCATCCTTTAAAATTCAAGCCCGTTGATCACGCGTCCGATTTCAGCCGCATCAGCAACCGAAATACCTGTCCCGATCGGAAGACTGACAATCTCATCAGCAACTCGCTCAGTCACAGGAAGCGGAGCATGGACCATGCCGGAATAACAGGGTTGAAGATGCGGTGGCACGGCATAGTGTATGTCTGTCCCTATACCGTTCTCCGCAAGGCACTTCATGAAATTCTCACGTCTTTCAGCCGGAACACGGACAACATATTGATGCCACACATTATCGTTGACCTCACGGCTCATTTTCGGGAGAATGATGTCGGGACGGTCAATCGTCCGTGCGTAGGCCAACGCGCGGGCAAAACGGTCGGCATTCTCATCGGCAAGATGAGGGAGCTTCACCCTCAGCATTGCCGCCTGAATCGGGTCGAGACGGCAGTTGAAACCACAATATATATTATGGTAACGGCGGTCGGAACCGTAGTTGGCAAGCGCGCGGACTGTCCGGGCAAGCTCTTCATCATGAGTAAGCACCGCTCCGGCATCGCCAAGCGCACCGACGTTTTTGGTCGGGTAGAAACTTATTCCGGCAGCATCACCGAGAGCTCCGGCATGGTGCGAATCATGGAGTCCATGCGATAAGGTACGCGCTCCAAGGGCCTGCGCGCAGTCCTCAATTAATTTCAGACCATTAGCTCGGGCTATTTCCACAAGGCGCTCATCCCAGGCCACGCGGCCATAGAGATGCACTGTCATAATTGCCCGTGTACGGTCTGTAAGCGCATTCTCAATCAGCGAGGTGTCGATATTCATCGTCTGCTCGTCGATGTCAACAGCCACAGGCACAAGTCCGGCATCGCTGATGGCAAGCACAGAGGCAATATAGGTATTGGCAGGATAGATAATTTCGTCACCATCCCTCAGGACACCCATCTCCTTATATGCGCGAAGGATAAGGCGCAAGGCATCAAGGCCGTTGCTGACACCGATGGCATAAGGCACACCGGTCAGGCCACACAAATCGGCCTCCAAAGCCTCGACCTCTCCCCCACCGATGTAACGTCCGCTGCGGATGACCCGCGTGGCGGCTGCGACGAGCTCGTCCATATACGGCTCGTTGACTTTTCCAAGATCAAGAAATGGATATTTCATCGTCATAAACGTCGGTCACTTTCAAGTGCGAGTCGCTTGAACTCCTCATAGTCGCGGATATATTCATCGGGGTCATAAAGGATGGAGGTCATCACCATGCAGACACTTCCGGAGGCAAAATTGTCGAGTGTGCGCCAGTAGCCCGGCGGGATGTAGAGCCCTTCGTATGGACGGTTGAGGGTATAGGTCATCCATGTGAATCCATCAAAAAGATTGACATTAAAACAGCCGTTGACCGCCACGAGCAGCGACTTGGATTCCTTGTGGGAATGACCGCCACGGGCTTCGCCGGCCGGGACATCGTAGGTCCAGTAGCATCTGGCGATTTCAAACGGAATCTGATCGTTGTCCTGCACGAATGTCAGACTTCCACGCGGATCATAGATGCGCGGCAGGGTAATCATGCAGGGTTTATCTAAATTTATATCCATCGGTATTATATATACAATAAGGTGTAACCTGTTATTTATGATACAAAGATAATGATTTATGGCCATCATGCGGAGCAGAAATGAAGGAAATTTGAGTTGTATGTTGTAAAACACATGTTTTTGAAGCCCGAAAACGAAAATTAATTACTATTTTGCGGTCGATTTGGAAAAAGTATCACCCGGAGGGGTTGAGTTACCACAAATCACACCTCTCTCATCACCATAAAAAACCACACTTCTTACCTAAAACTAAACCGAAACTGATATGAAGGTCTACCAAACTAACGAGATTAAAAACATAGCCTTGCTCGGTAGCAAAGGCTCGGGTAAAACCACACTCGCCGAAGCGATGCTTTACGAGTGTGGAGTTATAAAACGCCGTGGCACCATCGAAGGTAAAAACACTGTCAGCGACTCTTTCCCCGTTGAAAAGGAGTATGGCTACAGCGTGTTCTCGACCGTTTTCTATGCCGAATTCCTAAATAAGAAACTCAATGTGATTGACTGCCCCGGAGCAGACGACTTCGTCGGCAATGCCATCACCGCCCTCAATGTAACCGATACCGGTGTGATTCTCATCAATTCACAGTACGGAGTTGAAGTCGGCACACAGAACATTTTCCGCACCACACAGTCGCTCAGGAAGCCAGTCATCTTTGCGCTCAATCAGCTCGACGGCGAAAAGGCTGACTATGAGAATGTGATGGAGCAGATGCGTGAGCATTTCGGCAACAAGATCGTGGCAATCCAGTATCCCATTCAATGTGGTCCCGGCTTCAATGCCATGATTGACGTGCTTCTCATGAAGAAATATTCATGGGGACCCGAAGGTGGTACTCCCACCATCGAGGATATTCCCGCCGAAGAAATGGAAAGGGCTGATGAACTCCACAAAGCTCTCGTAGAGGCAGCCGCCGAAAACGATGAGGCCCTCATGGAAAAATTCTTTGACCAAGGCCATCTGACCGAGGACGAAATGCGCGAAGGTATCCGCAAGGGTCTGGTAGACCGCTCGATATATCCCGTGTTCTGCGTCAGCGCAGCCAAAGACATGGGCGTTCGCCGTATGATGGAATTCCTCGGCAATGTGGTTCCCTTCGTTGAAGAGATGCCCGCACCCGAAACTGCTGATGGAGTTGAAGTCAAGCCCGACAGCAACGGCCCGCTTTCACTCTATTTCTTCAAGACAACCGTAGAACCCCACATCGGTGAAGTCAGCTACTTCAAAGTCATGTCCGGAACGCTCACTCCGGGTGTTGACCTCGAAAACGTTACCCGTGGCTCGCGCGAACGTATCGCTCAGATATATTGCGTATGCGGCAACATCAAGACTCAGGTCGACAAACTCTGTGCCGGCGACATCGGTGCGACTGTCAAACTCAAGGATGTCCGCACCGGCAACACTCTTGATGCCAAGGATTGCGATTACAGCTTTGATTTCATCCGCTTCCCCGAACCGAAATACCGCCGTGCCATCCGTCCCGTCACTGAAAGCGATGCCGAAAAACTCATGGGTATCCTTACCCGTATGCACGAGGAGGATCCGACTTGGGTTGTCGAGCAGTCGAAGGAACTCAAGCAGACCATTCTTTCCGGACAAGGTGAATTCCATCTCCGCACCCTCAAATGGCGCGTTGAGAACAACGATAAACTTCCCATCATCTTTGAAGAGCCGCGTATCCCCTACCGCGAAACAATCACCAAGGCTGCCCGTGCGGACTACCGCCACAAGAAGCAGTCAGGCGGCGCAGGCCAGTTTGGCGAGGTCCACATCATCATCGAGCCTTACACCGAAGGAATGCCCGCACCCGACACCTATAAGTTCGGCAACCAGGAGTTCAAGATGAGCGTCCGCGACACTCAGGAAATACCTCTGGCATGGGGTGGCAAACTCGTTGTCCACAACTGTATTGTCGGTGGTGCTATCGATGCCCGCTTCATTCCTGCCATCGTCAAGGGTCTCATGGACCGCATGGAGCAAGGCCCCCTCACCGGAAGCTATGCCCGCGATGTCAGAGTATGCATCTATGACGGCAAGATGCACCCGGTCGATTCGAATGAAATCTCATTCCGTCTTGCCGGCCGCAACGCCTTCAGCGAAGCTTTCCGCAACGCGAACCCGAAGGTGCTTGAACCGGTCTATGACGTTGACGTGATGGTACCCGCAGATGTGATGGGCGATGTCATGAGCGACCTTCAGGGCCGTCGTGCGATCATCATGGGTATGTCAAGCGACAACGGTTTCGAAAAGATTTCTGCCCGCGTTCCGCTGAAAGAAATGTCGTCATACTCGACCGCACTTTCATCCATCACCGGTGGCCGTTCGGCTTTCACCATGAAGTTTGCGTCCTATGAGCTCGTCCCGACCGATGTGCAGGAAAAGCTTCTCAAGGAATACGCAGAAAAGGCCCAGGCCGACGAATAATCCCTCGCAGAGAATACATATCTATATTACTCAACAATTCTAACCGAACAACACATCTCCCGCAGGTCACCGAAGCGAATTCGGTGACCTGCTTTGTCTATTGACGGGAAATGAATAATTTTGCAGCATGATTAACCGCACTACGACATACGCTGAGACTTCACGACTGATATTGCGCTCATGGAAGCCGGAGGATTTGCCTCTGTTTGTCGCCATGAACAGGGATGCGCAGGTGATGAAATACTTTCCGGCCACATTGACTGAGGAGGAAACAGAGGGGTTCTACAACAGAATTAATGAAGAATTCGCCAGGAAGGGTTGGGGACTTTATGCAGTAGAATTAAAGTCTACGGGTCAGTTCATAGGCTATGTTGGGCTTCATGAAATCGGTTTTGAAGCTGAATTCACTCCCAGCGTAGAAATTGGATGGCGTCTGGCAGCAGATTATCATAATCATGGTTATGCGACCGAAGCTGCCGAAGAAGTTTTGAAACTCGCTAAATCATGCGGAATTAAGAGTCTGTACTCTTTCACAGCCACTATAAACATACCCTCGGAACGGGTGATGCAAAAGATTGGTATGGAAAAAGTCGGCGAATTCAACCATCCGAAACTGTCAACCGACTCTCCACTCTGCCGTCACGTTTTATATCAGATTGCTCTATGACCCGGAGCTGGGAAGATAAATGAATTGGTTGTCGGAGACAAATAAAATAGCTATATTTGCAGCATGTATCAGCTACTCGATTCCGACACTATATGCGCCATCTCCACTCCTGCAGGCGTGGGAGGCATCGCCGTCATTCGCGTCAGCGGTCCTGACGCTGTAACCATCGTTGATTCAATCTGGAAAGGCCGCAGGCTTGTGGATGTCAGCAGCCATACCGCCCATCTCGGCGATATTGTTGACCCTGAGAATCCCTCAGAGCCGCTCGACACGGCAGTAGCTACCGTGTTCCGCAATCCGCGCTCATTCACCGGAGAGGATGTGGTTGAAATCTCCGTCCACGGTTCGCGCTGGATCCAACGCGAATTGGTCAACCTTCTCATCCGGCGTGGTTGCCGTATGGCCGGACCGGGCGAATTTACCCGCCGGGCTTTTGCTAACGGCCGTCTTGACCTTGCCCAGGCCGAAGCTGTGGCCGATGTCATTGCCGCATCTTCACGCAGCGCCCATCGCCTTGCGTCATCGCAGATGAGAGGTGACTTTTCCCGACATATTGCCGAATTGCGCGACAAGCTTATAGAAATCGCCTCACTGCTTGAACTCGAACTTGATTTTTCGGAAGAGGATGTCGAGTTCGCGTCGCGTCAGCAATTGCGTGAGCTTGCTGATGCCCTCCTGACAAAAATATCCCGACTTGCCTCCTCGTTCTCAACTGGCTCGGCACTGAAAGATGGTGTTCCGGTTGCAATTGTCGGCGAACCCAATGCCGGTAAATCCACCCTCCTCAACGCACTTCTTCAAGACAACCGCGCGATTGTCAGCGATATTCCCGGAACCACACGCGACACCATTGAGGACACAATGGAAATTGACGGAGTGCTGTATCGTTTCATCGACACAGCCGGCATTCGTGAGACCTCCGACTCCATTGAGAATCTTGGAATTGAAAGGTCCTACGCTGCCATTGCCCGTGCGCGCATAGTCATCTGGCTCATCACTCCAGACCTCTCCCCTATCGACTATGCCACCCTCCACACGCTCATCACCACCCACCTCCCCGAAGATACAGCCCTCATCACAGTCCTAAACAAAATCGACACCCTCACCACCCCAACACCCACTCCTCTCCACGCCTCAATGCCCACTCCTCTCCAAGCCTCAACCACCACACATCTCCCCACCTCAACGGCCACTTCTCTCCACGCCTCAATTGCCCAACAAACCGCCCCAATCGTAATCCAAAAACAGGAGCAAAATACACCTGAGGCAGCTAATAATCAAAACAGCACAATAAAAGGCAATCATAAAGAAACCGCTGAAATAGGCAACCAAAAAGAAATCTCTGAGGTAGGCGACCAAAAAGAATACGCCGAGACAGGCGCCCAAAAAGAAACCGCTGAAACAGACACCCAAAAAGAAACCTCTGAGACAAGCACCCCAAAAGAAGCCTCTGAGACAAGCACCCAAAAAGAAGTCGCTGAGGCAACAAACCAACATGAGGATACTATCATACGAATCTCAGCGACAAACGGAACCAACCTACCCACCCTCATCAAAACCTTACGAACCCACTCCGGAGCGGAAACCACCCAAGAGGCCGACCTTATAGTCACCAATGCTCGCCACTACGAAGCCCTCACCCATGCCACATCCTCCCTTCAAAGAGTAATCTCCGGCATTGACACCAACATCTCCGGCGACTTCATCGCCCAAGACCTCCGCGAAACCATCCACTACCTCTCCTCCATCACCGGCACCATCACCACCACCGACCTCCTCCAAACCATCTTCCAAAAATTCTGCATCGGCAAATAGATGATTGTCACCATTTGGTAATAAATAGCATAAACTATTGAAAAGTCGCTCGTTATCGGGCGACTTTTTTCGTGCTTGCTGCTCAATAAAACCACTTCTCACCCCTTTTCACCTGCTTTTTTGTACCCGATTTGTAGCGAATAGCAATGAGCCGCAATCGGGCAACGAAAGGTTGTGGACGATGTTTACGTAGATTTACGTCGGTTTACGCCCATATACACTTTCGGCGAAATAACTGGCGAAATAACCACCGAAAATGTGAAATATGAGCAGTAACATTGAAATCAAAGAGAAATGCCGTTGGTGTGGAAGTGAGTTCATCGCTCGCAAGACATCAACAGAGTATTGTAGCCACCGATGTTCGGGGCTGGCATACAAGGAGAGGAAACGTCAATCTCGGCTTGAATCCTATCAGCAGGAATACGAGCATCAGCAGTCAGGACGAGCAGATGTGGCGACACAAGAGTTCTTGACACCAACCCAAGCGGCAATACTTCTTGGAGTTTGCCACATGACAATCTACAACTACATCAATCGAGGTGTAGTGAAAGTTTGGAAATTGAAAAGGAAGACTCTTATTAGACGGGCAGATATTGATGCTTTGTTTGACATTCTCAGAGTTGAGCAAGTGACAGAGACAAAAGTACCCACCCCCATCACCGAATTCTACACATCGAAGGAGGTGCAGGAGAAGTATGGCATATCCAATTCGGGGCTCTATGAGATAGCCAAGAGGGAGAAGTGGCCGAAGACTCAGCAACGTGGCAAGACCCTTTGGAGCCGGAAGCATGTTGACGCTTACTTCGTAAAACAACAGCCCACTGATGAAATATCTGAGTGGTACACCGCAGCTGAGATTCAGGCGCGATATGGGATGACACTGTCGGCGATATACTGTCTGGTGTCAAAGGAGGTAATCCCCAAGAAGAAAGTCGGTGCAGCTACATTCTACTCCAAATATCATTTCGATTTAGCCAAAGGTGCGGTTGAACCGAAAGAACCGGAGTATTACACATATCCGGAAGCGATGGAGAAATATGGGCTGACACGCGACCAGTTGCACCACTATCTGAAGTATTATAACATCACCCGTGTGAAGAAGGGCAAGTACACTCATATTCTCCGGAGTGAATTGGATAATCTCTTGAAATCACCGGAGTTATAGCCTATGGAGATGGTTTGGAGATACATCGGAGAGCATCCGGACTCTATTGTTCTCCCTCGATTCTCATGCTTACTTTGTGTCAAATTTTAATCCCCCACACAGATGAATACATGTACCAAAGTATTCCTCCGCAAGCGTCCTTACGCCGGAGGAAAGCTATCGCTGTATCTTGACTATTACCCGGCGATACGCAATCCGCACACTAACAAGATGACACGCCGCGAGACTCTCGGCATCGTCATCTTTGCGAACCCCACCAACGAAATGCAACGTCGTTTCAATCAAGAAATGGAGGAAAAGGCCGAGGCCATACGTTGCATCCGTTATCAGAGTCTGATAAATGAACAGTTCGGTTTTCTCGACAAGACAAAGCAGAAGCAGGATTTCCTCGCCTACTTCGAGAAGAAAGCCAAGAGCAAGTATGACAAATGGATGAGTGTGTATCTCCATTTCAAGAACTTCACCGGAGGTCAATGCACTTTCGGAGATGTCACCGTGAGCCTGTGCGAGGACTTCCGTGACTATCTTCTCATAGCCTACTCACTGCGCCATCCGGAAAAGAAGATACCACTGTCGGCTAACTCTGCCGCCGGGTATTGGTCAACATTCCGTTGCCTTTTGAAGATGGCATACAAGGAGAAGCTTCTGCTTGAAAATGTCAATGATTTCCTTGATGGTCTCAAATGGCAGGAGGTCAAGAAGGAGTATATCACATTGGAGGAGATGAAGATTCTCGCAAACTCTCAATGCGACATTCCAGTGTTGAAGCGAGCCTCAATGTTCGGATTATTCACAGGTCTTCGACTGAGCGACCTTCTTCAACTCAAATGGGAGAATATCGAGCGCAGTCCCGACGGCGGTCACTGCATCAGACTCTGCACTGAGAAAACAGAAACAGAGGCTACACTCCCTATCAGTGAGGAAGCACTGCAATATTGTGGTGAACGAGGTGACGGTCTTGTTTTCAAAGGCTTCAAACGCTCAATGGCTCAACATGCTTTCAAGAATTGGGTAAAGTCTGCCGGGATAACAAAAAAGTTGTCGTTCCACTGCTTACGCCACTCATTCGCCACCATCCTTATCTCATTGGGTATTGATGTATATGTCGTGTCAAAGATGCTTACTCACCGCAGCGTCAGAACGACTCAGATCTATGCCGAAGTGGTCGGAGAGAAGAAGCGCGAGGCTTCCAACGCCATCACGCTCAAATAGTCACCATCCTTTCAAGTCTGTTTGGAAATGCCATCTTGCAGAAATGCGAGGTGGCATTTTTAACATTTGGGATAGCGAACAATAGCGGAAAACATGGTGTTTTATTCTTGTTTACAAAATTCAGCACAATTTAAGAGTTATAAAAATCGAATGAAAGACCTGATTAAAGGCCACAATCCGCTGATGCTATTCTTCGTAGCTCTAATGAGTCTCTTCTTTGCGTTTGCGGTGAGAAACAAGATTGTCAGTGAAGGTCACACTGACTTAAATGCCAATTTCTTCTTTTTTATGGTATTGGCAAGTTGCATAGGTGTTTATTTCCTTATCCATGAAGGGATAAAGGAACTCACGGACTTCTTTGTCAAGAAGAGTTGGAAGAAACGCGGAATAACTCCGCAGACCGCTACAAGTATGGACACTTCAACGAATGAGAACAAAAACTCCGAAATTGAACAGCCAACGACCGAGAGTCAACCTCTTACGAGAGAGGATGCAAGAATGCTGTTGACTGAGGTTTTGGCAGTCAAGGCAGAGAAGGCATCTGACGATAAAGAGGAATTAGTCAAGACTATCAACGAAAATATGCTTGACTTATCGAATGTTGCTGCCAATGCCGCTAACGAAATTGAAGCAGGATTGCAACGTACATTCCAAGAGGCGTGTTTATACACAATCGAAGTACTTGGCCCATATATGACCAAAGAAAATCTGGAGATACTCATAAGCCGGTTATCGAAGTTTCAGAGAGCTGGTAATAAGACGTGGTCGGTATTATCTGCAAGTGAGACTGTCCACAAAAAAGTGGAAACTCATTCTCCTATTACCAAAACAGACCTGTATCACTATGGCTGGAATATGCAACAACTCTTTAGCAAGAGTGGTCCTCAGGCTGCATACTTCCTGCAAAGCACATTCCATGACCATTTTGATGATCTCCAATTAAAGACAATCAAAGGGAAACTGACCCTTGATGCAGACCGGGGCATTATCAAAATAAATAAAGAATTCAGTCCCAACTACAGAAGCCGTATAGAGCGCAAAAAAGAACAGAATGCTCAACAAATGGCGAAAGAGTACGAGGAAGAACAGAAACAGAAGAAGTTTGAAAGAGGTCAGGAACATTATGAAAAGATGACCCGGAAGAAGGCGGAAGGCGAAAGTGAGCCTATCACCAAGACTCAAGTGTCTGCCCCCATTCAAGAAGAGAACAACCGGTCGGTCAGAGATACTCATAAATCAAAACCTAAACGATATGATGATTATGAGGATGAAGAGGACGAATGGGAAGATACCAATGATGAACCGGCAGATGATGATTTCATCTATGCTATGCTTGAACGGAGCGAAAAGCGTAATCAAAAAAGTAACGAGCCTGCACCTTGGAGTCCCGGAGACTCTTTGGCCGTTGAGAGAGACTGGTAGCCATCTCCAAACCATCTCCGTTCAATTTCTCCGGAGAAAAGTACTGATTTATAGCTTCAGAGACGTTTTGGAGACACTTTAGAGTCGGTTCAGACCCTATTGTTCTCCCTTATTTCTCCCTGTAATTTTGCAACCGAATCCTTGACACGGATACGCCATGTCGGCGTGCCGTTTTCCCAAGGGTTCGGTTGCAAATTTATGGAAACATCCATCACCTTTGATAAGTTGCCCGAAGCTGTGACTTATCTGACCGCGCTGGTAACAAGCCTGCTCGGTGAACTGAGGGAGTTGCGCAACTCGCTCTCCCCACCCCAACAAGTCGCGCCTGAATTCATATCCACTAAAGAGGCGTGCGCATTGCTCGGAGAGTGTAAGAACACTCTTTATAATAAGGCGCGAAACGGCGTTGTTCCGGGTTACAAGAATCCCGGCGGCAAAGGCTGGCGCTTTATCCGAAGCGAGTTGCTCGATTATATGGCATCGGGCAAACCGAAATCTCAAGCGCAAGCCTATGACGAGATGGTAGCCGAGATGAACAAGGGTCTTCGTCCCGGAGGTAGAAACAAATCCTGTCGCCTATGAGTGAGAAATCTACACCTCAACTCATTCTCGACAAAGCCATTGACCTCAGCGTCAATCTGACCGGCAGCGGTTTCCCCATCAGCATCTTTCCTTCGAAAATTCAGAAAATCATCAGGGAGGTAAACGATTGCTATGGATTCCCTATCGACTATGTCGGAGCGGCGATGCTGGTTGCTGTTTCAGTCGCGGTGGGCAACACTCATCTTGCGAGGATGAAAGAGGGTTGGGACGAAAGCGCCATTCTGTATATGGCACTAATCGGCAGACCCGGAGCCAACAAGAGCCATCCGTTGAGTTTCGCCATGCGTCCGTTTGTGGAGCATGACTACGAGCAAAACAGAATTTTTGAGAAACAGTATCTGGAATATCAGGACCAATTGGATATGAGCCGGAAGGAACGTGCAGAAAAAGGTATTGACGTCTGCCCCCGTGAACCTGTCCGCCACCGATTTCTGGTTTCTGATATAACGCCGGAGGGTCTGAGTCTCATTCATTCTCAAAATCGCCGTGGTCTGTGTCTTCTTTCAGACGAGCTTTCAGCATGGGTCAAAAACTTCAACCGCTACAACAACGGATCTGAGGAGCAGTTTTGGCTTTCGGTATTCAGTGCTAAGCCTACTATGTCCGACCGCAAGAGTTCCCGCAGTTCCATCTTCATCAAGCGACCGTTCATATCCGTTATCGGTACTATGCAAAAACGCATCCTTTCGGAACTCGCCAAAGGTGAACGCTCGGCAAACGGATTCATTGACCGCATACTTTTCGTGATACTCAAACATGAGATGTCAACCAGATGGTCGATGAAGCAGCCATCATTTGATGTCGCCAATGAATGGCAAAATATTCTATCGCGATTGATGTGCATTGAATGTGCCTACGATGAAAACAACGACATTTTGCCTGTCATCGTCCCCTTTGCTGAAGAATCCCTTGAAAGGCTTTTTGAGTGGCAGCATGGCTTGTCAGACAAATGCGATACAGAACCTAACGAGACCCTTGTCGGCATCTATTGCAAATTGCAGATATACGCCATCCGATTCTGCCTGATAATACAAATGGCACGATGGTCTTGCAATGATGCTGGAAAAGATGTCATTGACCTGATTTCAGTTGAGAGAGCCATTACCCTTGCTGAATACTTTATGGAATCCGCCAAGAAAGTTCAGACAATTCTCAAAGAGCTTTCGCTCACCGCACAGCAGTTGGCCATTGTCACCGCCTTACCTCCGGAATTTACTACTGGGAGTGCTATCGCCGTGGCTGCGGAAAACGGCATGTCGGAGCGTGCGCTCATGGAGTTTCTGAAGAACTTCAACGGCAAACTTTTTCAAAAGTCGAAGCATGGGAATTATATCAAACTCTGACCTCATGCAGTATCATCAGATTCAGCAGTTTGACTTTAGAAACTGCGTAAACTGCCGAAACTGCGGTACTCTTCGATTTGACACTCCGATGGCTTGCAGAGCTACACCATCCGAGTATCAAAAGGGTATGGAATCAGGGCAGAGACTGCTTCTCAGACTCTGCTTTTCTCATCGGTACTTCGTAATGCCGAAGACTCGCAGTGGATATTACAGTGACAGGAGCAAGTTAGTGTTTTGGGACAACCAAAACCCGCCGAAGACCACCTCCGGCGGCTTGGCTAAACTTGCATCCCGTCGGTCTAAAACTATTTATCAACCAGTCGCCACCTGTGGCGAATTACCTTCTAATTTTCTCGCAAGTGACGAATGAGAAATCTCCAAAGAGGAAAGGTGGCCGACCTCCAAAATCAGCCACAGAGAAGAGGCGTTACCGCTTCACTTTGAAAGTCTGCACGGCGGAGAAGTTCGACCTTTTGACCAAGGCCGGACAAGCCGGGCTGACCCCGACAGAGTATATCCGGCAGAGCGTTGCCCACTCCGTGGTAAAGGAACGGATGACACCCGAACTTGCTGAATTCCGGCGCGACGTATGCGGTATGAAAAACAATCTCAACCAGACGGCACACGTCGCCAACCGGGATGGGTACGCATTTGCAGCTCAAATGAACCGCGAGCTTTGCGCCCGTCTTGACAATGCCCTCAAACATTTTGGGCAATGATGTCGAAGTTGAAGAAAGGGCCGGAATTCCGAGGTGCGGTTAAATACGTTCTCAATGACAAGAAAGATGCGGAAATCATCGCCGCCGATGGACTCATGCTTGACTCGATTGATAGCATTACCTACAGTTTCGAGGCACAAGCCGAGATGAATCCGAGGTTGAGAAAGAATGTCGGGCACACTGTGCTGAGTTTCTCGCCCAATGATGCCCCACGCATGAGCAATGACTATATGCGGCAAATTGCGCTGGAGTATCTGGAGCGAATGGGTATCTGCTACACACAGTTTCTGATTGTGCGTCACCACGACCGGGAGCATCCGCATTGCCATATCGTTTTCAACCGCGTCAGCAATTCCGGCAAGACTATCACCGACAGCAACGAGCGATTCCGCAGTCAGCGGGTCTGTCGGGATATTACCGAGCGTGAAGGGCTTTATATGGCACCCGGAAAAGAGGAAGTCAAGCGCAACCGTTTACGTGAGCCTGACAAAACCCGGTATCGGATTTTCGACATTATCAAGGCCGAGTTGCCACGACACACTGATTTTAACAGCTTCATCGCGGCTGTTGAGAACCACGGCGTAGAATGTACCCTCATCAACAACGGAAGCACCAACAAGATGCAGGGAATACGCTTCAAGATGGGTAAATATGCGTTCAATGGCTCGAAGATTGACAAGTCGTGTAGCTACTCCAAACTGATTCGTGCTTTGGAGGCCAACAAGCCAAGAATAAAGCCTCTGCCAGAACGTCAGAAGCCGATGCTACAGCAATCTCACGCTCCACAACAGGAGTACAGAGATGAGTCGCAGGATTTCAGCCTCGGTCTAAACTTATTTCAACTTCATTCAAGCGGCGATAATGTACCGATTACGGAAACAACATGGTTCAAGAGTCGCCGGCGTAAACCTAAAAAAGGAAGATCTGTATAATGAACACCTTCACAACATCTCAGGGAGAAGCCAGTAAGAATCCAGCGCTCCCGACCACTTCCTCAAACGCGACTGCAAGCCCCAAGAATATCGACATCAACACTGTCTATATGTTCTTCGAGGAGCTGTGCAACAAGTTTGAGAAAGGTCAAGCCAAACAGTCTGATGGCTCACAGGTTCAGACTAACGACTATAACGCCAAGTTCTTTGAGGACATTATTTCCAACTGCCTCAAAAAAGTTCAGTTCAAGGTTGTGGCACCGGAACCCGATTTGTCGGGCATTCCTAAGCCAAAGGACTACTCTCAAAACTTTACTGACCTCGGAACCAAAATTGAAAAGAAAGATTCCGAAACGGCAAAGGCTATGAGAACGTTGGGCACGACTATTACCAAATTAGAAGCGGCTGTCAAGTCTAACACTGCCGCCGTCAATGCTGGGCCCAAAGTACAGAAAGTTGAGAAAACCATCAAGTTTGACATCAACTCATGGAAATGTTTCGCTTGCGTGGTCACCAGCTTCATCATCAGCATTTTTCTCGGCGTATGGATTATAATCCAGAGTCATGACATGGATAAGTACACTGACACCGACCTTAAATATCGTCTTATCCAGATGAATGGCAGCGTATCAAGCGTCGGACTCGACAGCATCGAGGTCTGGTTTCAAGACCCAGACAGAGTGAGTAACATCCGCAAGATGGTCACCGAGCATGAGCAACGTATGGAGCAACTCCGCCGCTCGACTCTTGAACGCGACCGCCTTAACAATGAGATTAACGAACTTAATTCTCAGAACACCCCCAACAAAAAATGAAAGAAATGAAAAACCTCCCCATCTCGGCAGATGCTCAAAAGAGCATCAAGGCCTTCTTCTATGACTTCTGCATGTACATGGAAGAGAACTATTGTGCAACCCACGACCAACTGATGCTTGATTGGAACAGTGTCGGAGCAACAGCCCGATTCATCGGTAACGGCTGCAATATCCAATACCGTCTTTGGGAACGCTCCAATGGCTACCTCGGCATACCCGACATGACGCTCATCGTCCATGTATTCTCTGTAGCCGACAGCATGGAGAATGTACTCGCCCTGTGCAAATGGACAGGAGTGGCAGCCAAAGCCAACGGCTTCCGTCACATCGCCGACCCCGACCGTCAGCCCGAAGAGGCCGACAACCAAGTAACTGAATGTCAAATCGCATGTTTAACCCTTTAACCCCCACCATCTATATGACAAGCATCTCAACCCTTACCGAGCGTAGAATCGACGATTTCTACCTCGACCTCCGTGACTATGTAGCCCTTGTATTCGACGGTGACCCCGAAGAAGTATCTCTCAACTAGAACTGCGTAGGCGCAATCCTCAGCTACCGCGACGACACCCACAACATCTTCATCCGCTTGTGGGAACGCTCCGAAGGCCACCTCCACCTCCCCGACATGACAATGATTGTCGAGACCGTAGTCTTCGACCGCAAACTCGGCACACGCCCCAATCCCGAGCTCGCCGACCGCCTCTACAAAGAGATGAACGCCTTCTCCAAATGGCTCATCCTAACCGCCCGAATCTGCGGCTTCAAGTATGTTGCTGATCCCAACATGCCGCCCATCCCCGACGAAAACATCCCCGGCTGCCCCATCGCCTGCCTCCCCCTGAAATAGTCCACACCAATCCCTCCCACGCCACGCCGACGAGTCTTCCTCGCCGGGGTGGCGTTTATATGTTTCTTAGCATATTCTTTTGCCACATCAAAATTTATCACTAAATTTGCATAATACGCAAATGATATAACTAATCTCAGAAAATGGGAAAAGACATAAATCGATTAAAAATAGTGCTCGCAGAGCAGAAAAAGACTAATAAATGGCTTGCACAGCAGCTTGGGAAAGACCCGGCAACTGTGTCGAAGTGGTGTACCAATACAGCACAACCGTCATTGGAAACTCTTTCTGAGATTGCGCAGTGTTTGAAAGTGGATGTTCGCACCCTCCTTCATTCCAATTTTTTATTTGATATGGCTTCCGAGCCTTATGTCTCATACGGCAGAAAAGACGGCACATTATGAGCAAATTTAATGAAGCAACCCGCGTGCAGATGCCGGCAATGGTACATCTGACTCGTTTAGGATATACATATTTTGGGAAAATATCTGAGGAAGATGCAGGAACAGTCTATGACCCTTCTACCAATATTCTTATTGAGGTCTTCCAAAAGCAATTTAATAACCTGAATCCAAACTCTCCTGTTTCAGCTTCCCAAATACTTCAAGACATGCACAATGACTTGAAGAATGATGACCTTGGATATGCTTTCTATCAGAGACTAAAGGCGGTGTCTCCAGTCAAACTGATTGACTATGATACCCCATCCAACAACACATTTCATTTTACTGCCGAATTCACCTGCAAGAATGGTCAAGATGAGTTCAGACCGGATATTACATTGTTTGTAAACGGTATGCCTTTGGTTTTCATTGAAGTGAAGAAACCAAATAACTCCGGCGGTATGGTCGCGGAAAGTAAGCGGATGAATCTACAGCGGTTCCCCAACAAGCGTTTCCGTTCCTTTATCAACATTACTCAGTTGATGATATTCTCTAACAATATGGAGTATGACACAATGGGAGGGATTGTTCCGTTGCAAGGTGCATTCTATTGCACAGCTGCAAAAGAGTCTGCCCCATTCAACTGTTTCCGCGAGGAAAATCGCTCGAATGCTGATATAGCGCCATACAATCGGAATTACCCATATAAACCCATAAACAAGGACTTTGAGAAGAAAATTCTTAAAGACTTCAATTGCGAAGTTATTCATACAACTCCGGAATACAAGACTAATCTCGATACCAATACGCCAACCAACCGCATACTGACCTCAATGTGCTCTCCGGAACGTTTGCTGTTTATCCTCAGATACGGCATCGCATACGTAAAATCTGAGCGTGAGGTTGACGGAAAGATTGAGATTACCGACCAAAAACATATCATGCGCTATCAACAGATGTTCGCGGCATTGGCAATCAGAGAACATCTTGAGAACGGGGCAAAGGCCGGCGTGGTATGGCATACACAAGGCAGCGGCAAAACAGCATTATCCTATCATTTAGCCTATTTCCTTAACGACTATTTTGCCAAACAAAATAAAGTCGCCAAATTCTACTTTATTGTTGACCGTCTCGACCTTCTCGAACAAGCAACACAGGAATTTGAAGCTCGAGGCTTGGTAGTTACTACCGCCAATTCCAGAAAAGAATTGATGGATCAGTTCCGCAGCAACCAGTCTCAGCAGGGCGCAAGCGGCAAACAGGAAATAACGGTAGTGAACATCCAGCGTTTCGCAGAAGACAAGGAAAAAGTAAAACTTCCAGAGTATGCTACAAATCTTCAGAGAGTGTTCATTCTTGACGAGGCACACCGTGGCTATCGTCCCGGCGGTTGCTTCCTTGCCAATCTTTTCGATGCAGACCCCAATTCCATTAAGATTGCGCTGACCGGCACTCCTCTTCTTAAAGATGAAAAGGCCACCGCTACAGTCTTTAGTGACTATTTCCACACATATTACTATGACCGCTCGATAGCAGACGGCTATACTCTAAAAATTATCCGTGAAGAGATTGAGACCTCCTACAAGGAGAAGCTCACTCAGATTATGGATAAGTTAGAGCAACTTGTTCTAAAAAAGGATGTTCAGAAGTCAACCATCATCGAGCATGAGAACTATGTCAAGGAACTTATCCGCTATGTCATAACCGACCTCACACGATTCCGTCAGCAACATGGCGACAATACCCTCGGAGGTATGATTATCTGCGAAACAAGCGGACAAGCCCGTAACTTGGCAATGTATTGGGATGAAGTGCAACGAGAAATGAACAAAGACGCCTCTTTCCCTACCAACATCAAGGCAAAACTTATTCTCCACGATACAGACGATAAGGAGACCCGCAAGCAAATAGTAAAGGACTTCAAGAAAAACATGACCGTAGATGTGCTGATTGTGTTCAATATGCTTCTGACAGGATTTGACGCTCCGCGTTTGAAGCGCCTTTACTTCGGCAGAAAACTGAAAGACCACAATCTTCTTCAAGCTCTGACTCGCGTCAACCGCCCATATAAGAATAATCGCTACGGCTACATCATAGACTTTGCAGACATCAAGCGCAACTTCGAAGAAACCAACGAGGCTTATCTTCAGGAATTGAATCGTTTCAACGACCCAGAAGAAGACGGTAGCCGAGTAACCAACACATTCACACAAGTGCTCGAAAATCCGCAGGAAATACTTGACACGATGCGAGATATTCACGACACCTTGTTTGAATATACCGTTGATAATGTTGAGGAATTCAGTTCGGAGGTTTCAACAATACAAGACAAGGAGGAACTGTTGAAGTTGAAAAAAGTGTTGGAGGCAGCCCGCGACTGCGGCAACCTTGTCCGCACTTTCGGCGATGATGAGTTGAAGGAGAAATTTTCAAAGGTGGAACTGACCAAACTTCCAGATATGCTGAAAGAGGTACAGCATCACATCACCATTATCAATCAGAAAGAAGCCTTCAATGCAAATGAGCAGACCACCATTCTTGTAAACGAGGCAATGCAGGATATTGAGTTCACCTTCTCAAAGATTGGAGAAGAGGAGCTGAAACTTATTTCCGGTGGCCGCGAGCTGCAAGACAAATGGCGCGATACTATCCGAGCCTTTATGGACAATATTGACCAAGACGATCCGGAATTCATCACCCTTAGAGAAGCCTTCACCCAGCGGTTCAAGGAGCACGGCTTTGTTATTGATTCCATTGCCAAGTTCAATGAAGAAACAGCCGCTCTCGATTCGATTATTGTCAGATTGAAAGCTATTCAAACGGCCAACAAAGCACTTCTAAAGAAGTATAATGGAGATGCCAAGTTCGCCCGTGTTCACAAAAGAATCCGGGAGGTGAATCATGATCGCAAAGAGAAATCCGCAAAACCTATTTTCACTTTCAGTGATTATGAAATCAGTATAATTCTCAACATGATAAAATCGGAGGTTGACCAACGGGTATATGACAAGAATGACATCTTGAAAAAGGATGCCTACTTCGAGCAGACAGTCCTATCCATTGTCGCTAATATGCTGTATCATTTCCCTCAGATTAGCGATACCGCCACAATCGAGGATTACGATTTTGTCAAAAACGGCATTGCCCGTCAGTACCTCAACCAGTATAACGCCACATACGCAGCCTGCTAATGAACATCAAAGAAAAAACCATACGTCTTATCGATGACCTCAAAGCCACATGTCAATCCTACGGGCTCGGCAACGATGGCAACGAATACAAGATTATCACTCAGATATTCATGTATAAGTTTCTCAACGATAAATTCGGGCATGAATTGAAAATTGCCAAGAGTCCCTTTGCAAAGAAAATTCAGGACTCCGAGCGATGGGAACTTGCATATTCCGAAATGGCAGAGACAGAGCGGCAGCTTCTTCTTGTCTCATTGCCGCCTGAAACACTGAAACTGCGTCCGGAGCATCTTATGTATAGCCTTTGGAATCGTCAGAGCCGAGGAGAATTTGACGAGATATTCGATGCGACCATGACAGATATTGCAGAACAGAACATCGACATATTCTCTACTCAAACTACACAGAATACAAAGATACCCCTCTTTGAACGCCTCACGCCATACGTCACCGACATCGACCAACGCCCAGCTTTCGCACGTGCATTGGTTGATAAACTTGTCAACTTCTCATTCGAAGATGCATTCTCCGATGAAAAAGGTTATGACTTCTTCGCAACTATTTTTGAATATCTAATCAAGGATTACAATACAGCAGGAGGTGGCAAATATGCTGAATACTACACCCCCCATGCCATCGCAACCATCATGGCCCGGCTTCTTGTGAATGACGATGACGACCTCCACAATATCGAGGCATACGACCCTTCAGCCGGTACAGGCACACTGCTAATGGCGTTGGCTCATAGGGTTGGCAACAGCAAATGCACAATCTTCGCTCAGGATATTTCCCAACGAAGCAACAAGATGTTGAAACTCAATCTGCTTCTCAACGGATTGGTTTCATCACTTGACCATGCCATTCAAGGAGACACTCTTGTCTCCCCATATCATAAGAATGATGAAGGAAGTGCAATTCGCCAGTTTGACTATGTGGTTTCCAATCCTCCATTCAAGATGGATTTCTCGGATACACGCGAAAAGATTGCAGCCCAACCTGCACGATTCTGGGCAGGTGTACCAAATATTCCGGCAAAGAAAAAGGAGAGCATGGCAATATACACCTGCTTCATCCAGCATGTTATAAATTCCCTGAAAAAGACAGGCAAAGGAGCTATCGTCATTCCAACAGGATTCATTACCGCCAAGTCAGGTATTGAGAATAAAATCCTAAAACACATTGTTGACAACAAGATTGTCTATGGTGTAGTTTCAATGCCTTCAAACGTTTTTGCCAATACAGGTACTAACGTGTCAGTCCTTTTCTTCGACAATTCACGTGCCACTGAGAAGGTTATTCTTGTTGATGCCTCAAAACTTGGAGAAGAATACAAGGAGGGCAACAATCAGAAAAAGCGTCTTCGCCCGGAAGAAATCGACAAGATTGTAGATACTTTCCGCGATAAGAAAGCCGAGGATGGTTTCTCCGTAGCAGTCACATACGATGAAATAAAGGAGAAAGGTTATTCCCTCTCTGCCGGTCAATATTTCGACATCAAGATTGAGTATGTTGACATAACAGCAGAGGAGTTTGAACAGCGCATGAATGGTTATCGTTCAAAACTTACGGAACTGTTCAATGAGAGCCATCGCCTTGAATCAGAAATCCTCAAACAGCTCGATACCCTCAAATTCAACTCCTGATATCAATGGCAAAAGAAATACAGTTTATATTATATAATTTGCCTGATAGCTCGGGGACTGTTCAGGCCTATGTGGAAAATGAGACTTTATGGCTGACTCAAAAGGCCATGTCTCAATTATTTGATGTGTCTGTTCCTGCAATAAATCAACACCTCAAAAACATCTACGGGACCAATGAACTGACCCCTGAGGCAACTATTAAGAAAAACTTAATAGTTCAGCAAGAAGGAAACCGTCAGGTAAAACGAGAACAAACTTTTTATTCTCTTGATGCTATTATTAGCGTCGGATATCGTGTGAATAGTCAGAGGGCCACTCTTTTCCGTCAGTGGGCTACTCGTGTCTTGAATGAGTATATCCGCAAAGGTTTTGTTCTCGATGATGACCGCTTAAAGCAGGGAAACGCCGTGTTTGGTCAAGATTATTTCCGGGAACTTCTTGAGAGAGTTCGCTCAATCCGAGCCAGCGAACGGCGAATTTGGCAACAGATAACCGACATTTATGCCGAATGCAGCATCGATTACGACCGTCTTGCCCCAACAACAAAAGAGTTTTATGCAATGGTACAAAATCGGTTTCATTATGCGATTACCGGACATACGGCAGCCGAAATCATCCATGCCGGAGCAGACCATACAAAACCACACATGGGTCTGACCACTTGGAAATATGCCCCCGATGGCCGCATCCTTAAATCAGATGTCAGCATTGCTAAAAATTATCTTTCGGAAAAAGAGATACGATCGCTTGAACGCACCGTAACATCTTACTTCGATTACATCGAGAGTCAAATTGAGCGAGGTAATGTATTCAATATGGAACAATTTGCCGCAAGTGTCAATAAATTTTTGACCTTCAACGACTACAAGATACTTCCTAATCGCGGAAATATCTCGGCGGCACAAGCTAAGGCAAAAGCAGAAGCTGAATACGACCTTTTCAATCCGACACAACAAATTGACTCCGATTTCGATAAAGAAATCAGAGGTATGTTAGATAAAGATTAGTCATCATAAAACAAAACGATGTCCTCGAATTCTATGATAGGATTAAAGAAAATATATAAAAGACGAAATCTCCCCAATGGATGGAAAGAGGTTCGAATCGCTGATGTATTTAAGACTGGGTCAGGCGCGACACCGACTGCTTCCAATCCCGCATACTATACCAATGGGACAATTCCGTGGATAAATAGTGGAGAATTGAACAGCGCGACTATATCTGAACCTCAAAATTTTATTACCCAAAGTGGATATGAGAATAGCTCGACTAAAATGTACCCCAAAGATACAGTTTTAGTTGCAATGTATGGGGCTACAGCAGGTAAAACTTCAATACTTAAAATACCTGCATGCACAAATCAAGCCATTTGCGCGATTCTGCCACATAAAGATTTTTCGCCACTTTTTGTAAAATACTATATTGAGAACTTATATTCTCATTTAGTTTCACTTAGTTCTGGATCTGCAAGAGACAATATTTCACAAGATACCATTAAAGAGTTAAAAATCTATTGTCCCTCGACATTAGAAGGTCAAATGCGCCTTATTGAAATACTTAATCTTATTGACCGTAAGATTGCGCTTAATCGTGAGATAAATCGCAATTTAGAGGCGATGGCCCGTCAGCTCTACGACTATTGGTTCGTGCAGTTCGACTTCCCTGATGAGAACGGCAAGCCCTACAAGTCGAGCGGCGGCAAAATGGTCTGGAATGAAAAGCTGAAGCGTGAGATTCCTGAAGGCTGGACAGATGTTAGGCTTGATTCATTAACTTCAATCTTTACAGGCAAAAAAGATGTCGCCAAAGTCAAGCCCGGGTCATATAAATTTTTTTCCTGTGCTCCAGACCCCATTCCGTCTAACGAATATATTATTGACGGAGATGCCATTTTGGTTTCCGGTAATGGAAGTTATACTGGAAGGGTCATGTTTTATTCTGGTAAGGCGGACTTATATCAACGTACATATGGATGCATAGTTTCTGATAAAGTAGGGAATATAATGCCTTTCCTGTATTTCAC
>NZ_CAJTMT010000014.1:0-269 GCF_910577345.1 uncultured Duncaniella sp.
ACCACAGAGGGGCAAGAAATCTACGACGAGTTTTCCGGCAGCGAGATCAGCGAAGTGTTGCTGACATGGCAGTTCGAGGCAAACGACCTCTACGAAGGCGACCAGACAGGCCGCTCCGTAATCGACGGGTTCAGCAACTCATTACTCTGCATGATTGAGATGATTGACCCCGATACTGAAGACTGAAAAGCCCTCTAACGGCGGTGCTATCCAAAAATAATCGGCTCTACATAGCTGAAAATCGGATAGAAATCGTTAACTTTGCCACT
>NZ_CAJTMT010000014.1:279-25246 GCF_910577345.1 uncultured Duncaniella sp.
ACCCGCTGCCTTTTTAACCTTAATATCCACCCACCACAAATCCACAATAATTTATGGAAGTATTACTGATTGAGAAGGAAACACTTGACTGTATCCTCGACGAGCACGAGCTTCTATGCAACATGATTGTTGTTTTGGCTAATCGTCTGCGCCGAAAGGAAACAGCAGAGATGATGACTTCCGCCGAGGTCTGCGATTATCTACATATCGGCACTACAACCTTACAATCACTCCGCAACAGCGGTAAAATAGGTTATTTCAGGATTGATGACGGCAGTGTCAGGTATCCAGTCACCGAGGTTATCCGCTATATGGAGCAGAACTGTATTCATATAAATCGAGATGCCTATGGGGAATGAGATAGTGACCAAATCGGATATGCGTATTATCGCAGCACGTTCTCAGACCCAAGACGCATTTGAAGCCGTCGGGATAATCCGTGACAGCCATCATCCGGTTCTTGCCGGTGTATGTTTCCTTGATGATAAGGAAGTCGCCGAGCGTCTTAAAGTAACGCGAAGAACAGTACAGAATTACCGCGACCGAGGCATTCTCTCCTATTATAGGATATGTGGCAATTGCCTATATCCGGAGCATGAGATCCAGCAGATGCTTGACGAGAATTTTCATCCAGCATACTACGATTAAACAAAGGGCGACAGCCGAGTATATTTCACTCGATTGTCGCCCTTTTTATGTGATGACGATTTTAGTTGCTTTTCTTTGGTCGTCCGCGCTTAGGCTGCGGCGGACGCTCAAATGTCGTCGGCTTCTCAGGCAGAGGCTTAATCTCAACCTTCAACCCATCGAACTTATCCCTCATGCGGCCCATATCCTCCGATACAGTCTCGTCAAGCATGGTGGCGTATATCTGCGTCGTGGCAATATCGCTATGCCCAAGCATCTTTGATACCGTTTCAATCGGCACATGGTTGTTGAGCGACATCGTGGCGAAAGTGTGACGCGCGATGTGGGTGGTCAGATGCTTCTTGATTTCCGCTTTGCTTCCAATCTCATCAAGATAGGAATTCATGCGCTGGTTGGAGATAACCGGAATAACACCGTCTTTTTCCACGACTCTTGGATGCCCCTTGTATTTCTCCATCAGCTTGCGCGGTATCTCCAGCATCGGAATAACGCTTAGCTCATCGGTTTTCTCGCGGGCCTTGCGTATCCACATCTCGCCTTTGTCGTCGGTAACAACGTGTTCACGCTTGAGAGTGGATATGTCAGCGAAAGCCAGTCCAGTGAAGCAGCAAAACACGAATGTATCACGCACGAGGTCGAGGCGAGGCAGGTCACTCAGGTCAAGTTCAATGATACGCTGGAGTTCAGCCTCCGTCAGCTTCTCTCTCTTGGGCTTGGTACGGACATATTTCTTACCGAGGAATGGATCGTCCTCAATCCACTTGTTGGCGATACCGGTTCGTATCACGCTTTTGAGGTAACGAATATAACGCACAGCGGCGTTGTTGGCACAGCCTTTCTTGATACGGAGAAAATGCTCGA
This sequence comes from uncultured Duncaniella sp., assembly GCF_910577345.1. GTDB lineage: Bacteria > Bacteroidota > Bacteroidia > Bacteroidales > Muribaculaceae > Duncaniella. Next base: position 1,789 of record NZ_CAJTMT010000014.1, read on the forward strand.
AATCGTCAACCATTCCCGATGTGAGTTTTTTCATCGGAATGTCTTTCACATCTTGGTTGTCGATGAGAAATTCTTCCAGATATTTCACACATCGCTCCCAGCGCAGGCGTGTTCCTTCGCAGATGTCGCCACGGTCATGCTTGTCGCGCACTTTCTTGTTGACCTCGCGGAAAGCCTCGCAGAGCATTGTAGGTTTCTGGAGCTTACCGAGGAATGCCTTTTTCAGCGTGTCGGGATTGACCATCTCGTCGCGCATGACGAGTTGGTTGTGGATCTCACAGATTTTCGTGCGGATTGTGTCGAGGTAGCGGTTAAGCTCCAAATCCTTTTTGGTCTTTCCTTTCGACTGACCTTTGGAGGCATCCCAGTTGTTGGGAGCCACATAGCGGTTGGTATATACCTCTGCACGTTGCCCATTCATCGTGATACGGAGGGCTATGGGTATTTCTCCCTCCTTGTTCGGTCGTGCTTTTCTCGCTATGAAGTTGAGCGAGAAATAACTCTCATTGGATAATTTCATTTGTCTTGTGGCTTTAATGGTTAATACTAAAGTTACAAAATTTTTCTTGGTTTTACAATCTGTAAATCCGAAGGACAAATGAAATGTCGGGATAGCGAGGGTGCAGTTTCAGTGTTTTTCTCCATTCCGATAGATTTGCACCCTCGATTTGCACCCTTTTTTAACACTTTTTAATCGGTAATGTTTCGATAAAAGGGGCTGCAAGGGGCTGCAAAAATGATTTATGCGGGAATATGGAGTTTCGATTTACCACCTTATCCTGCGAACCATTGCACCCTCACAACACTCTATGAGGGTGCTGCAATCGCAAAGGTATATCGCTGCAATATATTGAAAAATAGCGAAATACATTCTATCGAGGGTGCAGTTTGCAGCATAAGTTTCACTGCACCCTTCTTGCACACCAGCAGTTTCAATATTTTGCGTCGATCGGGGATAGGAGTAAAAAGAAAAAGTTCTGAAAACCAATGATTTTCAGAACTTTTCTTCGGTCTGATAGACCTATTAGTGACCCCGGAGAGGCTCGAACTCTCGACCCACTGATTAAGAGTCAGTTGCTCTACCAACTGAGCTACGGAGTCTTTTGCTTTGCTGAGGTGTTTCCCTCAATTGCGATGCAAAGGTAAGGGCTTTTTCTGAATCCTCCAAATCTTTTTTGATGTTTTTTCATTAAATTTTCTTCTAAATATGCATTTTCAGTGATTTATACTATTTTTTAATCTATTTTACCCGGAGATTTCGATTCTCTTTAGAAGTCGTAATATATTTTTTGTGTTAAAGGTTGGATGAAAATTTTTATAAAAACTTCGATTTTTTACTCGCGACGAGTTTTTTTCTGATACAACGTGAGACCAGCAGCCATATAAATATATGGGAAAAGAGAACGAAATATGAAAAAACAGCTCATGGAATGTAAAAAATATCCTGATGCGTATGCATGAATCATCGATTCATGATAAATCAATTTCAAATCAAAAAAATCAATATTCTCTTGATGGTGTTGCAGAACTCACAAATTCGAGAAGTCTGCTTTTGTAATGCATTGATATGCAAGCGCTATCTTTTAGGGACTATTGGTAAAATCGAGGTTCTGCAACACCCTCCAATATTTAACCGCAGTGGTTAGATTTTTATCGCACCACTACTAATCTCGAATCATACGTATTAAAGAAGTATTATATTATTATATTAAGGTCTGATTTCATGAAACATCAAAAAACGGGAGGGGGCGAATACCTAAAATGGGATGCGGATACTTAAAAATATGTGTGTATAATAGGTCTATGGCATACATAACTATTCCGTCTACTATCTTGCATTCATAAAATACCTGACAACACAAATCCGATGAACAAGGGTCTAAAATGGATTACGGAATGATATTTATCTTCCATTTAAGTAATTTTAATCCGGTCAGGTTAAACCTTTCATCATGGATTTGTTCTAACTTATAAAGCCTGACGGTAAGCCGGCAAGAACATTGTCAACCCACCATTAACATTTTTAACGACATGCAGATGAAAAGACTTTTACGCAACATATCAATAGCACTCTTTTGCGGAGCGCTTGCAGTTCCTCTGACTGCCGATGCACAAGGCCGTCACAATGGCGCTACAAATGGAGGTCGCACCGAACGCACCACCAACAACTCAAACCGCGGAGGGAGCCAGTCGCACAGAACCACAACATCCCGCAGCGGCCATTCCGACCGCAACCGTGGAAACGGCGGAAGCAACCGCCCCTCCACAGGCTCACGACCTTCCACAGGTTCGCGCCCTTCCATATCTTCGGGAAATCATGGAAATAACAAGCCGACAGGAACACTTGTGAATGGGAATAACCATAACACTCGTCCCTCCGTCAACAATGGCAACAATTCCAACCGCCCGAATAGCGGAAACGTCGGCAACGGAAACCGACCCGGAAACCGTCCAAACGTAGGAAACGGGAACAACTCCAACAACCGTCCAAACAGCGGAAATGTCGGCAACGGAAACCGACCCGGAAACCGTCCAAACGTAGGAAACGGGAACAACTCCAACAACCGTCCAAACAGCGGAAATGTCGGCAACGGAAACCGACCCGGAAACCGACCAAATGTCGGAAACGGGAACAACTCTAACAACCGTCCGAACACCGGGAACGTCGGCAACGGAAACCGACCGGGAAACCGTCCAAACGTCGGTAACGGCAACAACTCTAACAACAACCGCCCGAACACCGGGAACGTCGGCAACGGAAACCGACCGGGAAACCGTCCCAATATCGGCAACGGCAACAATTCAAACCACAACCGCCCGAATAACGGAAACCGACCCGGTATAGGAAACGGAAATCATCCCGGTCACAACCCCGGCAACCATCCTTCTGTCAGACCAAACCGTCCCAATCACGGAAGTGTCGGCCACCCCGTAAACCGTCCCGGCCACAATCATGGCTTCGGCCCGGGCAATCGTCCCGGCCCACGTCCTCCGATGGTCGCTCCTCCTCACCGTCCATACCGTCCGGTGATCGCACGTCCTCATTACCGCCCGATGCCTCCACGCGGTTGGCGTCCTTCAGGCAGAATTCCCATCATCAGAGGTATCCTCGGCCTCACTTTCGGCACGGCAATCAACCTCTCGCTTGACTATCTCATCAACGCCGGATATAATGTCGACGGCTACACCAACGACATCGTCTATCTCCGCAACGTATCGGCAATGAACTATGTCTGGACAGATGCAGCCCTCTACTACGGCAATGCCGGCCTGGACGCATCATCGTTCTACTACTCGACCCCCGGCTATGACCTGTCGCGCTACAATAACGTCTACAACGCGCTCGTCGCAACCTACGGTGTACCGGTATCAGTCAACAATACCGTGAACTCAATGGGAGCCACATGGTTTGGTGGAAACAACGGCTACATCACCCTCTCCTTCGGTGCCAACAACATCGGATCGGGATTGCGCTATCTCACGACCCTCACATTCGGTCTGTAGGCCATCTCTCCAGACAAACATACATCTGAAGTTAAATAATAGATATAATAAGACATCCTGCGAAGGACACAGAAAGCCGGAAGGCCGGAAATGACACAAGTTATTTTCATTAGAAAAAATACTTAAACTTATGTCGCTCCGGCCTTCCGGCTTTCTGTGTCCTTCGCAGGGGGGTGGACTATTCCATATTTATTCCGAGCAGCTTGCAGGCGGCTGCGTAGTCGCGGTAAAATACCAATACCCCCACTCCCTGCTTTATCTGCGGAGTGTAGATTTCGGCGGTATTCTCAACCATAGCCGGAATACCGTTTGCTTCAAGGCATCCTTTGGCTATGGATGCCTCCTCGACATTGGAATAGGTGTTGATTCTGACAAGATCATCCGGCGCAGGAGGCCGAGTGTCCGACAACAGCTCTTTCAATCGTTTCAGTAGTGACATAGGGACAATGGGTTGACTTTAATTATCCAACAATGGGGTCATTCAGCCGCGAGTGCCTGCTCGATGTCAGCTATAATATCGGCCACATCCTCGATTCCGACAGAGAGACGGATAAGATCGGGGGCTACACCGGCCGCACGCAACTGCTCGTCGGAAAGCTGACGGTGGGTATGGCTTGCAGGATGGAGCACACAGGTGCGCGCGTCAGCCACATGGGTGACTATCGAGATGAACTTCAACCGGTCCATGAATCTGATTGCATCCTCACGGCTGCCGTCAAGCCCGAATGCTATGACTCCACAGGATCCTTTCGGAAGATATTTTTCGGCAAGATGATGGTACTTGTTGCCGGGGAGACTACAATAGTTCACCCACTTGACTTTCGGATTGGCCTCAAGCCACTTCGCGACAGTCAAGGCATTCTCGCAATGACGGGGAACACGAAGGTGGAGGGTCTCCAGTCCGAGATTCAGGAGGAAAGCATTCTGAGGCGACATCATCGAACCGAGATCGCGCATGAGCTGTGCGACAGCCTTGGTGATATAGGCCCCCTTACCGAATGACTTGGTATAGGTCAGACCGTGATACGACTCATCGGGAGTTGTAAGGCCGGGATACTTATCGGAATGTGCATCCCAATCGAAATTACCGCTGTCAACGATAGCTCCGCCGACGCTCACGGCATGACCGTCCATGTATTTGGTAGTAGAATGGGTGACGATGTCAGCACCCCACTCGAAGGGACGGCAATTGATGGGAGTCGGGAAAGTATTGTCGACGATTAGAGGCACACCGTTGGCATGGGCCACACGAGCAAACTTCTCGATATCGAGCACCTCACCGCCGGGGTTGGAGATGGTCTCGCCGAAGAGCACCTTTGTATTGGGACGGAAAGCGGCCTGCAGTTCCTCTTCTGAAGCATTCGGATCGACGAACGTACACTCGATTCCGAGCTTCTTCATCGTCACACCGAAAAGGTTGTATGTACCGCCATAGATATTGGACGACGACACGATGTGGTCACCACTCTCGCAGATATTGAATACTGCATAGAAATTGGCTGCCTGTCCTGACGATGTGAGCATGGCAGCCACACCACCTTCAAGAGCGGCAATCTTGGCAGCTACGGCATCGACAGTAGGGTTTTGCAGACGCGAATAGAAATAGCCTGAGTCCTCAAGGTCGAAAAGACGGGCCATCTGTTCGCTGGTGTCATACTTGAATGTGGTGCTTTGAATGATGGGGAGCACACGGGGCTGCCCCTTGGTGGGAGTCCATCCGGCCTGCACGCAGAGTGTGGCGGGTGAATAAGTCTTATCCTGATTCATCGTCATTGGTTGTTGAGTAGTTATGTGTAGGGATATAATCAAGGGCTTCCCTTGTGAAAATAATCAGAGGGAAGCCCTTGGTAGGGTATGGCTAATGTTTTTGCTCTTTAGGCGTTCTTCACCTTGTCAACGATAGCCTTGAAAGCAGCGGGATTGTTGAGCGCGAGGTCAGCGAGGACTTTGCGGTTGATCTCGATGCCAGCCTTGTGGATAAGGCCCATGAGCTTGGAGTAAGAAAGATCTTCAAGACGGGCAGCTGCGTTGATACGCTGAATCCAGAGGGCACGGAAGTTGCGCTTCTTGTCCTTGCGGTCACGGTAAGCGTAGGTGAGACCCTTTTCCCAGGTGTTCTTTGCTACGGTCCACACGTTGCGGCGGCAGCCGAAGTAACCACGGGTGAGTTTGAGGATTTTTTTGCGGCGAGCTCTTGAAGCTACATGATTTACTGATCTTGGCATTTTAAAAATGGATTGTGAACGTCAGCGGCACGTCAATGCACTTAGATTCATTTTTTAGGTGGCTGTACGTTCGGTTAAAGAATTGAATTAGAAATCACGATTTTAATTACAAGTGAAAACCGGGCCTTTCTTACTTGAGAGCGAGGAGCTCCTTAACGTTTGAAGAGTCGCAGCGGGCAACGAGTGAGAAGTGGGTAAGGTTGCGCTTCTGCTTCTTGGTCTTCTTGGTCAAGATGTGGCTCTTGAAGGCATGTTTTCTCTTGATCTTTCCTGATCCGGTAAGGGCGAACCTCTTTTTGGCACCGGAGTTAGTCTTAATCTTTGGCATTTGTGTGATTGTTAAATAATGATTTTAATTCTATGAGGAGCGTCGCGCCCAGTCTGGGCCGAGCGCGACGCGCTCTTTTTAATTTCTATAGTTACTTATTTCTTCTTGGGGCTGAGCATGATGATCATGCGCTTGCCTTCGAGGACCGGCATCTGGTCAACCTTGCCATATTCTTCGAGGTCATTGGCAAAACGCAGGAGCAACACTTCACCCTGCTCCTTGAAGAGAATGGAGCGACCCTTGAAGAAGACATAGGCTTTCACCTTTGCGCCTTCCTGGAGGAAGCCGATGGCATGTTTGAGCTTGAAGTTATAGTCATGATCATCGGTCTGGGGTCCGAAACGGATCTCCTTCACGACAACCTTGGTAGCCTTGGCCTTCTGTTCCTTCTGGCGCTTCTTCTGCTGATAGAGGAACTTCTGGTAGTCAAGCACACGGCAGACCGGTGGCTCGGCGGTGGGTGAGATCTCGATGAGGTCGAGACCGAGGCCGTCGGCAATCTTCAGAGCTTCCTGGATGGGATAGATGCCGTTTTCAACATTATCGCCCACCAGTCGCACTTCACGTGCGCGGATGTGCTCGTTGGTGGCGTAGGGTTCCTCTTTACGATGGTTGTTAAGAGGACGGCGAGGGCCGTTGTTATTGTTGTTGTTATTGGGGCGCGGAGGGCGCGGGGCGAAAGGTTTTTTCTCCATTCAGGGGTTTATTGATTAATCATTTCATTGACTTCGCGAGCCAAATCGTCTGCAAAGGTAGCAATTTTCATCGAACCTTTATCACCTTCACCCTGTTTTCTTACAGAAATTTCACCATTTTCAGCTTCTTTTTCGCCTACAATGAGCATGTAAGGGATTCTCTTAAGCTCATTGTCGCGGATTTTCTTGCCGATTTTCTCATTTCTGTCGTCAACCTGAGTGCGGATGTCAAGGGCGTTGAGCTGATTTGCAACCTCATAGGCATAGTCGTTGAACTTCTCCGAGATGGGGAGGACGACTGCCTGCTGGGGAGCAAGCCAGAGGGGGAATCGACCGGCGGTATGTTCGAGCAATACGGCCACGAAACGCTCCATCGAACCGAAGGGTGCGCGGTGGATCATCACGGGACGGTGCTTCTGGTTGTCAGAGCCGGTGTATTCGAGCTGGAAGCGTTCGGGGAGGTTGTAGTCAACCTGAATTGTACCGAGCTGCCATTTACGGCCGAGCGCATCCTTGACCATGAAGTCGAGCTTCGGGCCATAGAAGGCTGCTTCGCCATATTCCTTACGGGCTTTCAGGCCCTTCTCCTCACAGGCATCGATGATAGCCTGCTCGGCGAGGTGCCAGTTCTCATCGGAACCGATGTATTTCTCCTTGTTGTTGGGGTCACGGAGCGAGATCTGAGCCTCGAAGTTGTCAAATTTGAGTGCCTTGAAGATGTAGAAGATAATGTCCATCACCTTGAGGAACTCACCCTTAATCTGGTCGGGGGCGCAATAGATATGGGCGTCGTCCTGCGTGAAACCTCTCACTCGGGTCAGGCCGTGGAGCTCACCGCTCTGTTCGTAGCGGTAGACGGTGCCGAACTCAGCAAGGCGGAGGGGCAGGTCGCGGTAGCTGCGGGGAAGAGCGCGGAAGATTTCACAGTGGTGAGGGCAGTTCATCGGTTTGAGCAGGTATTCCTCACCTTCCTCGGGAGTGTGGATAGGCTGGAAAGAATCCTTGCCATACTTGGCATAGTGGCCTGAAGTGACATAGAGGTTCTTGTTGCCGATATGGGGAGTGATGACCTGCTGATAGCCATACTGCTTCTGAATCTTGCGGAGGAACTGCTCGAGGCGGTCGCGGAGGGCGGTACCCTTCGGGAGCCAGAGGGGCAGACCTGCGCCGACGTTCTGCGAGAAGGCAAAGAGTTCCATCTCCTTGCCGAGCTTGCGGTGGTCGCGCTTCTTGGCCTCTTCGAGAAGGACGAGGTATTCATCAAGCATCTTCTTCTTGGGGAAGGTGATGCCGTAGACTCTGACGAGCTGGTTGCGCTTCTCGTCGCCACGCCAGTATGCACCGGCGAGCGATGTCACCTTCACAGCCTTGATGGGCGATGTGTTGGCGATGTGCGGACCACGGCAGAGGTCAGTGAACGAGCCCTGAGTGTAAGTTGTGATGTGACCATCCTCCAGTTCCGAGATAAGCTCACACTTGTATTCCTCGCCACGGTCGCCGAAGAGTTTGAGCGCGTCGGCCTTCGTGATGTCGGCGCGTACGATTTCCTGCTTCTGCTGGGCGAGTTCAAGCATCTTCTTCTCGATGCGGGGGAAGTCGGCTGATGTTATGGTGTTTTCGCCCGGGTCGATGTCGTAGTAGAAACCGTTTTCGATAGCGGGACCGATGCCGAACTTCACACCGGGGAAGAGCTCCTGAAGAGCCTCGGCGAGAAGGTGGGCCGACGAATGCCAGAAAGCGTGCTTGCCTTCAGGATCATCCCATTTGAAAAGACGGATTGAGGCATCCTCGGTGATGGGGCGTGAGATGTCCCATTCCTTGTCGTTTACAGTAGCTGCGAGGATGTCGCGGGCGAGTTGCGACGACAGAGATTCGGCAATCTGAAGAGGGGTGACGCCGCTCTCGAATTGCTTCACGCTCTGGTCAGGGAAGGTGATATTGATTGTTGCCATTAGTGATATAATGTAAGTTTCGGGAGCCATACAAGCGACTCCTGTTGTTTTCAGCTTGCAAAGATAGAAAATATTTCTTGAAAAACACCTTATAATATAGCGAAAAATCGGAACTTTGATTATATCTCACGCAACTTTTACCGTATAATCCATGCATTTTGATTGTAAAAGACGTAAATTTGATTATATCCGCTTATTTTATTAGTGTATTTTTAATCCCGATTCCTTATTCCGGCCGTATAGCTGCATCGTTCATCCGGCATACGCCCTGCAGCGCGTCCCTACAAATTTCACCGAATCCTGCAACACAGCTATAATTACATCCATCCTCTGTAGGGGACGCGCTGCAGCGCGTATGCCGGATGAACCCCAATATCCATATATTAATAATTGGCAAATAAATCCATAATGGCAAAAATGACATGTTACCGTGATTTTTCATTAACTTTGCAGTCACGATGAAGAAGATTGACAATGCAACTGTCCAGCGCATACTTGACGCCGCCGATATTGTAGAGGTGGTGAGCGACTTCGTGGCCCTTAAGAAGAGGGGTGCGAACTATGTGGGATTGTGTCCGTTTCACAACGACCGCTCTCCGTCGTTCTATGTCTCCAAGTCCAAAGGCATGTGCAAATGTTTCAGTTGCGGAGAGGGTGGAAGCCCGGTCAGCTTCATCATGAAACTCGAACAACTGTCGTTCACCGAAGCGCTCCGCTACCTCGCCAAGAAATACAACATCGAGATTGAGGAGCGTGAGATGACCGACGAGGAAAAGCGCGCCGAAGGGGACCGCGAGAACATGCTCGTGCTCAACGAATTCGCTATGCGCTATTTCGAGAAGACGCTGAAGGATACGCCCGACGGTCGCGACATCGGCCTCTCCTACTTCCGCTACCGTGGCATCAGCGATGCGATGATCGAGCGTTTCCACCTCGGATATGCCCTCGACCAGCGCGACGCGCTCTTCAAGACTGCAACCGAGCGAGGCTACAGCGAACAATACCTCTATTCGACCGGACTCTGCACCAAGACGGAGGATGGCCGTGTCTATGACCGCTTCCGCGGACGTGTCATCTACCCTATCTTCACTCTCTCAGGCAAGGTCGTGGCCTTCGGCGGACGAACCCTCAGCAAGGAGAAGAAAATCGCCAAGTATGTCAACTCGCCCGAATCGCAGATATATGAGAAGCGCCGCGAGCTCTACGGTCTTTTTCAAGCGAAAAAGGCAATCTCCAAGGAGGGCAAGTGTATAATCGTCGAGGGCTACATGGATGTCATCTCCATGCACCAGTCGGGAATCTGCAATGTGGTCGCCTCATCGGGCACGGCGCTGACCGTCGAGCAGGTAAGGCTCATCAAACGATTCACCAACAACGTCACCCTCATCTACGACTCCGATGCCGCCGGTATCAAGGCCTCGCTCCGAGGTATCGAACTACTCCTGCAGGACGGCATGGACATCAAGGTGCTGCTTCTGCCCGAGGGAGAGGACCCGGACTCATTCGCACAACACCATTCGTCGACAGAGGTCGAGGAATACATCAAGGCCAACGAAACCGACTTCATCAGCTTCATGGCCCGCATCCTCATGGAAGGTGCGGCCAACGACCCTACCCGCCGCGCGCAGGTCATCACAAGAGTGGTGAAGACCATAGCCCTCATCCCCGATGAAATCACCCGCAGCGTCTATGTTCAGGAATGTTCACGCATACTGTTCATGGAGGAGGACGTGTTGCGCCGCGAAGTCGGGAAATATTTCAACGAATTCCAACTTAAATCCCGCGAGGAGAAACAGCGCGCCGAAGCCTTCACCGGAGGGCCAGGCATACCAACCATCCAGGAAGGAATGGCCGACAGCGTCAGGCAGGAGGCCGAACCGAAGGAGCAGGAAAATCCGGCCACGCGCCATATCCGCTTCCTCCGCACTTACGAGATGGCAATAGCCCGCCTAATCGCCAAATACGGGAACTACGCCTTTGCCGACGGTATCGACGATGACGGCAATCCCGTCCCCATGACCGTCCTCGAATACATCGAAGCTGACCTCGCCGCTGATGAAATCGCTTTTGTCAACCCCGACCTCGCTCACTTTTTCGCCGAGGCATTGCGCCTCAGCCGCTACTCATGGGACGCCGACCTTGAGCGAAGGAGGGAAGAGCTTGAAAAGCGCCGCCGTCAGGAGTTCGAGGCGGGAGTTGAGGAAATCCGCAGCAAGGCCACCGATGTGGGCAGCATATCAGCTATGGAACGTTCACTGCAGGAAACAGTCGACACCAACTACACCAAGGGTCTCGAAGAATTCTCATCCAGCTACCTTGCCAGACAGATGTGCTCGTCGCCCGACGATTCGGTGCGCAATCTCGCGTCGGACCTCGTCGTCGAACGCCACATTCTGAGCAAGGTCCACACAAAATATGCAAAAGTAGCGACCGAACAGGAACTCCTCGGCGAGCTTGTCCCCCGCACACTCCATGAACTGAAAGACGCCATCCTCTGCACGCGTCTGGAAGACGTGAAACTTGCCATGACGAAATGTTCTTCCGACTACAATCAGGTGATAGAACTAATGAAAGATATGCGCGACATCGAACTTGCCCGCTCCGAGCTTGCCAAACTCATCGGCGACCGCGTCATAGCACCAAGAAAATAGGAAATTCCACGTTTGCAGCAGCAAAACAAGAGCGCAAGAAAGCCTCATAACGATATGAGACGTTAAATACTATCCGGCAACAATGCGACATCACCTTTCCGGATGGCCACCGGAAAGCTGCGAAGTCCAAATGATGATTCCATCACCAGCTTAAATAAAAATAACAAACGGGTAGTTATATAGCAGCGATACGCTCATAGCTTTTACCTTTGCAGAAGAGATTCAAAGTTAAAATTTACTCTCTGAATTGTTAATAAGAAAGACAGAGACGGTGACCTTTGGTCGTAGCCACGCATCGAGCACGATGTTTGCCGGATGGAAGCCGATTAGCTGCGAAGCAGCGGTGCGATGGTAGCCCCTCATCGAGCGCGATGCAATGAAGCCCGCAGGACGAAATTGCGGCGCGCGAAGGTGTGGGGAAAAGGAACGACATTCCCACTACGGGCATCGAAGATGTCCGATAATAACGCACGTTTCCAATAGAAGTGAAATGCGAGAATGAAAGATGTCGGATATTACATGTTTCGCTATTTGAAGCAGATTAATACCGTGGATAAGGATTTGTCTATGCCGGGATGATTTATCGGACATCTTCGATGCCCTTGACTGTGTGCCAACCGATAACCCCACACCTTCGGGCACGCAATTCCGCCCTGCGGGCTTCATTGCGTTGCCACTCGATGTGGGGCTACCATCACATCGCTGCTCCGCAGCGTTACTGTTGCCATCCGGATTCCATCTTTAAATGTAATTTTTATAGATTAAAAGAACAAGGAGGACGAACCTCACGGTCAGTCCCCCTCTTCTAATCTACAATCTTGTAAAAACACATATATTGAAAAAACGATTCCGTCAGTTGGCTATGCCGAAATCAGAGGTTTTTCTCAAATGTGGCTCCGGTGATTGTAAATAGTTTTTGGTAATGTTAGTATGTTAGAAATCTTGTAGTCTTATAATTTTGTCGTCATTTACAATTTTAATTCGGTTTGTAGCTCCCTTTCGATTCGGGAACGCCCGGTGCACCCCGGCTCGATGTGGCCGTCAGTGCCCATTTCAGGGGCGAGGAGATATTATTTTGTAATGCAAATGTAGAGATAAGGTTTAAAAAATCCAAAAATTTCGAGGCAATAATAAGCCTCTTTTCCTAAAATTGCGACACCTGTAGTCCATTGGTATACAAATATGTAGCCCATTTGGGGACAAATTGTACATCTTCCACTAAGCCACCCCTTCAATTTGTAGATGGTACAATACCAAACCAACAGTCCTCTCGCCATCACTTAATCTCCGTTCACCCGATGATTTACACACCCTCCGATTGTATGTTAAAACCAAAGACCTGTCGATTTAACAGATGCCAGACCCTCTTATTAGCTTTTTTTTACGCTCACTGAATGGTAGTTAACAAAAATCTTGTTAACTTTGCATCTTGAAACAGTGTTTAGACCGTCCTAAACATCCCTAATACAATAAAATAGCAAATATCACGGCCCGAAAAAGCGGCCTTACGACCACATTATGACTAAAAGATACCCGCTATACACATTGTTTGCCCTCATAATCATGGGGGTAATCAGTTCATGCAACAAGGACTCTGACTCGTTTGTGGCCGAGGGTGATTTTGGCAACTGCACAGTCTCCTCGTTCAGCCTTGCAAAAGATGACAGCGTACTCACCGGCCTTGACTCGGTATATTTTTCAATTGACCTTGTCAATGCGGTAATCTTCAACGCCGATTCCCTCCCTAAAGGCACAAAAATCAACAAACTTATTGTCAAGATTGGCACATCGTCGGCCAGCGCCTGCGATCTCACCTTCAATCAGTGGGAGACAGAACGCGACACGACTATCAGCTACATCGACAGCCCCAACGACAGCATCAACTTCGCCAACGGCCCCGTGAAACTGACGGTAAAATCCTACGACGGCCTTTCAACACGCGACTATACCATCAAGGTCAATGTCCATCAGGTCGAACCCGATACTCTCTACTGGGCACAGGCTGCCCGCCGCAATCTCCCCTCCGGTCTCTCCGCACCCAAAGAGCAGAAGACCGTTGAATATGACGGCAAGGTATATTGCCTGACCTCAGACGGTCGTCAGGCTTCTGTCGCATCGACAGTAAATCCCTTCAACAACGATTGGACAACCTCTACAGCCACCCTGCCTTCCGGAGCGGTTGTCAACTCATTCTCTGCAAGCACCGAGGCTTTCTATATCCTCGACTCCAACGGACGTCTTTACAAATCGGCCGACGCCCTGACATGGACATCGACAGGCGCGAGAATGGACTACCTCTACGGCGGCTATGACGGCTGTGCCCTTGGAGCCCGCAAGGATTCCGACGGTTGGAAACACGTCAGCTATCCCGCTTCGACCGAATATGCAATCCCCAACGGCTGTCCCGTCAGCGGCACAAGCCAGATGCTCCTCTATGAGACCAAATGGAGCAGCAAACCTCTCGCCATCTTCGTCGGTGGCTGCGATGCAGCCGGCAATGTCGTAGGTTCGACATGGGGCTACGATGGAGAGGTATGGGCCAAGATCAGCACCCGCGACATCGATGAGCGCACCGATATGAGCCTCTTCCCCTATTTCACACCCCGCGTCAACACCAAGTCATGGCGCGTCACCGAACGTTCGGTTCTTCTTGCCGTCGGTGGCCGCTACGAATCGACAGCCGGTGAGGTCGTGTCGAAGAGTGTGTATGTATCCTACGACCAGGGCATCACTTGGGACGAAGCTTCAAGCTATCTCCAGTTGCCCGACTACATTCCTGCATTCGCAAATGCACAGGCCGTTGTGATTGACACTGAACTCAACGAATCAATGTCGCGCTCAATGCCCGACGGATGGACCGCCTTCTCCGGAACCCGTCTTCCGGCATGGGCAACTCCGGTTCCCTTTGCCCATACAAGCCGCGTGAGCGCTCCCATCACAGAATGGGAATGTCCCTACATCTATCTTTTCGGCGGTGAGGCACTCAACGGTGAACTTTACGACTCGATTTGGAAAGGTGTGATACGCCGTTTCACCTTCAAGCCCCTCTATTGATACGGGTCAATATCCATCCCCATATATAATAATGTGGTAAACTGATGAAACGAACTCTCCTCCGTCTTCTCCTACTGATAATCCTTGCAGGGTCTACCGGTCCTGCACTCCACTCTCAGACGCAAGAGAGCGTCGAGACCTATAAATTTGACATCGGTGCCGGAATCGGCATGTCGGGCTACCTCGGGGATGCCAACGAAAGTTCGCTTTTCGCCCACCCGGGAGTTGCGCTCAACGGCTCTTTCCGCTATCTCATCAACACCCGATGGGCCATCAGAGGCATGTTGACAGCCGCATCCCTGAGCGGATCGACAGCCGATATGGACAACGTGCTTCCCGAAGGAAAGGTCTATGAATTCAACTCATGGGTCTATGATTTGGGCGGACGTGTGGAATTCAACTTCTTCAACTATGGCATCGGCGAGACATACAAACGCCTGTCGCGAATCTCACCCTATCTGAGCCTCGGACTTGGAGTGACGATGTCGAGTTCCGATGGAAATTCATACGTTGCCATGAGTCTCCCGATGGGATTCGGTGTCAAATACAAAATCCGCCCGCGTCTCAACCTCGGACTTGAATTCTGCATGACCAAGGTGTTCGGCGACCATGTCGACAGCGGTGAACTCAGCGACCTCTACCTCATCAAGAGTTCCTTTCTGAAGAACACCGACTGGTACTCGACACTGATGCTGAGCATCAGCTACGAATTCGGCAAACGCTGCGTCACATGCCACCGCATTGACTGAGCCTCCACCGTCCCGACAGACATTTTTTAGAAAACGATATACCAATCCCTCACAACGCCATCCACAGCCGCAAAAATGCGACACGATGACGTGACCGACAAAAAGATATGACAGAAGAAATAGACAAAAGTAGCCTTCCCCGCCACGTCGCCATAATCATGGACGGCAACGGCCGCTGGGCCAAAGCGCGCGGTCTCGACCGCAGCGAAGGACATGTCGAAGGAGTCAACACGGTCCGACGAATCACCGAAGTTGCCTCCGAACTCGGCATCGGCTACCTTACACTCTATACGTTCTCCACTGAAAACTGGAATCGTCCGCAAGCCGAGGTCGATGCTCTCATGCACCTCATCGTGATCGCCATCGAGCGAGAGACCCCCGACCTGATAAAAAACAATGTACGCCTTCAGATGATAGGCGACAGTTCCCGTATGCCGCGCGAAGCATACGAACGTCTGCAACAATGCATCGCAGACACATCGCACTGCACCGGTCTGACACTCATCCTCGCCATCAGCTATTCCTCACGATGGGAAATCGTCGAGGCCGCCCGGCAGTTTGCCGCAGACGTTGAGGCAGGAAAAGCAAAGGCTTCGGACATGGATTCCGACGAGGTTTTCAACCGCTACCTCACCACCGCCTCCTATCCCGACCCCGACCTCCTCATCCGGACCGGCGGAGACCACCGCATCAGCAACTTCCTGCTCTGGCAGATCGCATACTCGGAAATATATGTGACCGACACATACTGGCCCGACTTCTCGCGCGAGGACTTCATCAGCGCTCTCCGCGACTTCCGTGGCCGTGAACGCCGCTTCGGCCTCACTTCCGAGCAACTTAAATAAAAACTGAAAACCATCCCTCCACACATTTCCCCAAACGTTAGACCAATGCGTTTTAAATTCATCACATTCCTGCTCCTGCTCTCGTCACTCTCCATCTCAACCGGCATTTCGGCGCAGGTTCCGACCGACACCATTTACAATCCGACCATACTCTTCACAGGTCTGCCGAAGACCTATGAAATCGCCGACATCCAGGTCAAGGGTGCCGACAACTATGAGGATTATATCGTCATCGGCTACACCGGTCTCAAGAAAGGCGATCTCATCACCATCCCGAGTTCGGAACTGACTGATGCATCAAAGCGTCTTTGGCGACAGGGACTCTTCTCGAAGGTGCAGATAACCGTCGACAAAGTCGTCGGCAACAAGGCATACCTCACCCTTAACCTCCGTCAGCAACCCCGCATCGGCCAAATCAACTACCACGGTGTGAAGAAAGGTGAGCAGAACGACCTCGATGAAGCCCTCCAGCTCCGAAAAGGCAACCAGATTACACAGAACATCGTCAACCGCGCCGAGCAGATTATCTCAAAATATTATAGCAACAAGGGCTTCGGCAACGCGGCCGTAAAGATTAATCTGACCGACGACCTCTCGCACCCCAACGAAGTGATCGTGGACATCAATGTCAACAAAAACGATAAGGTCAAGGTCCACAAAATCTACATCGACGGTAATGAGGTGCTCAGCGACAACCAGCTCCAGCGCGTCATGAAGAAGACCAATGAGAAGGGCAAGATTCTCAACCTCTTCCGTCAGAAAAAATTCGTCGAAAGCGACTATAAGGACGACCTTGAACGCATCCTTCAGAAATACAACGAGAAAGGCTACCGCGACGCTGCCATTCTCGCAGACTCAGTCGTGCCCTACGACGAGAAGACCGTCGATGTCTACATCACCCTCGACGAAGGCAAGAAATACTATATCAACGACATCACCTGGGTGGGCAACACCATCTATCAGACAGACATTCTATCCAATGTGCTCGGCATGGAGAAGGGCGATGTCTACAACCAGAAACTTCTGAAAAAGCGTACTACAGAAGACGATGACGCAATCGCCAACTACTATATGGACAACGGTTATCTCTTCTTCGACCTCACCCCGATTGAGAAGAACGTCAACGGCGACTCAATCGACCTTGAGATGCGAATCACCGAAGGTCCGCAGGCACGAATCAACAACGTCATCATCAACGGTAACGACCGCCTCTACGAGAAGGTCATCCGCCGTGAGCTTTATGTTCGCCCCGGTGAGCTCTTCAGCAAGAGCGACCTCATGCGTTCGGCCCGTGAAATCGCCCAGACAGGCCACTTCGACCCTGAAAACATGGACATCCGACCCGAACCAAACCAGGAGGACGGAACCGTCGACATCCTCTTCAATCTCGAATCGAAATCCAACGACCAGTTCGAATTCTCTATGGGTTGGGGACAGACAGGTGTCATCGGAAAGGTGGCCATCAAGTTCACTAACTTCTCAATCAAGAACCTCTTCTACCCCAACAGCTACAAGGGCCTCATCCCGCAGGGCGACGGTCAGCAGCTCACAATCTCGGCACAGACCAATGCCCGCTACTATCAGGCATACAGCATCTCGTTCCTTGACCCGTGGTTCGGTGGCAAGCGACCCAACTCGCTCTCTGTTTCTGCCTACTACAGCCGTCAGACAGGTGTGAACTCATCGTACTACAACCGCAACTGGCAGAACTACTACAACTATGGTTACGGTGGTCTCTACGGCAACTACGGTTACAATGATTACTATCAGAACTCCTACGAGAATGCCTACGACCCCAACAAGTTCCTCCAGATGCTCGGTGTGACCGTCGGACTCGGCAAGCGTCTCAGCTGGCCTGACGACCACTTCACATTCCAGGCAGAGTTAGGCTACAACTGGTATTACCTCAAAAACTGGGAATACCTGCTCAACATGCAGAACGGCTCGTCCAACTCCCTCACCATCGGTCTTACCCTCGCCCGTAACTCTATCGACAACCCGCTCTACACCCGTAGAGGATCTTCCTTCTCGCTCAACCTTCAGCTCACTCCTCCCGCATCGCTCTTCGGAAAGAAGAACTGGAAACGCCTCTCGGAACTCGCTTCAAGCCGCGAGAACACCACCCAGGCCGAGGAGGCCCGCAAGGAACTTTACCACTGGATCGAATACTGGAAGCTCCGCTTCAAATCGCGCACCTACACTCCGCTCACCGATCCGGACGGCAAACATACACTCGTATTTATGACCCGTGCTGACTTCGGTCTTCTCGGAAGCTACAACAAATATCTCAAATCACCCTTCGAGACATTCTATGTCGGTGGTGACGGTATGTCAGGTTCCTACACCTACGCTCAGGAAACCATCGCACTCCGTGGTTACGACAACGGTCAGCTCTCACCCAACTACCAGAGCTACGCCTACACCCGCTTCGGCATGGAACTCCACTTCCCCTTCATGCTACAGCCCACGACAACCATCTACGGTCTGACCTTCATCGAAGGCGGTAACGCATGGACCTCCGTCAAGAACTTCTCGCCCTTCGACCTCAAGCGCAGTGCCGGTGCCGGTATCCGTATCTATCTCCCGATGATCGGTATGATGGGTATCGACTGGGCCTACGGTTTCGACCGCGTCTACGGACAGAAGGGTGGGTCACACTTCCACTTCATTCTCGGCCAGGAATTCTAATCCCACGGCTGTTTTCACCACTGATTAAACTTTTTACCCTCCGGTGCGTCTATATATTATATAAACAAACCGTTAACACCGCCCAAGGTATGAAAAAGATTTTACTGACATTAGCCCTCGTCATCGCTTGCTTCGCCGGAGCATCCGCACAGAAGTTCGCGCTTGTCGATATGGACTACATCCTCTCCAACGTCCCTGCCTACGAAATGGCAAACGAACAGCTCAATCAGATTTCACAGCGTTGGCAGAAGGAGGTCGAGGCCGTTGCGAAAGAGGCCGAGACACTGTATAAGAACTATCAGAACGAAATGGTCTTCCTGACCGACGACCAGAAGAAGAAAAAGGAAGAGGAGATTGTCGGCAAGGAGAAACAGGCCGCTGAACTCCGCCAGAAATACTTCGGTCCCGAAGGTGAACTTTACAAAAAGCGCCAGACCCTCATGAAGCCGATTCAGGACGATGTCTACAACGCCGTCAAGAAGGTTTCGGAAGAGCGTGGCTACCAGTGCATCTTCGACCGTGCGTCGTCAGCCGACATCATATTTGCATCGCCCCGTATCGACGTATCCAATGAGGTTCTTGAAAAGTTAGGTTATTCCAAATAAAATCCCTATCTTTGCACCGCTCACGCCGCAGGTGATTTTTTTTCTCGTCGACGGCAGTGACACCCCGCGTTTCAGAAATTTTTAAAGTATCATAATCTTAAAAATAAAACTTCCAAATACAACGATGATCAAAAAACTTTTACTCGCAATCATGATTGCGTTCCCCATGAGCCTCTTCGCACAGAAATTCGGTGTCATCAACACCCAGGAGCTCATCCAGTCACTCCCCGAAGTAAAGACTATTCAGGAGCAGATGCAGGCTGCCACCAAGAAATACGAAGATGAATTCGCCAAACTTCAGGAAGAATTCAACAAGAAATTCCAGGAATTCCAGGCTCTCGAAGCTTCAACCCCCGAGACCATCAAGGAACGCCGCACTCAGGAGCTCCAGGAAATCGACACCAAGATTCAGCGCTTCCGTGAGACAGCCCAGGAAGACCTCCAGCGTCAGAACCAGCAGCTCATGGCTCCCGTTCAGGAGAAAGTCGTGAAGGCTATCCAGACCGTAGGCGCCGAAGGCAACTACACCTTCATCTTCGAAAACGTGATGCCCCTCTATTCCGGCTCGGATGTCACCGATGTGACTCCCCTCGTGAAGACTGCACTCGGCATCAAATAAAGCTCGTGAATCTCACAACGCTTTCCGTTTGACAGATTAACAAACCCCATACCCCCGCCCGCCATGTCGTCCGCACTACGCGGGTCACATGGCGGGCGGTGGACATTTCATCAACCCTACTTACCAACCGTCATTACCCCGCCACAGCTATGTTACGAATCAAACGCATGGACATCTTCATTCTCCAGAGCTTCGTGCCTCTGTTCATGATGACGTTCTGCATCTGTCTTTTCATAGTCCTGATGCAATTCCTGTGGCGCTACATCGACGAACTCGTCGGCAAGGGCCTCGGCGTGGATGTCATCGGCGAACTTTTCTTCTACGCCGCTCTGACCATGATTCCCATGGCCCTCCCTCTCGCCATACTCCTCGCCTCGCTGATGACCTTCGGCAACCTCGGCGAGCAATTCGAACTCACAGCCATGAAGGCCTCGGGCATATCGCTCCTGCGCACCATGGCTCCGCTTATCGTGCTGATGGTAGGTATTGCCACCGGCGCTTTCTTTTTCCAGAACGACGTGCTTCCCGTAGCGCAGACAAAGATGTGGACGCTCCTCTACTCCATGAGGCAGAAGTCGCCCGAACTGGAAATCCCGGAAGGCGTGTTCTACGACCAGATTCCGGGCTACAATCTCTTCGTGCAGGAAAAGAACCGCGAGACAGGCGTCCTCTACGAAGTCATGATTTATGATGTCTCCAAAGGATTCGAGAACTCATCCATCATCCTTGCCGACTCCGGCAAGATGTCCATCACCCCCGACAAGACCCACCTCTTCCTCCATCTCTGGAACGGCGAATCCTTCGAGAATCTAAAGGATGCGGGTGCGGGCAACATGAAGAATGTCCCCTACCGCCGTGAATCCTTCACCGAGAAGGAAATCATGCTGAAATTCGACTCCAACTTCAACCGAATGGATGAGCAAGGCATGAGAAACCAGTATGTCGGTAAGAATATGGCCGAACTGCAGGCCACAATTGACTCCGTGACCGTGCGGGTCGACTCCCTCGGCTCCATCTACGGCACAAGCCTGCGCGAATATCCCTACATGGGGCTGCGCGTCTACCGCACCACCCATACCGACAGTGGCCGCACCGTCAGCAAACGTCTGCCCGACGTAGTCATCGAGAAGCCACTCAATGTCGATTCGCTCCTGCGCGGTTCATCCTCCGGCGTAAGGCTCAGCTATCTCAACCAAGGTCTCGCAAAGGCGCAGCGTATGCGTCAGGAATACGAATACAAGAGCATCACCATGGCCGACGACCTCAAGACCATACGCCGCCATGCCATAGAGCTTCAAAAGAAATTCACCCTCTCCTTCGCCTGTATCATCTTCTTCTTCATCGGTGCGCCGCTCGGTGCCATCATCCGCAAGGGTGGTCTCGGCACCCCGCTTGTCATCTCCGTCTTCCTCTTCATTTTCTACTATATCATCGACAACATGGGCTATAAGCTTGCCCGCGACGGCAAGTGGGAAGTCTGGGAAGGAATGTGGCTCAGTGCAGCCGTATTGTTGCCTATGGGTATATTCTTCACCTATAAGGCTGTCAACGACTCCGCTGTGTTCAACAAGGATGCCTATCTCAACTTCTTCCGCAAATTCTTTGGAGTCAGCGAGGTGCGCCATGTAGAGATGAAGGAGCTCGTGATGGAGGAAGTCGACCCGACAGTGGCCGTGCAGCGACTCGAAACCTTGAAACTGGAAGTGGCGGCCTATCTTCAGAAGAATCCCGCCAAACAGAACTATATGGACTACTGGCTCCACGGCTATGACCGCGATGAGCTCCACCGTCTGCGCGACACGATTGAAGGCGATGTCGAATATCTCTCCAACTCGCGCGAGAAGATGGTCGTGCTGAAACTCATGGACCTCCCCATCCTCCGCAGTCTCTGGTTCCAGCAACCATCCACCAAGTCTTGGCTCTCATGGACCATGATGGTGATATTCCCCCTTGGCCTGTCGATATGGTTCTATGGACGCAAGACACAGATGCGTCTGCGCGACGAACTTGCGACTGTCACGAAGGTAACCGACCAGCTTATCGAGCTGATTGCCCCCGAAAATCCTCAACCAACAGATAATACTATTCCGACAGATGGAAAATAACATCAAGTTAGACAGCATAGAAGAAGCCATCGCCGATTTCCGCGAAGGCAAATTCGTAATCGTGGTCGACGACGAGGACCGCGAGAATGAAGGCGACCTCATCATCGCAGCTGAGAAAGTCACTGCCGACGATGTCAATTTCATGATTACAAACGCGCGTGGCGAGCTTTGCTCACCGCTCTCGCTCTCGCGCTGCAAGGAACTCGGACTCGAACGTCAGGTGGAGGACAACACCTCGATGCTCGGCACTCCATTCACCGTGACTGTTGATCTCCTGCCCGGTTGCACCACCGGAGTCTCGGCCCACGACCGTGCGGCCACCATCCGCGCCCTCGCCGATCCCGCATCGACCCCCGACATGTTTGGTCGTCCCGGCCACGTCCATCCTCTCTACGCTCAGGATGCAGGTGTGCTCCGCCGTGCAGGTCATACCGAAGCTGCCATTGACCTCGCCCGTCTCGCAGGTCTGCAACCGGCAGCCTCACTCATCGAAATACTCAACGAGGACGGCACAATGGCGCGCCTCCCGCAGCTCCGCAAGAAAGCCGACGAATGGGGACTGAAACTCATCTCCATCCGTGACCTCATCGCCTATCGTCTGCGCACCGAATCGCTCGTAGAGGAGGGTGTGGAAGTCGACATGCCGACAGCATTCGGCCACTTCCGCCTCATCCCCTTCCGTCAGAAGAGCAACGGCCTCGAACACATCGCACTCATCAAGGGCGATGTGAGCGGTGATGACGCTGTCCTTGTCCGCGTCCACTCATCATGTGCCACCGGCGACATCTTCGGCTCGATGCGCTGTGACTGCGGCGAACAGCTACACAAGGCTATGGAACTTATCGATAAGGAGGGACGCGGTGCCATCGTCTATCTCAACCAGGAGGGACGCGGCATCGGTCTGATGGAAAAAATCAAGGCTTACAAGCTTCAGGAAGAGGGGCTCGACACAGTCGACGCCAATCTCCACCTCGGCCATAAGGCTGACGAGCGTGACTATGGAGTTGGAGCATCAATCCTACGTCTGCTCGGCATACGCAAGATGCGCCTCATCACCAACAATCCCGTGAAGCGTATCGGTCTCGAAGGCTACGGACTTGAGGTTGTCGACAACGTTGGCATCGAAATCGCTCCCAACCGTTACAATCTCCGCTATATGCTCACCAAGCAGCAGCGCATGGGACATACCCTCCATGTCCCCGACCAACCGGCAAAATAAATCGTGTTCTATACGACGATACGGCTCCCCATTTTCAAATGACAGTGGAGTGGGTACATAAATTCATAAATGACAAAAATAACAGAGTAAATTCCAAATCCGAATGGATTAGACTGAATTATTACTCTGTTATTTTTGTCATTTATGAATTTATGTACCATATTTATTCCTTCTATTTTCATCCGGCATACGCGCTACAGCGCGTCCCTACAAACCATG
>NZ_CAJTMT010000014.1:25345-87978 GCF_910577345.1 uncultured Duncaniella sp.
GCATTCACACTTTCATGCACAAGTGACCGGCGTAGGCCATCAGCAGGCCTACCGTAAAACTCGCTCCGGCATACAGTGCCACCGTCGGGAACTCCGAGCTGTTGAATACCGCAAGCCAAAGAAAGGCACAGAAGGACATAAGGTCAGAAGCTACATAGATTTATAATTATAAAAAATCTGTGACTTCTGACCTTATGTCCTTCTGTGCCCTTCTTTGGCTTGGTTATTTTCATCCGGCATACGCGCTACAGCGCGTCCCTACAAACCATGCATTCACACTTTCATGCACAAGTGACCGGCGTAGGCCATCAGCAGGCCTACCGTGAAACTCGCTCCGGCATACAGTGCCACCGTCGGGAACTCCGAGCTGTTGAAAAGCAGGTAATTCTCATGTATGAATGTTGAAAAGGTGGTGAAACCGCCACACAGACCCACCGTGAGGAAAGCCTTCATCTCCGGCGAAAGTTCGCAGCCACGGTCAACAGCACCGTAAATTACACCGATGATGAAACAACCGATGACGTTGACTGCGAATGTTCCCCACGGGAAAATTGCATTTCCGAAAAACGCCTGCACCCATCGGCTTACAAGGAAACGCATCACACCTCCCAGACCGCTTCCGAGAGCTATGTAGAGTATCGTCCTAAGCATACCGTCCGCAATTCAATCTTAGTGCCATCTCAACAGCAACCGCAATCCTCGTCGTCACACTCATAATGGACATGATGGTGGGCGGAATGACACTCTGTCAGCGAGTGGTCAATGATGAGATGACGGTTGGCCATACCGGCGATGGTCGACATCTCGTGGGATACAAGCAGGAGGGTTGTCGTCTTCGAAAGCTCCGCTACGAGGTCGTAGATATAATGTTCGAAACGCTTGTCGACATAGCTGAGAGGCTCATCAAGCACCAACAGTTTCGGACGCGAGATTATCGCCCGCCCTAACAGTGCCCGCTGCAACTGACCGCCCGAAAGATTACCGATACTGGCCCGTGAGTGGCTTTCCAGCCCCATCAACCGGGTCACTTCCCCTACCCTTGTCCTGACCTCATCCTTCGACAGTTTTTCTCCGATAAGACCGGAAGCTATCACCTCCTCAACATCAATCGGGAACTTCGAGTCAATGAGATTCTTCTGCGGAAGATAGCCTATCGAGAGATTGTCGACGGGCACTCCGTCGTGGAAATATGTCACCGATCCCTCTGTAGGTTTCAAAAGTCGCAGCAATATCCTCAGAAGCGTTGTCTTACCGCCACCGTTCGGACCGGTGATGGCTATGAAATCACCCCGGCGGACATCGAAATTAATGTCCGTCAGCACTTCCTTATGCTCCCAGCGCTTGCTGATATTGCGCAGGGAAATGATTATATTCTTATCCATATACAATGTCGGGACGCAATTGATTGCGTCCGCAAATATACGACATCAGACCTGAAAATCCAAAATCAGACCGCGTCGCCCCCTCTCTACATGTCACTTTCCGGCAATCGCATCCACTATGGCTGTCATCTCCGTCTCCCAGTCGTAGGCAAGCGGATTGACGGTCACCTTCTCGATGTCGAGCTGCGCACCGAGGGCCTCGGCCTGACGGCCATCGAGATCTTTCTGAAGGAAAAACACCTTCACATTGTGGTCGGCTGCATGGTCAATCACATCCTTCAGTGCGCCCATCGCCATCTCCTTGCTGTCGGCGCTTCCAGCCGGAATCTGCTCCAGGCCATAGTCACGCGCGAAATAGCTGAGCGACGGATGCCACACCATAAATGCCTCACCCTTGTGTGGGGCGAGTCTTTCGGCAAAAGCATTGTCGAGCGAATCCAGACGGGCTGCAAAATGCTCGTAGTTAGTTCTGTAGTAGCTCGCATTCGAAGGGTCAATCTCCGTCATGGCATTCAGCATATTCTTGGTGATGATTTTCACGTTCTTGACCGAAGTCCATGTGTGGGGGTCAATGACATTGTGGGTCACGCCGTCGTGGCTGTGGGTTCCGGTCACAGGTATCACCCCTATCGAAGTGTTGAATATGGGCAAATCAGGATGTTCGCCGTGGACTTTGTCAAGGATAGCAGCCTCGAAACCGATGTTGCCCATTCGCAGGAAGCCAATCGACTTCGCAAGATTCATGATATGGTTGACCGACGGGTCGAAAGTCTCCGGATTCGCTCCGTTGGCAATCAGAGTACGCACCTCAACACGGTCACCCGTAATCTGTTCAAGAAGATACTTCTGAGGCTCGATGCTGACCGTGACTATCGGCTTATCATGCGTCGTTGCCGTACACGCAGCCAAAAGGCCAAGCCATGCGGCAATAGTGACTATAATCGGAAAGAAAAATATATGGGATTTCATCTTTATTGCATAAATTTTTGCAAATATAAGCAATTTTTAGCAATTCCACCCCATCTTGTTAAGAAAAATTTTGAATTCAATCAAAATTTCACAATTATTCTCTTCCAACCTATAAAAAACGGTTTTGCAAAATCCCGAATAACTACTATTACAAGTCACCCGTCAATCTTTCCAAGCTCCCACATTGATTCAAACTCCTCACGGGTAAGGAAATCTAAATAATGCCAGTTGATATCGCCGAAATCTCTTGAATAAAGACGATAACCATCACGTTCGGGATTACTTCCTATAAGACGTATGATTTTACCGTCAGGTCTCACGATTACCTCTCTGGCTGCCACATTTCCCAAAAAATGATAGTAATGCATATCGCCATTCTCAATATTCTTCGACATTGTATAACTATGTACGTCGGGCCACGGTATACGCTTCACAACGGTATAGAAAAAACCTGTTGCTTTAAAGTAACCATACCGCATTCGGTCCACAACATCCGAGTATGGATGTACACTATCCCACTCTACTGAGGTCTTAAGTTTTTCCGGTAAAACGCCAAGATCGACGGCGTAGCAATTAAAATAACGAACAAACCAGTGTTCCAACGGATTGACATCATAAGTATCCAATGTAGCCATATCTGTCATGTATCTTCTTGGATTTCCAAAGATAATATCCTTCAAAGCTTCTTCATTTCGGATCGGGGCTTTTCCAACCTTATACCATGCATTGTCATAAGTTCCGGGCTGAATATATGTCAGAGTATAAAATGCAACCTCATCAGCTGTAATATCATCCATCGAAGGATTCGCATCAAGAGGATAACGTTTTCGGAACACACGGATAAGGGCTCCTCCCAACTGATATGAGTCTTTTCCTACATACTGGAAATAGCACTTATACTCATTATCTATCTCCGCACAGAATATATCCCCTATGCGCGTCACTGTTCTCTTTGCCATAATTACAGATCAATATGCAATAATAAATGAAAGGACACTCCGAAAGTCTCACCATTTTTCCTGCGAAGACTGATATTTTATCGGGACTGCAAGTTATGAATAAATTTCAAAATCAACAAATTATTTGTTAAATCGGTGTTTTTGGGGTGCTTTGGGGGCGGCGGGGTGGCAAATGGTGCTGTGATTCAGATTTTTTTATTACCTTTGCATCTTGTAATTATCAACGGTTTGCCTTTTTGCGGGCAAGCTGACGACTGCAACTTGTAATCTAAGTATATAATCATTTCCATCACATAACCGAAATGGCAACACAAGACGAGGTTTTCAAGAAAATAGTAAGCCATGCCAAGGAATATGGCTTCGTGTTTCAATCAAGCGAAATTTACGACGGTCTTTCCGCCGTCTATGACTACGGACAGAACGGCGTTGAGCTGAAAAACAACATCAAGCGCTACTGGTGGGATTCGATGACCCTCCTCCACGAGAATATCGTGGGCATCGACTCCGCTATCTTCATGCACCCCACCATCTGGAAGGCTTCAGGCCACGTTGACGCATTCAACGACCCCCTGATTGACAACAAGGACTCCAAGAAGCGCTACCGCGCCGACGTGCTCATCGAAGAACAGATCGCCAAGATTGACGACAAGATAGAAAAGGAAGTGGCCAAGGCTGCAAAACGCTTCGGCGAAAGCTTTGACGAGGCCATGTTCCGCCAGACCAATCCCCGTGTGCTCGAACACGCAGCCAAGCGCAACGCCCTCCATGAGCGTTTCGCCCAGGCCATGAACGACAACAACCTCGACGAACTCCGCCAAATCATCATCGACGAGGAAATCGTCTGCCCCATCTCCGGAACCAAGAACTGGACAGAGGTGCGTCAGTTCAACCTCATGTTCAAGACTGAAATGGGTTCGACTGCCGATGGTGCGATGACCGTCTATCTCCGTCCCGAGACCGCACAGGGTATCTTCGTCAACTATCTCAACGTGCAGAAGACCGGCCGTATGCGCATCCCCTTCGGTATCGCACAGATTGGCAAGGCATTCCGCAACGAGATTGTGGCCCGTCAGTTCATCTTCCGTATGCGTGAGTTCGAACAGATGGAAATGCAGTTCTTCGTGCGCCCCGGCTCCGAAATGGAGTGGTTCAAGCGCTGGAAAGAATTCCGTCTGCGCTGGCACAAGGCTCTCGGCCTCGGCGACGAGAAGTATCGTTACCACGACCACGAGAAGCTCGCACACTACGCCAATGCCGCAACCGACATCGAATTCCAGATGCCTTTCGGATTCAAGGAAGTCGAAGGTATCCACTCGCGTACAAACTTCGACCTCTCGCAGCACGAGAAATTCTCCGGCAAGAAAATCCAGTATTTCGACCCCGAGCTCAACGAGAGCTACACCCCCTACGTCATCGAGACATCCATCGGTGTTGACCGTATGTTCCTCTCAGTCCTCTGCTCATCCTACGAGGAGCAGGAACTCGAAGGCGGCGACAAGCGCGTCGTGCTCCACCTCCCCGCAGCCCTCGCTCCGGTGAAGTGTGCCGTCATGCCCCTCGTCCGCAAGGATGGTCTGCCCGACAAGGCCCGCGAGATTGTCAACGAACTCAAATTCGACTTCTCAACCCACTATGAGGAGAAGGATTCAATCGGTAAGCGTTACCGCCGTCAGGATGCAATCGGCACACCCTTCTGCATCACCGTCGACCACCAGACCCTCGAAGACAACACCGTCACCCTCCGCGAACGCGACTCAATGGAGCAGAAGCGCGTGAAAGTCGAAGACCTCCACAAGCTCATCCACAGCGCAGTCTCGCTCAACGCACTCCTCCGCAAGCTCGCCTGATCCACCCATACGAAATATTTGGATACAAAAGAACAAAAGAGCAAAAGAAACAGACGATATAGTTTAATTATTGTCCGCAACTAATTACAAGTATATCTACTTTTGTCACTTCTGCACTTATGTTCTTTTGTATCAAAAAATTTCATGATTCGACAGGCCACAAACCATCTTTCGAAACATAATTCACACCCCTCCCCTTAAACAATGAAGAATTTCAAACTACTGCTCATTGTAGCCCTCCTCATCCCCATGCTTTCCTCGTGTAACTACAACTCCCTCGTCGAGAAGAAGCAGGGAGTAGAGCAGCAATGGGCCGAGGTCCAGAACCAGTATCAGCGTCGCGCCGACCTCATCCCCAACCTCGTCGCCACAGTCAAAGGCTACGCCACCCACGAAAGCGAGACTCTTGAGAAGGTGACACAGGCCCGCGCCGCAGCGACTTCGGTCAACATCAATGCCGACGATCTCAACGAGGAAACCCTCGCCAAGTTCCAGGCCGCGCAAAACGAACTGACCGGAGCACTCAAATCGCTCCTCGCAGTGACCGAAGCCTATCCCGACCTCAAGGCCAACGAAAACTTCCGCGACCTTCAGGTGCAGCTCGAAGGAACTGAGAACCGCATCGCCACCGCACGTGGACGCTACACTCAGGTAGTTGCCGACTACAACACCTCAATAAAAAAATTCCCCACCAATATCTACGCAGGTTGGTTCGGCTTCGAGTCGCAGCCCCAGTTCAAGGCCGACGAATCGGCCCAGCGCGCACCCGAAGTGAAATTCTAAGACCACATCATGGCTAAATTCAGATTATTCTTTACACTCTTCATCCTCACAAGCCTCGCAGGCATGTTCACAACATCGTGTGGCGATGATGACAACGTCTGGGACGACTACAAGGAATGGCGCATCGCCAACGAGGAGTTCTATGACGAACAGCGCTTCCTCATCGAGGATGGTGCCAACGTCTACCAGACCGTGATTCCTTCATGGAATCCCTCGGCCAACATCCTCATGCGCTATCTCAACGACCGCAAGCAGACCGAAGGCAACCTCTCGCCGCTTCTGACCTCGACTGTCGATGTCAAATATATCGGCCGCCTCTACAACGGTGTGGCTTTCGACTCGTCCTACCGTCTGACCGCATCCTACGGCGACAGCATCTTCCGTACCACTCCCGGCTCCGTTATCCAGGGATGGACAATCGCGCTCATGAACATGCGTGTCGGCGACAGCGCCCGCATCGTCATCCCCTACAACATGGGCTACGGATCGTCAGGCTCAGGTTCAATCAGCCCCTACTCAACTCTTGTTTTCGACGTGAAACTCGTCGACATTCCCTACTACGAAGTGCGTCCCTGACGGGGAGACTTCGGTTACTGACATGTAGATTATAACCGATGGATTTCAAGTTAGAAGCAACCGCTCCCGGCACCGCCGCGCGCGCCGGAGTCATCACGACCGACCACGGAGAGATTCGTACACCCATATTCATGCCCGTAGGCACTCAGGGCAGTGTCAAAGCTGTCCATCAGCATGAACTGCGCGAGGCCGTCAAGGCTCAGATCATTCTCGGCAACACCTATCACCTCTATCTCCGTCCGGGCATCGAGATTCTCGAAAAGGCCGGAGGTCTTCACAAGTTCAACGGATGGGACCGCCCGATTCTCACCGACAGCGGCGGTTTTCAGGTGTTTTCCCTCTCGGCCAACCGCAAGCTGACCGAGGAAGGCGCATGGTTCCGCTCACACATCGACGGTTCGAAACACCTCTTCACTCCCGAAAAGGTCGTTGACATCGAGCGTTCGATCGGTGCCGACATCATGATGGCCCTCGATGAGTGTCCTCCCGGTACAGCCGACTACAGCTATGCCCGCAAATCGCTTGACCTTACCCACCGTTGGCTGACACGCGGTTGGAAACGCTACAAGGAAACCGAAGGAAAGTATGGCTATTCACAGGCCTACTTCCCGATTGTCCAGGGTGTCACATATCCGGAACTCCGCCGTGAATCCGCAAAATTCGTGGCTGAACTCGGCGCCGACGGCAACGCCATCGGCGGTCTGGCCGTAGGCGAACCCGCCGAAGTGATGTATGACATGATAGAGGTGGTCAACGAGATTCTTCCCGCCGACAAACCGCGCTATCTCATGGGCGTCGGCACTCCGGCCAACATCCTCGAAGCCATTGACCGAGGTGTCGACATGATGGACTGCGTAATGCCTACGCGCAACGGACGCAACGGTATGCTCTTCACCCGCCACGGCACAATGAACATGCGCAACAAGAAGTGGGCCGACGATTTCTCACCCCTTCAGGAAGATGGTCCCGCATACGTTGACCAGGTATATTCGAAGGCCTACGTCCGCCACCTCTTCATAGCCGACGAGATTCTGGCAATGCAGATTGCATCCATCCACAATCTCGCTTTCTATCTCTGGCTCGTCGAGGAAGCACGCCGCCACATCATCGAAGGCGACTTCAAGCAGTGGAAGACCGAGATGCTCGAATGTGTCAGCCGCCGCCTCTGACAAGCAACCAACCCCCATATTCTTTAGCACCGACCAAAATCAATCACAGACATTGCCGTGAAGATTCTCGACTGGTATATCATCAAAAAGTTCCTTGGAACCTACATTTTTGCGATAGCCCTCATTCTGGCCATCACAATCATGTTTGACATCAACGAGAAACTCGACGCTTTCCTCAAAGCGCCGTTGAAAGCCACTGTGTTTGACTACTTCCTCAACTTCCTGCCCTACTTCGCCAACCAGTTCAGTCCGCTCTTCACCTTCATCGCCGTGATATTCTTCACGTCGAAACTGGCCGACAATTCCGAGATTATCGCCATGCTCTCGACCGGCATGAGCTACCGGCGTCTGCTGCGCCCCTACATGATAAGCGCGACGGTCATCGCCATCGCGACCTATATCCTCAGCGCCTATATCATCCCTCCGGCCAACGTCGAGCGAATCGAATACACCAACACCTACGTCAAGAACAAGCGCGTGGACTACGGTACCAACATCCAGCTTCAGGTGGCGAAGGGTGAGATTGCCTACATGTCGCGCTACGACAACACAAGCAAGACAGGCTACAAATTCTCGCTCGAATCCTTCGAGGACAAGAAGCTCGTGTCGCGCCTTACCGCTCAGACAATCCGCTGGGACACACTCCACCGCTGGACCGTCCGCGACTACATGATTCGTGACTTCGACGGTCAGCGCGAGAAAATCCGTCGCGGAAGTCGTCTGGACACCATCATCCCCATCGAACCGCGCGACTTCCTCATTTCCAAAAACGACCATGAGACCATGACCTCGCCCGACCTGCGCGAATACATCTCGCGTCAGAAGGAGCGCGGTGTGGCCAACATCAAGTCATTTGAAATCGAGAATCAGAAGCGCTACGCCATGACTGCCGCAGCATTCATCCTGACGGTCATCGGCATGTCGCTCTCCTCGCGCAAAATCAAGGGTGGTATGGGTGTCAACATCGGCATTGGACTCGTCCTGAGCTTCAGCTACATCCTCTTCATGACCGTCACCTCAACCTTCGCCGTCTCCGGCTACACCTCCCCGATGGTCGCAATGTGGATCCCCAACATCCTCTACACCCTCATCGCCATCTTCCTCTATTACAAGGTCTCCCACCAGTAATAACTTCAAGACCAGACAACATAAAAAACTCGCACCTGACAAGCCAATCTCATCGCAGCTTGTCAGGCGCGAGGTTTAGTCTATATATGTCAAAAGGTAATTGCAAACATGCGGCCTAAATCCAACGTAAATCTATATTCAAAATTTTTATAGTGAGTGTAAGTAGTCACACCGCCCACTGTCACCATTTTACGCCCTACAACTATCACCCTTAATTCAAGATGTTCGCCATTCTCTCTCAAAGAAAAATTCGGGCTATATGCGACATCACCAATGGAGATATCATCAAGTCCAATAAATACATCATCAATCTTATTACCACCTAAATACGTAAAATAGACCTCTATAATATCATATTGAAACGAGCAATAACCAATTCCTCCTCTATTCATATAACTAATAGGTATACGCTTCTGAGCTCTTGACATCCTGTTTGCGACCCATAAAGAATCCCTATCAGCAATCTCCTTCTTCAACATCTCCCACGCTTCCTGAGGGGACGCAAAAGAATCCGGTCTGTCTGAGGCCAGAGAATCGATTTTGTATCCGTTCATCAGATACTGTTGCAGCACCCACTCGTATGTGATATTCTCAGGAATCACATCTCCCCAAGCATCTCTTCTTAACGTTGGCTCTTCAGCTGAACAGCTTGTGGCTAAGAACAACAGCACAAGCATGACAATTGATTTCATTTTCATAATGCAATTAAGTTTAGTAAAGAATGTATCGCAAATTTACGCTCTGCATTCCTTTATTTCAAAACTTAAGGCATGGAAAATGATTCATCATCATCTTTGTAATCTGTTGTATTTCAAACTATTTCCATTGATAAATGGAAACCAGTATTCATCATTGCCAACTGAGCTGTCATCCAACGGCTTTGCAACAGGCGGATTAATGTTAAATTTTATTAATCGCACACATCAAACCAATTTGGCTTTGAATTCTTCCACATCCGGCGGATTAAGCTCCTCAATTTTATTCCTCAAACGCAAACGTCGGTTGTAGATAACCTCTCGTTTCTCATTCAACAACATCGACAATGCTGGGATTGAAAATCCGAGGGCATTGCATATAAACAAGCGGTATTCATCCTCTCTCAATCCTCCCATCTGCTCTCTGAAACGGATCACCAGGCCATCGGTCTCGCCATTCAGACATGCCTCCAGTTCTCCGAAAACATCGGGTGACTGAACGAATCCTTCGATGGATTTCAGACACTCGCGCGCAATCCTGTCATTCCCCTGCACAGTGTTTTTATAGTAGACATCACACAAACCTGAGATTTTCTTATACAAATCCTTCTGGACACGCTTGAAATTCGCATCCAAAGCTTTGACCGAATCCAAAAGTTCCTCATGCCGGCGTCTGCTTCGTTCCCTCAACATGCGGATATAGAATACTGAGAACCCGACAACCAGAACTAACAAGCCGACAGTAAGCATTACAATTCTGCGCTGTTGGCTGACAATCTGATTGCGCATTAGTATCTCATCATTGTCGAAGTTTTTCACCTCCATATTTACATCGCCCTGAAATGTCGACATCAATTTTTCCCAACTCGGAGATTCGTAGGCATAGACATGTTTGGAACCGGCAGGACGAGCATCAACAATCCATGTATTCATGAAATCATCGGCCTTAAAGTCCTTCTTCAATTCATTCATGAACTTTCCGGCCAGTTCAGATTTTCCTTCGTTATGAAGATCCGTGATGAAATCATGGAACTGGGACAACATTATCACCAATGTATCCGGAAGCAGGAATTCAGGAGCCATTTCTCTTTCATAAATCTCATTTTTGAATTGCTCAAATCTGGTGAACGGAATCATTTTTCCATTTTCCTCCATATTGGCATGATCCATTAAAAGCTCACAGACCCAAACATCCAATTCACTTATCGAATCGCCATATTCATCCGAGACATTACGGTAGTCCTCCAACAGTTCTTCCATAAATTCATTGTCAATCCTGTTACCCAACTCATTAATCTTAAAAAGTCTCACGACAAAATTCCACCTCTTAAGGTCCTTTATACCGGCGGCCTTTAAAGAATCGTAGGCACGAAGCCCGAATTCCCGCTCTCCATTCATATCATACACGCATCCGCAAAGCTGCATCATTGCAATCCGTGCCCTGTAGGCTCCTTCGTGATCGTCATTCTCGACCGCAATCCTGTCGGCCCAAAGCAAATCACGCATCGCTGAAGGATAGTTGAAGTGACCTGCGGCAATCATGGCTGAGATGAAGTGGGCCTTGAATCCATAGGTGCCATTCCCATTGATATGCTGCTTTATGGCATCAGTCAGAGAATCTTTTTCACCGATATTGCCAATGCCATGGATTATCGCCGAATCACCGATTTCGGAGTAGACACGATCAAGAACCCGCTGTGAAGCAGGGTCATCGTGAGCGCGCGGAGCGCATCCTGCAATGGTCGACAGCACACAGAGCAGCAATAATTTGATTGGCAATTTCAAGGCTTCAGATCTGTCCATTTGCTATTGATTAAGGACGTATATATACGATTGGCAAGCAAATATAGCGAAAATATCTGTTATTCCGTAATTTTTAAATTCCAATCACAGGACATTTCTCTCATTTCCCCAGCAGGAATAACCAAAAATATCTTAATCAGTCCTCCTACAAATTCTTGCTGAATCTATATTTGAACGACACGAGGAAGTAAGAGCCGAGTGCGACGGTGTAGAATTCGCTTATGCCTGAATAGGTCGAGTAGCGGTGATAGTTCTTCTTGTTGTTAAGAATATCCTTCCATTCAAACCCTACCTCAGCCACGCGGCCTTTGAGGAATCTGTAGCTTATCCGGGTGTTTAGCAAGAATTCCTCATTGTCCTTGCGCACGATATTTGTGCCTGTCCGCAGACGGTAGTTGAAATCCGTATCGAAATTGAGTCCGAATGGTAGCTGGACGTAGGGCGACAATCCAAACGACCATGAGTGGACCGAGTCATCGTCATCGCGCATATCATTTGAGGAATGACGGAAATTCCATTCCCCCTTGACATTCACTCCACCCCATTTAGGCATATAGTTCCAATTGACAGTGATTGCATAATTGTCGCTGTTCGTGACGCTCTTGCGCGGAGCCTCGGAGAGATCCTCGTTAACCATACCCACACTTCTGTCAAATCCCGCATTGATCATTCCCGAAATCAGCATCTTGCCATTAAACTTGAAGTATCTCAAATCCAACCGACCGCTGCGGTTACCGTTGATGTTTACAGGAGTCGTGACCCTGCCACCGGTCTCGGGATTATAGAACACAGCCATAGTCTGGTCATTATATATGTTCGAGAAACTCATCTCACACGACAGGCCTGAGGGATTATGGGTCACGCCAACGTTGAAATCCTGACGATAAGCGGCTTTCAGCCGGGGATTGCCACGGGTGATGTAGAGAGGATTACTGTTGTCGGTCAGCGATAGCAACGACGATAGGTCGGGCTGATTTGTCGAACCGTCATAATTGAACCGGAAGTCGAATTTCTCAGAATTATGGTGGAAATTTAACGACGGACGGAAATTGACCGACGACCTGAGTGTGTCGGCCTGCATCACGCCTGTTTTCTGGTCAAGCCTCCTTCTCTCAGGTTCTGCGACAAAGGAGAATATCATGGTGTAATTCTGCTTCGTGTACATCAGCCTCACCTCTGCCTCATGTTTCTCGACACGACTGAAACTATGGTTGCTAAGACTGTCGATGTATGCGCTTTCGTATCCCTCCGGAAGCTGTCCGGGGCGGCGGTCCTCGTCACGGTCAAAGAACGGCGAGAGGTCGAAGGTGTTACGCGAGTATTTTTCACGCGTCTGTCGGTAACGGTAGGCCAACTCAAGTTTCAGATGCTTCATCAAAGGCTGCACGAAACGCAATCCGACCCCTCGCGAACGGTTGACAGTCGGAGTCAGATTGTATTGGTCGCGATGAAGGATGGAGTCAAGACCGGCATGATCTTTAAGACGATAGTAGTTGGTTGTGCTCACGTTGAAGGCGCGCCCCTTACGGGTGTCGTCAGTCATCTCAAGATTTAGCGAGAGAGCCGTACCGGCATCATTCAACCGCCGCGTGACTGATGCTTCAACCGAGTAATTTTTGGAACGGTCCTTCGACTGGCTGACCGCCTCATTCTCATTTATCCGTGTCGACGGATCAATCCTTTCCAGAGCATCATCTGCAAACGGATCTTTCACATTGAGTCCGGGATCCGCATCAAAAGACATGCTGCGAGAATCGTTCTGACTTTTTGAAGCGTTGTTTCCAAGCGTTCCCGAAAGCGTCAGCATGGTCTTGTCATCAACATTCCAGTTTAGGGTAAGATGCGAACGGAGGTGACGATTGCTGTTACGATTGTCGGCCCGGGAGTAGGTGTAGGTGTTCCCTGCAGGCAGATAGTCCTCACGCGAAGACGAGAACTCCTGTCCAGCTCGCGAATATGAATACATCAATCCTGCGGAGACATAAAACTTGTCATTCAACCGCCGGGAAATGTTGAACGAAGCATCATCCATTCGGTCGCGCTTACCGGTGGAAAATGGATTTATATTGCCGGAAGATAGATGAAAGGAGAAATTATCACCCTTGGGTTTGAACGAATGAGCCATAAGCTCGGCTTTTTTCCTGCCCTGATTTCCTCCGGCAAGTGTGGCCGAGGTCATCAATGTCCCGTTGAACTCGGAATATGTCTGCAAGTCGAGTACATAATTCTTTCCGTTGCCTTTGACCCCCATGAATTTATCCTCATCGCTCGCTTTGTCGTAAATCTTTATTTTGCTGAATATATCAGCCCTAAGATTTTCGAGCGCAAGGGTCTTGCCATCCTTGAAAAACGATTCTCCATTGATATTTATATCTGTAAGGGGAATACCATTGTAGGTCAGTGAGCCGGTCTTCTTGTCGTATGCCATTCCCGGAATAAGCCTGACGAGGTCCTCGAGATAGGCACCGTCGCGCGTCTTGAACGCTCTTGTATCAATAATGGTAGTGTCGCCCTTGACCGTCACCGGCTTTATTGGAGCAACAACCACAACCTCATCAAGATTGATGGTGGTGAGCAGCGAATCCATCCCGGCAATCAGCAAACTGTCTGAACCGGGACCATCAGGAAGAGTCGTGACATGCTGCCGCGACATCTCGTCAGCTTCCATACCCACCTCTGCACGGATGCGTGATGGCTGTCCGGCTGCGAGAGAGAATAGAAGCATGAAAGCAATCAAGGCTGTTATGACACGGTGAGATTCCATTGCTTATCCTGACATTTGCCCGACTAAAGTACATTTTTATCCCATGACAGCCAAACTGGTAGGAGCAACTTAACCTAATTTAACTGATGCCACATAATTTAGCTCAATATTTTGTTCAATACGACTTCCCTGCCATGTCCATCTACCTATTATATACTCGTGATATATTATATATGTAAAATGTGTGGTAATCCATTTTAGGTAAGGATTCCATTTATAATGGTAAGCCACGGAAGGAGGTTTTGTTGTTATTTTGCAGCATGAAAAAACTTGCAATATCAATAGCTTTTGGAGCGCTGAGCATAATCACCATGCAATGCAACGCGCGGGTATTGACAAATCAAAATAACAACAATAATATGAATCCGAACACAAACATGTCTGTCGCTCCGATGGAATCCCCGGAGCTGACACAGGAATGGGATAAGGTATTTCCAAAGAGTGAAAAAGTGGACCATCGAAAGGTCACATTCGTCAACCGCTATGGTGTCACACTTGCCGCCGATATGTATATTCCGAAGAATGCAAGCGGCAATTTGCCTGCAATCGCCGTCAGCGGACCTTTCGGAGCCGTTAAAGAGCAGTCGAGCGGATTGTATGCCCAGCAGCTTGCGGAACGCGGGTTCTTGACAATCGCTTTTGACCCATCGTTCACCGGAGAGAGCGGAGGTATGCCACGCCGTGTGGCCTCACCCGACATCAACACCGAGGACTTCTCGGCCGCAGTTG
Organism: uncultured Duncaniella sp.; assembly: GCF_910577345.1. Classification (GTDB taxonomy): domain Bacteria; phylum Bacteroidota; class Bacteroidia; order Bacteroidales; family Muribaculaceae; genus Duncaniella. Next base: position 40,150 of record NZ_CAJTMT010000014.1, read on the forward strand.
ATTTCCTTTCGGTGCAAGCAAATGTCGATGCGGAGCGTATAGGCATCCTCGGTATCTGCGGCTGGGGTGGTATTGCTATTCAGGCAGCCATCAACGACCCTCGAATCAAGGCAACCGTAGCATCAACCATGTATGACATGACACGCGTGACTGCCAACGGATATTTTGACACCGACAATTCGGCTGAAAAACGCAACGCCAACCGAAAAGCCCTTGCCGCACAGCGAACCGAGGATTACCGCAACGGCTCCTACAAGCGCGCAGGCGGAGTCGTCGATCCTCTGCCCGAGGATGTTCCTCAGTTCGTAAAGGATTACCATGCCTACTATAAAACCCCTCGCGGTTTCCATCCCCGCAGCGGAAATTCCACCGACGGCTGGAATGCCACATCTGCCCTGCCGTTCATGAACTTCAAGTTCTTTGAGTATGCCGGAGAACTCGAAAACGCCGTCCTCATCGTTCATGGCGACAAAGCCCATTCCTACTATTTCGGAAAGGATACATTCGCTTTACTGAAAGGGGACAACAAACAGTTGCTCACAGTGAAGGATGCAACCCACTGCGACCTCTACGACCGGCTTGATAAAATTCCGTTTGACGAAATCGCGGCTTTCTACACCGAATACATGCGTTAATTAACCGCATATCAGCCTCAAAAATAAAAAGGCTGACGAGCATCACTCCATACAAAAAGGTCGTTCAGACCAGAGCCTCAAGTCATACCATCCGGCTTGATACTCTGGTCCGAACGACCTTCTGCAGTCTATCCAACCGTGCAAATGCAATCTTTATCAAGACATTACCCCTTCGCAACCATACACATCGAATCCAGTAGGCGAAAGACGTTGACTCCGCCTTACTTTCATTATAAATCACGCACCACGCAACTTTCGATTTTCACCACAAAAAGAGCGAAAAGCGATAAATTTGTAATTTTATTGTGGCATTTTGTAAATAATTTGTAATTTTGCAGCTAATTATCTCCAAAATATTCTTTCCTTGCTTTGGAGAAGTTTGTTTTAGGTCAAGTTTCCAATCAAACGCCCGCACATAAATAAATAAAAACATCCATACATTATATATCCGAATATGAGTGACAGGCTTTTCATCTTTGACACGACACTTCGCGACGGAGAGCAGGTGCCCGGTTGTCAGCTCAATACAGTAGAAAAAATTGAAGTTGCAAAGGCACTCGAAGCCCTCGGCGTCGACGTGATTGAGGCGGGTTTCCCTGTGTCAAGCCCGGGCGACTTCAACTCCGTGGTCGAAATCTCCAAGGCAGTGACATGGCCGACAATCTGCGCACTCACACGCGCCGTCGAAAACGACATCCGCGTGGCTGCCGAGGCTCTGAAATATGCCAAACATCCACGAATCCACACCGGTATCGGAACCTCCGACTACCATATCAAATATAAATTCAACTCCACCCGCGACGACATTCTCGAACGTGCTGTCGGAGCCGTATCATTCGCCAAGAAATTCGTCGAGGACGTTCAGTTCTATGCCGAGGATGCAGGACGCACCGACAATGAGTATCTCGCCCGTGTGGTAGAGGCCGTCATCCGCGCAGGTGCAACAGTCATCAATATCCCTGACACAACAGGCTACTGTCTGCCGTCAGAATTCGGCGCGAAAATCAAATACCTCATGGACAATGTCGACGGCATCGACAAGGTTGTCATCGCCACACATTGCCACAATGACCTCGGCATGGCCACGGCAAACACTGTCACAGGTGTTGTCAACGGCGCACGTCAGGCAGAAGTCACCATCAACGGTATCGGCGAACGTGCCGGCAACACTTCGCTTGAAGAGGTGGTCATGACTTTCCGCTCACACAAGGACCTCGGTATCGACACAAACATCAACGCCACAAAGATTACCGGCATCAGCCGAATGGTGTCGAGCCTCATGAACATGCCCGTGCAGCCCAACAAGGCTATCGTCGGCCGCAATGCATTCGCCCACTCGTCAGGTATCCATCAGGACGGAGTCCTCAAGAACCGCGAGAGCTACGAGATTATCGACCCGAAGGATGTGGGTATCGACGAGAACTCCATCGTCCTCACCGCCCGCAGCGGACGCGCCGCACTCAAACACCGTCTCCATGTCCTCGGAATCGAGCTTTCGGGCGCAGACCTCGACAAAGCATACGAGGCCTTCCTCAAACTCGCTGACCGCAAGAAGGAAATCAATGATGACGACGTGCTGATGATTGCCGGTGCCCACCGCAAGGCTTCAAACCGCATCAAGCTCGACTTCCTCCAGGTGACGAGCGGCGTAGGCGTACACTCCGTTGCAAGCGTGGGTCTCGACATCGCAGGCGAGAAATTCGAGGCATGTGCATCGGGCAACGGTCCTGTCGACGCAGCCATCAGCGCCATCAAGCTCATAATCCACCGCAAGATGCTCGTCAAGGAATTCCTCATCCAGGCCATCAACAAGGGCAGCAACGATGTGGGCAAGGTCCACATGACTGTCGAGCATGAAGGTGTGCCTTACTACGGCTTCTCGGCCAATACCGACATCGTCGGAGCCAGTGCCGAGGCATTCATCGACGCTATCAACAAGTTTGTCCGCTAATCATCATTCACAATAAATCCATCCAAAGACCATACGCTTATCATGGGTAAAACTCTTTTTGACAAAATCTGGGATGCTCACGTCGTAAACAACATCGAAGGGGGCCCATCCCAACTCTATATCGACCGTCACTACTGCCACGAAGTGACCAGCCCCCAGGCTTTCGAGGGACTGCGCACACGCGGTCTGAAAGTGTTCCGTCCGGAAAAAACATTCTGTTCGCCCGACCACAACATCCCTACCCTCAATCAGGACAAGCCGATTGCCGACCCCGTGTCGCGCAATCAGGTCGAGACCCTCACCCGCAACGCCAATGAGTTCGGAGTAACACTCTTCGGCCTCGGACACGCCAAAAACGGCATCATCCATGTCATCGGCCCGGAAAATGGCCTTACGCTTCCCGGCTACACAATCGTCTGCGGCGACAGCCATACATCGACCCACGGAGCTTTCGGCGCAGTGGCTTTCGGCATCGGTACAAGCGAAGTGGAGATGGTACTCGCATCGCAGTGCATCCTCCAACCCAAACCCAAGACAATGCGCATCAATGTCAACGGTAAGCTCCGTCCGGGAGTGACCGCCAAGGACATCGCCCTCTACATCATCGCCAAGATGACCACCGGCGGCGCGACAGGTTACTTTGTAGAGTATGCCGGAGACACCATCCGCAATCTCTCGATGGAAGAGCGCATGACAGTCTGCAACCTCTCGATTGAGATGGGTGCGCGCGGAGGCATGATCGCTCCCGACGAAACGACATTCGCCTACGTCGAAGGACGCGAATTCGCACCCAAGGGTGAGGAATGGGAAAAGGCTGTGGCCTACTGGCGCACTCTTCCCTCCGATCCGGATGCTGAATTTGACCGTGAAATCAACTTCGACGCAGCCGACATCGAACCCCGCATCACTTTCGGAACCAACCCGGGCATGGGCATCGGCATCAACGATCCGATTCCAGCTCCCGATCCCGAGGATGAGGCCGGAAAAATCTCCTACGAGAAATCGCTCGACTATATGGGTTTCAAAGTGGGACAGGTGCTCGCCGGAACCCCCATCGACTATGTGTTCCTCGGCAGTTGCACGAATGGACGCATCGAGGATTTCCGCGCATTCGCAAACTTTGTCAAGGGTAAGAAGAAAGCTCCCGGCGTGACAGCATGGCTTGTTCCAGGTTCATGGAAAGTGGACGCACAGATACGCGAGGAAGGACTGGACAAGATTCTTGCGGAAGCCGGCTTCGAAATCCGTCAGCCCGGTTGCTCGGCCTGCCTCGCAATGAACGAGGACAAGGTTCCCGCAGGCAAACTCGCCGTCTCGACATCAAACCGCAACTTCGAAGGCCGTCAGGGTCCCGGCTCACGCACAATCCTCGCCGGACCTCTCGTAGCCGCAGCCTCAGCAGTCACCGGAGTGCTCACAGATCCCCGCACCGTCTAAACCCATCCACCGAAAGCATCATGAAAGAAAAATTCAGCACCATAACATCAACCTGTGTCCCCCTCCCCATGGAGAATGTGGACACCGACCAGATCATCCCTGCCCGCTTCCTCAAAGCCACCTCTCGCGAAGGATTCGGCGACAACCTCTTCCGCGACTGGCGTTATGACAAGGACGGCAATCCGGTGAAGGACTTCGTGCTCAACGACCCGACCTATTCAGGCTGCATCCTCGTGGCCGGAAAGAACTTCGGCTCCGGTTCAAGCCGCGAACATGCCGCATGGGCAATTCATGACTACGGTTTCCGCGTGGTCGTGTCGAGCTTCTTCGCCGACATCCACAAAAACAACGAGCTCAACAACTTCGTGCTCCCAGTGGTGGTCAGCGAACCTTTCCTTGCAGAACTCTTCGAGTCAATCGCCGCAAATCCGCGCACGGAAGTGAAAGTCGACCTCCCCTCGCAGACAATCACCAACCTTGCAACCGGCAACAGCGAGACATTCGACATCAACGCTTACAAGAAGCAATGCCTGTCGGAAGGTCTTGACGACATTGAATATCTGCTTTCAAAGAAAGACGACATCGAAGCCTGGGAAGCGAAACGCTGACCGCAGGTGCTGTATCAAAAAACTGATGAATTGAATTATGATACAGCTCCCGGCCATCCTCCTCACACATAGTCACACCATATACCCACACATATTATCATACCCCCTGTAAGGCATGTATGTTGAAATAATGGACACAACTCTCCGCGACGGAGAGCAGACCTCGGGAGTCTCGTTTTCGACTTCCGAGAAACTCGCAATCACACGCCTGCTCCTTCAGGAACTCCACGTCCCGCGAATTGAAATCGCGTCGGCACGAGTTTCGGATGGAGAGCGTGAGACTGTGCGCAAAGTCTGCTCCTGGGCGGAGCGCAACGGTTACATCGACCGCATCGAAGTGCTCGGCTTCCTTGACGGAGGCGAGTCGGTGAGATGGATCAGCGATGTCGGCGGAAAAGTCATAAATCTTTTGGCCAAAGGGTCGGAAAAGCACTGCCGTCTGCAACTCAAACAGACCCCGGAACAACATTTCGCAGCCATAGCCGCCGAAGTGGCCCGCGCACGTGAGGCCGGGCTTGCCGTAAACATATATCTCGAGGACTGGTCAAACGGAATGAAACACTCGCGCGACTATGTGTTCGCACTGATGGAAGCCATCAAGGACCTGCCCATCCGCCGCTTCATGCTTCCCGACACCCTCGGCATCCTCAATCCGTATGACACGCTGTCATACGTCCACACCATCGTGAAGCACTACCCCGCTCTCCATTTCGACTTCCATGCCCACAACGACTACGACCTTGCCACAGCCAACGTATTCGCAGCCGTGAAAGGGGGAGCAAAAGGTGTGCATTGCACCATCAATGGACTGGGTGAACGTGCAGGAAACGCGACACTGTCGAGCACAGTAGCCGTCATCCATGACCAACTCGGTGACACGACCGACATCGACGAAAGCAAAATCAACAAGGTCAGTCATATCGTCGAGTCATTCTCCGGCATCATGGTGCCACCCAACAAACCCATCATCGGCGACAGTGTGTTCACCCAGTGTGCAGGCGTACATGCCGACGGCGACAACAAGAGCCAACTCTATTTCAACGAGCTTCTTCCCGAACGCTTCGGCCGCGAACGCGAATATGCCCTCGGCAAGACATCCGGAAAGGCAAATATCAAGAAAAATCTTGAGGCTCTCGGCATAGAGTTAAGTGACTCCGACATCCGCAAGGTGACGGAACGCATCATCGAGCTTGGCGACAAGAAGGAGATTGTCACACAAGGCGATCTCCCCTTCATCATCGCCGATGTGCTCAAGCATCCGACCCTTCCTTCGGATGTTCGTGTGGACAACTATGTGCTAACCCTGACCCAGGGTCTGCGACCGACAGCCACAGTCAAACTCATTGTCGGCGAAGCGGAATTTCAGGAATCTGCGGTCGGCGACGGTCAGTTCGACGCTTTCATGCGTGCTGTCCGAAACATTTACCGAGGAAAACTCCAACGTCCCTTCCCCTCGCTCGTCAACTACTCCGTCAATATCCCTCCGGGTGGAAAGACGGATGCGCTTGTCCACACCACCATCACATGGAGCTTCGAGGGCAATGTATTCAAGACCCGTGGTCTCGATCCGGACCAGACGGAAGCAGCCATCCAGGCCACCGTCAAGATGCTCAATATGCTTGAGAGCACCCCGAGGTGAGGGGGGAAGTTGTGAGTTTTTAGTTTTCAGATAATAACAATAATATAACATATATATCAAGATGAATCTTAAAGTAGCAGTTCTGCCCGGCGACGGTATCGGACCCGAGATTTCCCGTCAGGGCGTCGACGTGATGAGCGCCGTTTGTGAGAAATTCGGCCACAGTGTCGAGTATCGTTATGCCATCTGCGGAGCGGATGCCATCGACAAGGTAGGCGATCCCTTCCCCGAAGACACCTACGAAACCTGTCTTTGGGCCGACGCGGTTCTTTTCTCAGCCGTAGGCGATCCCAAATTCGACAATAATCCCAACGCGAAGGTGCGACCCGAGCAGGGACTGCTTGCCATGCGTAAGAAACTCGGTCTTTTTGCAAACATCCGTCCGGTCGAGACATTCAAATGCCTCATCCACAAATCTCCGCTCCGTGCAGAACTCGTAGAAGGCGCTGACTTCATCTGTATCCGTGAGCTGACCGGCGGCATGTATTTCGGCGAGAAGTTTGAAAGCGACGAACGTGCCTACGACACCAATGCATACACTCGTCCCGAAATCGAGCGCATCCTCCACGTTGCTTACAGCTATGCACTCCGTCGCAACAAACACCTTACTGTTGTCGACAAGGCCAACGTGCTTGCTTCCTCACGTCTCTGGCGCAAGGTCGCACAGGAAATAGCTCCGCAGTATCCCGACGTTACAACCGACTTCATGTATGTCGACAACGCTGCCATGCGCATGATTCAGGAGCCCCGCTTCTTCGACGTGATGGTCACTGAAAATACTTTCGGCGACATCCTTACAGATGAAGGCTCGGTAATCTCCGGCTCAATGGGCCTCCTCCCCTCGGCTTCAACCGGCGAGAAAACCCCGGTGTTTGAACCCATCCACGGTTCATGGCCTCAGGCAAAAGGCAAGAACATAGCCAATCCCCTCGCCCAGATTCTCTCTGTGGCAATGCTCTTCGAATACTTCAATCTCACCGAAGAGGGCAAACTCATCCGTGAAGCTGTCAACGCTTCGCTCGATGCCAATGTCCGCACACCTGAAATTCAGGTTGAAGGTGGTGCCAACTACGGCACTGACGCAGTCGGCGCTTGGATTGTCGACTACATCAAAAAAGCTTAATCTACAAAAAGGGCCTAATCCACCCATAAGAAAGTAGAGGTCAATTAAACTCTGACTTCCCGACTTCAAGTCCATAAAAAATCAGGAATCCGCGAAATATAGTCCACCGGCGCAAAAGCAATCGCGCCGTAAACAAGGGCTACATTCCGCGGATTCCTGATTTTTTCAACCTATCGCCTCAACCCGCAGAAACCCCTCAAAAGTCCCGTAAGTTAGAAAAATGTGTAAGTTTTCACATTTTATGTTGGAAAAATGTGAGAAACCACACATTTCTCGTTGGAAAAATATGATTTATTTTGTTATTATCATTATATTTGTGAATGATAAAAATTCAAATCCCATGGAACTGAGAAGAGACATCATCGAAAAGCTGCTTGAATGGAAGGAAAGTCCGAACCGAAAGCCACTCATCATTTCAGGAGCACGTCAGATTGGCAAGACATGGCTTATGAAGCATTTCGGAAAGGAATACTTCAAGCATACCGCATATTTCAACTTCGACAACTCTGAAGAACTCTGCCGGGAATTTGAGAACACAAAAGACCCTGACCGCCTCATCGGAATACTCGGTCTGTATGCCGACTGCCCAATCATACCCGGAGAGACATTAATCATATTCGACGAAATCCAGCAGAGTAACCGTGCGCTCAACTCATTGAAATATTTCTGTGAGGATGCGCCGCAGTACTGCGTTATCGCCGCAGGATCATTGCTCGGTGTGGCGCTTTCGCAAGGAGAGTCCTTTCCCGTTGGCAAAGTTGACTTCCTTCAGATGTATCCTGTGACATTCAAGGAATTCTTGCGTGTCGACGACCCTAAATGCCATGATTATCTTGACGGATTAAGCGCTATTGAAACCCTGCCGGAAATAATCATGAACAGGACAACTGAGTCCTACCGTCGCTACATGACATGCGGAGGGATGCCCGGCGCTGCAGTCGCAATGCTTGAAAACCGTGGGATAGGAGCCGTAGAAAAGGAACAATCCAACATTCTACAGGCCTATACTCTTGACTTTGCCAAACATGCACCGACTCGCGAGATTCCTCGCATAACCTCAATATGGAACTCAATCCCGTCGCAGCTTGCCCGCGAAAACCGCAAGTTTGTCTATAAGCTCGTGAAGCCGGGAGCACGGTCACGCGAATATGAAGACGCTCTTCTGTGGCTCCAACAGGCCGGATTGATCTATAGAGTGTTCTGTCTGTCAAAACCGGGGCTGCCACTGAGCGCCTATGACGATGTTTCATCGTTCAAAATCTATATGTGTGACACCGGATTGCTACGCTCACTTGCAGCACTTCCCCCGGATATATTCTGGACATCAAATCCGCTTTATCAGGAATTTCAAGGGGCACTGACAGAAAATGCCATACTTCAGGCATTGCTCCCCGACTTCAATCCGTCGCCCCGCTACTGGACCTCCAACGGAACTGCGGAAGTCGATTTCATCACTCAGGATGGCCTTGACATAATCCCGATGGAGGTAAAATCCGGGACTAACACTTCCGGAAAAAGCCTCTCGGTCTACGTCAAGAAATATTCTCCGCAATTAGCCATCATATACTCACGCAATAATCTGCGTATTGCCGACAACGTCATCCATATTCCCCTATTTCTCGCAGACTGGACCAAAAGACTAATCCGGATTGCAAACGGAAAATGAACACGGATCCGTTGGTCACCACCAATCTTCGCTCTCCGACAAAATGCCAAAAGCGCCGGCGAAATCACTTCGCGGCGCTTTTGTTTGTGTGGGTGTGTTTTTTATTATAGTGTAGATTACCAATACCTTAACATGAAAAATCTTAGTCTTAAATCTTATCTATTATTATCTTATTTACTGAATCCTTAAAACGAATCTTATCTTACCTTTGAATCAATACCTAATCGAAAACTTATACCTAAATGAACCAATCTTATTTTACCTTTCAAATCTGTACGTTTCGGAAACTATGTGTGTATTTCGTGTAGAAGTTGCATAATCTTTCGGGAAGAATTTCTTGCGGCGATTGCCACAACCGAACTGCTATCAACGGTAGTCGGCGAAGCGCACCTGGAGTTTCTTGCGTGCGAAGAAGATACGGCTCTTCACTGTTCCGAGAGGAAGATTCATCTTCTCGGCGATTTCGTTGTATTTGTAACCGGCGACGTGCATCGAGAAGGGGATGCGGTATTCGTCGGGGAATTCGTTGATTGCGTCTGAAATCTCGTTGGCGCCGAATGAGCCTTCGGGAGTCTCAAGGCCTGAATCCTGAGAGAGATTGAGGTGGTAGAGGTCTTCAGTCTGGTCGATGACTGTTGCCGAGCGGGCAACACGACGGTAGTTGTTGATGAAGATGTTGCGCATGATGGTGAAAACCCAACCCTTGAAGTTGGTGTTGTCAACATACTTGCTTTCGTTATCAAGGGCCTTCAGGGTAGTATCCTGGAGAAGATCGTAAGCGTTGTCTCTGTTAGAGGTGAGCATGTAGGCAAAGTTAAGAAGGTTGCCCTGAAGGCTCATAAGCTTGTTCTGAAATTCCTGAGTTCCCATAATTATTGTGTTTTGATGAGTTGAACTTTTGTGAGAGTCTTTCTGGTGAAAGGCGGTCTGTGATGAGTTGTTGTTTTTGTTTGACACTTCAAAATTACAACGAAAATCAGCGATGCGAATAATTTTTATGTAAAAATATGTTAATTCAATGACAAACTTGTTACAAATATCATATCTTATTGATTTACTGGATATTGCCACAAATAACAATGATTACAAAATTGTTACAATGTAACTGATTTTGCAACAATTTAACCAAAAAACATCGGATTTTTATTACAACGCTTGCATTATCGCACCTTTTCCGCCCCTAATCAACATTATCTTTGCATACGGGCAAAACAGAAATAATCACATCAAAACATCCACACAGTCATGAACCACCTCACAACACTCCCACATTCTCTTCCGGACCGTACAAAAAAACAGTCCCGACTCCGAAAACAGAATCAGGACCATCGTATACCTGTATAGTATATATTAGATGTATCTATCAGACAAAATCAATCGGCATTCAGTCTCTCATGGATTAGAGACTTTATCGTCCGTTCTGCTTCTTCCACTCCGACCTGACTAATCAATTGATTGTAGTCATTGATTTCATCACCAGTGAAAGTAAGCACTATACGGCGTTCCTCCTTGCCGGCAATATGAGTGTAATTTTCAGGATGACACCAAAAACATTGGACACAAAAACTACTGTCTTTCATGCTCCAGTTAGGGCAATGTTCACATGCCCACGACTTTGCGCGGTTTGCAGAAGGCGACAGGAGCATATAGGCATCTATCTCCTTCGATACCTCTCCGGCAATTTCGTATGGGACTCTATGGTCGATCTGCAACAATGACACTTCTACTTCCTGTTGGTAGATAAAGCATCGGCTTCCATATTTTTCAATCAGTGCATCCCTAAGCGCTTTTGCAAGAGCGGTCCGACCACGCACCTTCGAAAGAGAGTCGTCCAGCCCGGAAGGATCTCCGAATCTATATGCCGCTATATTTCGGCCCTGTTTATCCTTGACCCTGAATGTTTCAACCGGAATTCCCTGCTCTCTGACATCCCGTATGGCTCTCGGAGGATGATTATAGCCATAGACATCCTTGATTTCCTCGGATGTGATATATCCATGTTGAAGAATATGGTTTATGATGGTTGCAGGTCGTTTTCCTGTAACCGACTTTAACTTATCAATAAATTCCCGTGGAAAATCAGACATGGTGCGAATAAGAATTAAACAAATGAGTGGAAACGGCTTCTAAAACAAAGGCAAGGAGGGTTGCAACACCATTCCGGATTTAGCCAGATTGCGGCTCACATACAGCGCCTCCTTTGTTTCAACTCTCTCTCCATTAAAAAGGGATTGTGTCGACAATCCGGCATTAAGATATGACAATTTCAAGCCAAGATCATCCGGAAGAATTTCCCCATAGCTCTTATCCCCGCAGAAACCGTCATAACTAACAATGTAGTCGACATTTCTTGAATTGAGCTTATCCAATGCTTCTACAAATTCATTAAAGGCTATACCTGAATAGTAGCGTGAATCGCGTCCTGTACACACACCTTGATACGGCGGATCAAGATATACGACATCCCCCGGAGCAGCCATATCAAGGACCTCACGGTAGTCCATCGCATAAAACTCACTCTTCCCACGGAGCAGTTGCGACACCCCGGCTATATTCCTCCTCAGAGTCTGTGGGTTCGTACCGTTGCGCCGTTTGTCCGGTGATTGATTGAAGCGTCCGTTCGAGCCATATCTCACAGCCCCTTTAACGCATCTTGCCAGTATGTAAAGCATCATGGAGGGATCCTTTTCACCATTATTAAAACGCTCCCTGATATGATAATAATGGGCTTCCGAACCAGCCTCATATCTGAATTGCTCTTCCCAGATAGCAGTATAATCCGAAACAATTTTATCAGGATTATTCACTGCCTCTCTCAAAATCCCCAGCAAGGGTTCATTCAGGTCATTTATGAAAAATCTGGGACACCGATGTTCTTTAGCTGTAGCGATGGAAACCGCAGCCATTCCTGCAAACGGCTCAATAAGGCGATTGAACCTTTGCGGGAAATAAGATAGAATCTGAGGCGCCAGTTTTCTTTTGGAACCCTGATACTGGACAATATGCGGTATGCTTCCTTTCATATCGCAAATATAACAAAAAAAGTGCCCCCATACAATATGGAGACACTATATTATAGAATCGTTCTTAAGAACACCTGGTTACTCCCACTCGATTGTTGCCGGTGGTTTTGAGGAGATGTCGTAGCAGACGCGGTTGACGCCACGGACCTTGTTGATGATGTCGTTGCTGACCTTGGCCATGAAGTCGTAGGGGAGATGGGCCCAGTCAGCAGTCATGGCATCGGTCGAGGTCACGGCGCGGAGAGCGATCGCACGTTCGTAGGTACGCTCATCGCCCATCACACCGACACTCTGGACGGGGAGGAGGATAGCACCTGCCTGCCATACCTTATCGTAGAGATCCCAGTCACGGAGACCCTGGATGAAAATATCATCGGCATCCTGGAGTATGCGCACCTTCTCGGGAGTGATGTCGCCGAGGATACGCACTGCCAGACCGGGACCGGGGAAGGGATGACGCTTGATGAGATGTTCGGGCATACCGAGCTGACGGCCAACGGCGCGGACCTCGTCCTTGAAGAGCAGACGGAGGGGTTCGCAAAGCTTGAGATTCATCTTCTCGGGCAGACCGCCTACATTGTGGTGACTCTTGATGGTCGTGCCGGTTATCGAAAGGCTTTCGATGCAGTCAGGATAGATGGTTCCCTGTGCAAGCCACTTCACATCTTTAATCTTGTGGGCCTCTTCATCGAAAACATCAATGAAGCCCTTACCGATAATCTTGCGCTTGCGTTCGGGTTCGGTCACACCGGCGAGCTCGCTGAAGAACTTCTCTGAAGCATCAACTCCGACCACATTGAGGCCGAGGCACTCATAGTCATGGAGCACGTTGCGGAACTCGTTCTTGCGCAGCATACCGTGGTCAACGAAGATACAGGTCAGATTCTTGCCGATGGCGCGGTTGAGAAGTACGGCTGCAACCGAAGAATCCACACCACCGCTCAGACCAAGCACCACCTTGTCGTCGCCAAGCTGTTCCTTAAGCTGGGCCACGGTGCTCTCGATGAATGATTCGGCTGTCCAGTCCTGCTTGCCGCCGCAGATGTCAACGACGAAATTGCGCAGCAACTGTGTGCCATGCTCCGAATGATAGACCTCGGGATGGAACTGTACGCCCCAGGTCTGCTCGCCCTCGACGTGATAAGCGGCGATGGCAACCTTGTCGGTCGAAGCGATGGTCTTGAAGCCTTCGGGGATTGAAGTGATGGTGTCGCCGTGGCTCATCCACACCTGCGAACCGACGGGGATATTCTTGAAGAGGGGACTCGAAGTGTCAATTTTTGTAAGATGGGCACGGCCATACTCACGCGAGGGGGCAGGCTCGACACTGCCGCCGGAGGTATAGGCTATAAACTGCGCGCCATAGCAGATGCCAAGCACGGGAAGATGACCGCGCAGACGGTCAAGCTCTGTCTTGAATGCCTTCTCGTCGTAGACCGAGAAAGGCGAACCCGAGAGAATCACGCCGATGACCGACGGATCGTCATACGGGAATTTGTTGTAGGGCAGAATCTCGCAATATTCGCCAAGCTCACGAACGCGACGGCCAATAAGTTGCGTGGTCTGCGACCCGAAATCGAGAATAATAATCTTTTCCTGCATAATGTGGGAAGAGGTATATTAGTTGATAATGATTGAATCTGAGTGCAAAGTTACACAGAATTAACCGATTTTTAGAGGGATAATCTAATTTTTTTGAGTAATTTTGCACCCTAAAAATCAGAACAGTGCATTCAATTCAATATCCTTTGATGAAAAATATACGTCTTTTCCTCACCGATGTCGACGGCACGCTCACGGACGGAGGCATGTATTACACTGCCGACGGTGACGTGATGAAAAAATTCAACGCGCGCGACGGCATGGGTCTCCAACTTCTGCAGAAAGCCGGCATTAAAGTCGGAATCATAACAAGCGAGGACACTCAGCTTGTGAAACGTCGTGCCGAAAAACTCGGTGTCGACTTTCTCGTGCAGGGCAAGCGCGACGGTGGAAAACTCGCCGCCTGCGCCGACATCTGCGAGAGTCTTGCCATCTCCCTCAACGAAGTAGCCTATATCGGCGACGATGTCAACTGCGTCGAAATCCTCAAAGCCGTCGGCCACCGCGCATGTCCGGCCGATGCAATGCCGGAGGTGAAATCCCTCCCCGGCATCCGCGTCATGAATCTCAAAGGCGGCGAAGGCTGTGTCCGCGAGTTTGCCAACATCATTCTCGACGAAAGGAGCAAGGCATGAGCAAAGTCAAAATCTCAGTCACCTTCATGCTGCTTGCGGTGACCTTCTGCGTCTGCCTGATTGTCAGCAATCTAATGGAAATCAAGACTGTCGACCTCGGCCCCCTCACCATCACCGCCGGAGTCATCGTCTTTCCTATCTCCTACATTCTCAACGACTGCATCGTCGAAGTCTACGGCTTCAACAAGGCCCGTCTCGTCATCTGGCTCGGCTTCGGCATGAACCTCCTCGTCTCCCTGCTGCTCCAGCTTGGCATCTGGCTCCCCGGCTCTGAATCCTGGACCGGACAGGAAGCCATGACAACCATTTTCGGAGCCGTCCCGAGAATCTTCGCCGCAAGTTTCATCGCCTTCTTGTGTGGCTCAATGGTCAACGCCTACGTCATGTCGCGCATGAAAGTCGCCTCCGGTGGACGTCGCTTCTCGCTGCGCGCCATCGTCTCATCACTCTGGGGCGAAGGGGTCGACTCGGTAATCTTCTTCCCCATCGCTTTTGGCGGCATCCTCGCATGGAGCGAAATCGGTATGCTCATCCTTACCCAGACACTCCTCAAGACCGCCTACGAAATCCTCATCCTCCCCGTCACTCTCCGCGCCGTCAAATTCCTCCGCGACCATGAGGGAGGCGACGTGACCGACACTCCGGGCATGTCATATAAATGGTGGAAAATCAATGAAATCTGACCTCAGTATGAAGAACGCCGACTGGATATGGTTTGACCTCGACGACACCCTCATCGACTTCCATACAAACTCGCGTCTCGCACTCCGCATCGTCTACGACGAATGCGCTATTGACCGCTTCTACCCTACGCCGGAAGAATGGATAACGGCCTACGAGACTCACAACAAGGAACTATGGGATGCCTACAGCCGTGCGGAAATCACCCAGGATTTCCTGCGCCTCGACCGTTTCGCCACACCCCTGCGTCCACATTGGACCGATAGCGATGATAAACTGAATAAGTTCTCACGCGCCCTCGACCCCATCTATCTCGGCCGGCTTGCCGAGCAGACAGTCATGATTGAAGGAGCATTCGAAATCCTCGCGCACCTGCGCGCGCATGATTATAATATAGGTGTCCTGAGCAATGGTTTCACCGACGTGCAGCACCGCAAACTCACCAACACCGGCCTCGACCGGATGGTCGACCTAATGGTGCTGAGCGACGACATCGGAGTCAACAAACCCGATCCGCGCCTCTACCGCCATGCAATGGAGCGCACCGGCAACACTGACCCCTCGCGCCATGTCATGATCGGCGACAATCGCGCCACCGACATAGCCGGGGCCCTCGCCTCCGGCTGGCGCGCGATATGGCTCGACCCGCGGGCAGCAGAGCCAAGGATTGAGCCTGATAGTGTCATTGTGACACCCAAACTTGTTCTGCTAAAAGAGCTGTTTTAACCTCCCGACACCCCGTTTTCACCTCTAACGTGGTGAGGAAGTGAATTTTAAGCAAAATTTTAGCACAAACATAGCTGATAATTCAAAAAAAGTTCCGATATTTGCACTTGCAAAAAACTTGCGCCCTCAATAGGTGCAACATCAAAGATATTAACCAATTATAAATTAATATTGTAATGACTAAAGCTGACATTGTCAACGAGATTTCGAAATCTACCGGCATCGACAAAGCCAACGTACTCGAAACCATCGAAAAGTTCATGGAAACAGTGAAAGAGTCTCTCTCTCATGGCGAGAACGTCTACCTGCGTGGATTCGGTAGTTTCATCACCAAGGTTCGTTCAGAAAAGACAGCCCGCAACATTTCCAAAAACACCACCATCATCATCCCCGAACACCGCATTCCCGCCTTCAAGCCCGCAAAGGTGTTCATGGAAGAGGTGAAGGATCTGAAATAATATAGAAAACAACTATTGTCAAACAATAATATTAATCCCTTCCTACTATGCCCAGCGGAAAGAAAAGAAAAGGCCACAAGATGGCCACACACAAGCGTAAAAAACGCCTTCGCAAAAACCGTCACAAGAAGAAATAAGCCGGCCTCGCCTGCTACTTCTTGCGTAGACGCGTAAATAACACAAAGAACAAACTTTTGACAGGCACACAACAATAAGGCCCCCTCAACGGTTTGTTCTTTGCGTTGTTTGACGCAAACCGCTCCCCGGCCGCTCCATCGGCGGCTTCCTCCAACCTCCCCTCAGCAATCAAAAGAATCTTTTACAGATCTCCAACCGACTAATGAAAAGTGAACTTATTGTAGACGTACAGCCCGGTGAGGTATCAATTGCCTTGCTCGAGGACTCGCGGCTCGTTTCTCTGCAGAAGGAGTCGCGCAACATCGCCTACGCCGTCGGTGACATCTACCTGGCCAAAGTCAAAAAACTGATGCCCGGCCTGAATGCCGCCTTCGTCAACGTAGGTTACGAGAAGGACGCTTTTCTTCATTATTTGGATCTCGGTTCACAATTCTCCACCTACTCGGCCTTCCTCAAGGCCGCCATCACCGAAAAGAAGACCGACGCCTCAGTCTCGAAAATCAAACGCCTCCCCGACATCGACAAGCATGGTTCAATCACCAATGTGCTTGAACCCGGGCAGGAACTGATGGTGCAGATCGTCAAGGAGCCTATCTCATCCAAAGGCCCCCGTCTGACCACCGAAATCACCTTCACGGGACGCTACATGGTGCTGATTCCTTTCGGCGACAAAATCTCAATCTCGCAGAAAATCAAGACCACGGAGGAGAAACTCCGTCTGCGCCAGCTCATCGAGAGCATCAAACCCAAGAACTTCGGGGTAATCATCCGCACCTCAGCCGAAGGAAAGAGCGTGCGCGAACTGCACCACGAGCTCCGGACACTGCTCCGCTGCTGGGACGAGACTGTCACAAAGGCGCGCACCGCCACAGCCCCCGCCCTCATCTTCGAGGAAGAGAGCCGCATCGTCGGGATGCTGCGCGACGTCTTCAGCCCCACTTTCGAGAGCATCCATGTCAACGACAAGGAAATCTTCAGTCAAATCTCAAAGTACGTCAATCTAATTTCTCCCGAGAGCAAGGACATCGTCAAGCTCTACGAGGACAACGTACCCATCTTTGACCATTTCAACATCACCCGCCAGATAAAATCGTCTTTCGGAAAGACTGTATCGTTCAAATCGGGTGCCTACGTTATCATCGAACACACTGAAGCCCTCCACGTCATCGACGTAAACTCCGGCAACCGCTCCAAAGCAGCTCCCGACCAGGAGAGCAACGCACTTGAAGTCAATCTCCGTGCCGCCGACGAAATCGCACGACAGCTCCGGTTGCGCGACATGGGCGGAATCATCGTCATCGACTTCATCGACATGAACAAGGCCGAACACCGCCAGAAGCTCTACGAGCACATGCGCGAAGTGATGGCCAACGACCGTGCCCGCCACAACATCCTCCCCCTGAGCAAATTCGGCCTGATGCAGATAACACGCCAACGCGTCCGTCCGGCCCTCGACATCGACACAACTGAGGAATGCCCGTCATGCCACGGCAAAGGAAAAGTGCGCCCGTCGCTCCTATTCACCGACACCCTCCATGAGAAGCTTGACTATCTCGTAAACACTCTCAAAGTCAAGAACTTCATTCTCTACGTCCACCCCTTCGTCTCAGCTTATCTGAAAAAGGGCTTCCCGTCGCTCTACCGTCGCTGGCAACTCGAATTCGGCTTCAACTTCCGCATCGTCCCCGACGAATCGCTCGCCTACCTGCAATACAAGGTTGTCGACCGCGAACACAACGAAATCGACCTGCAGGAAGAAAAGGACATGGACTCCTCGGCAACAAAATCAAAATCCAAAGCAAAGAACCGATCCAAGGAAGATTAGCACTCAGTCCGCTAAAACATCCGAACAACATCAACCTCCGCCCCCGGCCAGAAAAAAACCGGTGCGGAGGTTTTTATTTTGCAGTTTTATGTTGTATAACATAAGTATTTATTTTGCTACATTCGCAATAGATTGTATTTTTGCAAACAGAAATAAGTGTAAAATCTACACTTAATCTATAAACTTCTCTCACAGAATCTTCCGACCATCAAATCAAACATCAAATCTCTCAATTCATTTAACCAGACCATGAAAAGGATCTTACCTCATGTCGTTGCCTTAGGGGCAGGAATTGCAATGATTACAGCCGCCTGCAATCAGTCCTCAACATCAACACCAAGCATCACCAAATCCGGCATTGACCCCGAAAAATTCATCAGCGAGTACAACGGCAAGCCTACCGCACTCTACACTCTCGAAAATGCCAACGGCATGGAAGCCTGCATCACCAACTTCGGTGGCCGCATCGTCTCCCTCATGGTTCCCGGACGCGACGGTGAGTTGCGCGACGTGGTCCTCGGCTTCGACAGCATCGCCGCTTACTTCCCCGAAAACAACCAGACCGATTTCAGCGCTGCAATCGGACGCTATGCCAACCGCATCAACCAAGGCCGTTTCGTGATTGACGGCGACACCATCCAGCTCCCGACCAACAATTTCGGCCACTGCCTCCACGGCGGTCCCACCGGATGGCAGTATCAGGTCTACGAAGGCGAGCAGCCCAACGACTCCACCGTGGTCCTCACAATGCACTCTCCCGACGGCGACAACAACTTCCCCGGCAACGTGACTGCCAAGGTCACCTACACACTGACCTCCGACAACCGTCTTGACATCGCCTACGAGGCTGTCACCGACAAGCCCACCGTCATCAACATGACCAACCACGCCTACTTCAACCTCAACGGCGACCCCTCGAAGCCCATCACGGACAACGAACTTTATGTCAACGCCACCAATTTCACCCCCGTTGACTCAACCTACATGACCACAGGCGAGATCATCCCCGTCACCGGCACTCCCATGGACTTCACAGGCTTCCGCCTCATCGGCGAACGCATCAACGAGACCGACTATGAGCAGATCCGCAACGGCAACGGCTATGACCACAACTGGGTGCTCGATACCAACGGCGATGTCACTGTCTCAGCAGCCACACTCAGATCACCCTCGACCGGCATCGTGCTCAATGTCTTTACCGACGAACCCGGCATCCAGGTCTATTCCGGAAACTTCCTCGACGGAACAATCACCGGCAAGGGTGACAAGGTCTACAACCAGCGCACAGGCATCTGCCTTGAGACACAACACTACCCCGACAGCCCCAACAAGCCCGAATGGCCCTCGACTGTCCTCCGTCCCGGCGAGACCTACAAGAGCCACACCGTCTTCGCTTTCTCAACCTACAATTAAGCTTTTCCACTAATTAAACCTCTCCACCACCAACCACATTTACGGGCCCTGAGGATTTAACCCATCCTCAGGCCCTGAAATCACAATCCTGAAAATAATCTTCTATTTCTAACCTTATAATACTCAAAAGAAAACTATGGCATTACTTGACTGGATTGTCATCGGCATCTTTGCTCTTGCCCTCATCGGCGTAATCGTCTGGGTGATGCGACAGAAGCAAAACAACGCCGCTGACTACTTCCTCGGTGGCAAAGACGCGACATGGATTGCGATCGGTGCCTCGATCTTCGCTTCAAACATCGGTTCCGAACACCTCATCGGCCTCGCCGGTTCAGGTGCATCTTCCGGCATGGCAATGGCCCACTGGGAAATCCAGGGCTGGATGATACTTCTTCTCGGCTGGGTTTTCGTGCCCTTCTACACCCGCTCCATGGTCTACACCATGCCTGAATTCCTTGAAAAGCGTTTCAATCCCCAATCACGCACAATCCTTGCCACAATCTCGCTCATCAGCTATGTGCTGACCAAGGTTGCTGTGACTGTCTATGCAGGTGGCCTCGTGTTCCAGCAGGTATTCGGCATCGACACCCTCTGGGGCATCGACTTCTTCTGGATTGCAGCTATCGGCCTCGTCCTCATCACCGCTCTCTACACCATCTTCGGCGGTATGAAATCCGTGCTCTACACCTCAGTCCTCCAGACCCCCATCCTTCTCCTCGGCTCACTCATCATCCTTGTTCTCGGTCTTAAGGAACTCGGTGGCTGGGACGAGATGATGCGCATCTGCTCGAGCGTCAAGGTCAATGACTACGGCGACACAATGGTCAACCTCATCCGCGACAACAACGACCCCAACTATCCCTGGCTCGGTGCCCTCATCGGTTCTGCCGTCATCGGTTTCTGGTACTGGTGTACCGACCAGTTCATCGTTCAGCGCGTACTCTCCGGTAAGGACGAGAAGGAAGCCCGCCGAGGCACCATCTTCGGCGCTTACCTCAAGCTCCTCCCCGTGTTCCTCTTCCTCATCCCCGGTATGATTGCATTCGCAATCCATCAGAACGCCATCGCCGCCGGAGGTGAAGGCTTCCTCCCGATGCTTGCCAACGGCAACGTCAACTCCGACGCAGCCTTCCCCACCCTCGTGGCCAAGCTCCTCCCCGCCGGTGTGAAAGGTCTTATCGTCTGCGGTATCCTCGCAGCCCTCATGTCGTCACTCGCTTCGCTCTTCAACTCCTCGGCAGCCCTCTTCACCATCGACTTCTACCAGCGCTACCGTCCAAAGACCGATCCCAAGAAACTCGTGCGCATCGGTCAGGCCGCTACTGTTGTCATCGTGATTCTCGGCATCCTCTGGATTCCCGTGATGCGCTCGGTCGGCGACGTGCTCTACCTCTACCTCCAGGACGTGCAGTCTGTGCTTGCCCCCGGTATCGCCGCAGCCTTCCTCATCGGTATTCTCTGGAAGCGCGCCTCTGCCCAGGGTGGCATGTGGGCCCTTCTCTCAGGTCTCATCATCGGTCTCACCCGTCTCGGTGCCAAGGTCTACTACAGCAATGCCGACATGATTCCCGGTGCGGACTCAAGCTGGTTCCAGTACATCTTCTATGATTGCAACTGGCTCTTCTTCTGCGGCTGGATGCTCGTGTTCTGCCTCGCGGTAGGTGTGATCGTATCACTCTGCACCAAGGCTCCCGATCCCGAAAAGATTCAGGGCCTCGTGTTCGGCACATCCACTGCCGAGCAGCGCGCCGTGACCCGCGCAAGCTGGAACGCCTGGGATGTCATCAACTCAATCATCATCCTTGGTATCACAGTAGCCTTCTACGTCTACTTCTGGTAAACGACTCCAGTTTACGGTTTTGAAACTGATCTCCCGGTTTTAAGCAACTATAACTCAGCTTAAGCAACTATAACCTGTCCCAAGATGTTTTATTCTGAAAATCCTCAATTTTTTGTAGCGGTCGACTGCATCATTTTCGGTCTGGTCGACGGAAAGCTCTGCCTTCTCCTCTCCAAGCGCCTTTTCGAGCCTGAAAAGGGGAAATGGTCAGTCATGGGAGGATTCGTGCAGCAAGGCGAGAGTGTCGATGATGCCGCACGCCGTGTGCTCCGCGACCTCACTGGCCTGGAGGACATCTACATGGAGCAGGTGCAAGCCTTCGGGGCTGTCAACCGCGACCCGGGTGAAAGAGTGATTTCCATCGCCTACTACGCCCTTCTCGGTCCCGATGAATACAACCTCGAACTGCTTTCGAAACACAACGCCGTGTGGGTGGAGATCAACAATCTCCCACCCCTCGGCTTTGACCATCCCGAAATGGTCAGGAAGACCCTTGAGCTCATCCGAGTCAAATGCTCCCATGAGCCCATCGGCTTCAACCTCCTCCCCGCGATGTTCACCCTCACCCAGTTGCAGTCGCTCTACGAGACCATCCTCGGCGAAAGCCTCGACAAGCGCAATTTCCGCAAGCGCGTGGCCGAGACCGACTGCATCGAGAAGACGGAGTTCATCGACAAGACCGGCTCTCGGCGCGGAGCCTCGCTCTACCGCATCAACGACCGTGTCTATCTCTCCCATCCGAAATTTAAAATCTAACCTCTTACAACAAACAATCTAAACAATCTAAAGCCTATGTACTCAAACTATGAAATATGGTGGGTAACCGGTGCGCAGCTCCTTTACGGAGGTGACGCAGTAGTAAGCGTCGATGCTCATTCCAAAGAAATGGTCGACGGCCTCAACAACTCAGGAATTCTTCCCGTAAAAGTCGTATATAAGGGCACAGCCAACTCCTCACACGAAGTCGAGGACATCATGAAAGCCGCCAACAACGATCCCCGTTGTGCCGGTATCATCACCTGGATGCACACCTTCTCTCCCGCCAAGATGTGGATCCACGGTCTGAAAATCCTTTCCAAGCCCCTTCTCCATTTCCACACCCAGTACAATGCCGAAATTCCCTGGGACACTATGGACATGGACTTCATGAACCTCAACCAGAGCGCCCACGGCGACCGCGAGTTCGGACACATCTGCGCCCGTATGCGTGTGCGCCGCAAGGTTGTCACCGGCTACTGGAAGGATGCCAAGACCCTCGAACGCATCGCCGTATGGCAGCGTGTCTGCATCGGCTGGGCTGACGCTCAGGACATGCGCATCATCCGTCTCGGCGACCAGATGAACAACGTTGCCGTGACCGACGGCGACAAGGTAGAGGCTGAAATCCGTCTCGGCTACCATGTGGACTACATGCCCTTCAGCTCACTCATGAAATACTTCGACGAGGTGAAGGACGAAGATGTCGACGCTCTCGTTCAGGAATATTTCCGTCTCTACGCCCACGACGCATCTCTTGAAGACAAGGGCAACGAAGCCTACACCAAAATCTGGAACGCAGCTAAGGCTGAGCTTACCCTCCGCGCCATGCTCAAAGACACCGGTGCCAAGGGCTTCACAACCAACTTCGATGACCTCGGCGACTACCATGTAGAGCAGACCGGACGCGGTTTCGACCAGATTCCCGGCCTCGCATCTCAGCGCCTCATGGCCGAAGGCTACGGCTTCGGTGCCGAAGGCGACTGGAAATCGGCTGCACTCTACCGCACCCTCTGGGTCATGACACGCGGCATGGAAGGCGGATGCTCATTCCTCGAAGACTACACCCTTAACTTCAACGGCAAGGAAAGCTCAATCCTTCAGGCCCACATGCTTGAAGTCTGCCCCCTCATCGCAGAAGAGCGTCCCCGCCTCGAAGTGCATTTCCTCGGCATCGGTGTCCGCAAGACCCAGACCGCACGTCTCGTCTTCACTTCGAAGCCCGGCGCAGGTGTCACCGCCACCGTTGTCGACATGGGCAACCGTTTCCGCCTCATCGTCAACGATGTTGACTGCATCAAGTCCAAGCCCCTGCCCAAACTCCCCGTGGCCTCAGCCCTCTGGATTCCGCAGCCCGACTTCGAGACAGGCGCCACCGCATGGATTCTCGCCGGAGGTACCCACCACTCCTGCTTCTCCTACGCTGTCACTCCCGAATTCTGGGAAGACTACGCCGAAATCGCAGGCATCGAGATGGTACACATCGACAAGAACACAACCATCGAGAACTTCAAGAACTCGCTCCGCATGGGTGAGGTCTACTATATGCTCAACAAGTCACTCTATCTCTAAGCCCATCCCCGCCGACCTATGAAACTTGATCCCAAATCAACCATAGAGCAGGGCAAGGCCATCCTCGGCATCGAGTTCGGCTCGACCCGCATCAAGGCCGTGCTTATCGACGAGGAGAACAAGCCCATCGCACAAGGTTCCCACGAGTGGGAAAACCAGCTTGCCGACGGACTCTGGACCTACAGCACCGAGGCCATCTGGTATGGTCTCCAGGACTGCTACGCCGACCTCCGTGCTAATGTCCGCAAGGACTACGACATCGAGATTGAAAACCTCGCAGCTATCGGCATCAGCGCTATGATGCACGGCTACATGCCCTTCGACAACAAGGAGGAAATTCTCGTTCCCTTCCGCACATGGCGCAACACCAACACCGGTAAGGCCGCTGCGGAACTTTCGGAACTCTTCGTCTACAACATCCCCCTCCGCTGGAGCATCTCGCATCTCTATCAGGCCATCCTCAACGGCGAACCCCACGTCAAGGACATCGACTATCTGACCACCCTCGCGGGCTACATCCACTGGCAGCTCACCGGCGAGAAGGTCCTCGGCGTAGGCGATGCCTCCGGCATGATTCCCGTCGACCCGCAGACCAAGGACTACTCTTCCGAAATGGTTGCGAAGTTCGACAAGCTCATCGAGCCGAAGGGTTTCTCATGGAAGCTCCTCGACATCATGCCCAAGGTGCTTGTCGCAGGCGAGAATGCGGGAACCCTCACCGCCGAAGGCGCAAAACGCCTCGACGTGTCGGGCCATCTGAAACCCGGCATCCCCTTCTGTCCACCGGAAGGTGACGCAGGAACAGGCATGGTCGCCACCAACGCTGTCCTCCAGCGCACAGGCAACGTGTCGGCCGGAACATCATCGTTCTCCATGATCGTTCTCGAAAAGGAACTTTCAAAGCCCTACGAGATGATCGACATGGTGACCACCCCCGACGGCAGCCTCGTCGCAATGGTCCACTGCAACAACTGCACATCCGACCTCAACGCATGGGTCAATCTCTTCAAGGAGTATCAGGAACTCCTCGGCATCCCCGTCAACATGAACCAGGTCTTCGGCCTGCTCTACAACAACGCCCTCAAAGGCGAGACGGACTGCGGAGGTCTCATCTCCTACAACTACTTCTCCGGAGAACCCATCACCGGTTTCGAAGAGGGTCGTCCCCTCTTCGTCCGTTCGGCCAACGACAAATTCAACCTCGCAAACTTCATGCGCGCCAACCTCTATGCTTCGGTATGCGTGCTGAAAATCGGCAACGACATCCTCTTCAACGAAGAGAAGGTCGAGGTTGACCGCATCACCGGCCACGGCGGTCTGTTCAAGACCCCCGGAGTAGGTCAGCGCATCCTCGCCGCCGCCCTCAACTCTCCCATCTCAGTTATGGAGACTGCAGGCGAAGGCGGAGCATGGGGCATCGCCCTCCTTGCGGCCTACCTTGCCAACAACACCAAGGGCCAGTCGCTCGCAGGCTTCCTCAACGACAATGTGTTCCTCGGCAACGCCGGAACTGAAATAGCTCCGACAGCCGAAGAAGTCGAAGGCTTCAACGCTTACCTCGAAAACTACAAGCGCGGCCTCGCCATCGAGCGCACCGCCACAGAAGCCAAGTCATAATCCCCAAAATACCCCTCCGATGGAAGGGTACATAAGGACATAAGTTCAAGAAGGGACATAAGTTTTTTCGTTTAACCGGAGAACTGCAATATTCAGTCTATCCGACAGATAAAAAAACTTATGTCCCTTCTTGAACTTATGTCCTTTTGTACCCTTCCCTCAAAATAGTGGTCGAAGGAGGTGAAGGGGGATTATTCGTCGACGGGGCGGAACTGGTCCTTACCTACACCGCAAAGAGGGCAAACCCAGTCATCGGGAAGGTCGGCAAACGATGTGCCGGGTTCAATACCGTTTTCGGGGTCGCCTACCTCGGGATCATATACCCAATCGCATACTTCACATACATATTTTTCCATAGTGATTCTTATTTGTATAAATTTGACATAATTTTAACTATCAACACCTCATATTTACACATTGTTTAACCCCTCTTTCATTTCCCCGACCCGACAGCAGCCATCAATCCGAATAACCGTGACATTTTGGCCACTTTTTAATTTTAGAGGGTGTTTAACAACAAATGTTAAAACCAGAGTCCAATCTCATGAGATGGATTCCGGCATGAAAAGAGGGAGCATAGCTGTAGCTATGTGACCGATTTTCAGGGCGGAAGACATCCATGAGATTGGATGCGGCCGAAGTAATATTTTTTCATTTACACATAATGTCATTTTTATGAATTTTAATTGTTTTGCTGCATGGATGTCTTTTTGGCTAAATTATTCATAATCCTCGGTCACATAGCTACAGCTATGCTCCCTCTAATTATGAATAATTTATCTCAATCATCGGCTTGCCGCTTTCGAGCTTGTCGAGAAAGAAATACATCCACTCTGGTTTAACATTTGTTATTAAACACCCTCTTAGTACTGAATTTATTGAATTTTGCGTAATTATTGGGTAATCATAATTTTGCCATCACCGATTTTTATACTTAAATTTGCAACGGTGAAAAAATCTGCACAAATATTTTCAGCAGATTCTATCCACCCCCGAAACAACATGAATCAGAAAAAGTAATTTACCAAACACAATCATTTATCATGGATATTTCACACATCGAACATGTGGGCATCGCAGTGCCCGACCTTCAGGCAGCTATCGCTTTTTATGAAAACACTCTCGGTCTCAAATGCTTCGCAATCGAAGAAGTTGAGGATCAGAAAGTACGCACAGCCTTCTTCAAGGTAGGCCAGACCAAAATCGAACTCCTTGAAGGCACTTCGCCCGAAAGCGCAATCTCGAAGTTCATCGAGAAGAACGGTGGCCGCGGCGGCATCCAGCACATCGCATTCGCCATCGAGGACGGCGTTGCCAACGCTCTCGCCGAAGTTTCAGAGAAGGGCTGCGCCCTCATCGACAAGGCTCCCCGCAAGGGTGCCGAAGGCCTCAACATCGCCTTCCTCCACCCGAAATCAACTTGCGGAACCCTCATCGAGCTTTGCGAGGACCCCAACAAGTAAAATTGAAAAATCCGGACATCCGACAACATCAACAAATCACAAACCAACTCTTACATAATCTCCACAGATGAGTAACCAGCTTGAAAAAGTAAAAGAGCTTATCGCCCTTCGCGAAGAAGCTCGTCTGGGCGGCGGTGAAAAGGCCATCCAGAAACAGCATGAAAGAGGCAAGTACACCGCCCGCGAGCGCATTGCCCAGCTTCTCGACGAAGGTTCTTTTGAGGAAATCGACATGTTTGTACGTCACCGTTGCTACAACTTCGGCCAGGAAAAGAAAAGCTATCTTGGCGACGGCGTTGTGACAGGCTACGGAACGATCGACGGTCGTCTCGTATATGTATTCGCCCAGGACTTCACCGTGTTCGGTGGTTCGCTCAGCGAGACCATGGCCCTCAAGATCTGCAAGATCATGGACATGGCAATGAAGATGGGAGCTCCCGTCATCGGCCTCAACGACTCGGGCGGTGCCCGTATCCAGGAGGGTATCAACGCTCTCGCAGGCTACGCTGAAATCTTCCAGCGCAACATCCTCGCATCGGGCGTGATTCCCCAGATTTCAGGTATCCTCGGTCCGTGTGCCGGTGGTGCGGTATATTCTCCCGCCCTCACCGACTTCACCATCATGACAAAGGGTATCAGCTACATGTTCCTCACCGGCCCGAAGGTTGTGAAGACCGTGACCGGCGAAGACGTGAGCCAGGAAGCTCTCGGTGGCGCAACCGTTCACTCACAGAAGAGCGGCGTTGCCCACTTCGCAGCCGAGGATGGCGAGGAAACCCTCCGAATCATCCGCAAGCTCTTCAGCTACATTCCCCAGAACAACCTCGAAGAGCCCCCGCTGGTTGAGTGCAACGACCCCATCGACCGTCTCGAAGACTCACTCAACGAAATCATTCCCGACTCGGCCAACCGCCCCTACGACATGTATGAGGTCATCAACGCCATCGTCGACAACGGTGAGTTCCTTGAAATCCAGCGCGAATACGCCAAGAACATCATTATCGGCTTCGCCCGCTTCAACGGTCAGGCCGTCGGCGTTGTCGCCAACCAGCCCAAGTTCCTCGCAGGTGTGCTCGACAGCAACGCATCGCGCAAGGGCGCACGTTTCGTCCGCTTCTGCGACGCATTCAACATTCCTCTGGTGACCCTCGTCGACGTCCCCGGCTTCCTCCCCGGAACAGGCCAGGAATACAACGGCGTTATCCTCCACGGTGCGAAGCTCCTCTATGCCTACGGCGAAGCCACAGTGCCCAAGGTGACTGTGACACTCCGCAAGAGCTACGGCGGTTCACACATCGTGATGTCGTGCAAGCAGCTCCGTGGCGACATGAACTACGCATGGCCTACCGCAGAAATCGCCGTAATGGGTGGTGCAGGTGCCGTCGAAGTCCTCTATGCCAAGGAAGCCAAGGCAGCCGAAGATCCCGCCAAGGTGCTCCGCGAGAAGGAGGAAGAGTACAACAAGCTCTTCTGCAACCCCTACAACGCAGCCCGCTACGGCTACATCGACGACGTCATCGAGCCGCGCAACACCCGTTTCCGCATCATCCGCGCCCTTCAGCAGCTCGCCACCAAGAAGGTGGTCAACCCTGCCAAGAAGCACGGCAACATACCTCTCTAAGAGGGTCACTCCCGCGTCAGGGCCTCCACGCGAAGGCCATTGGCGCGGACAGCCTGTAAATCTTATTAATCATCTCAACAAAAGTTATGAAAAAAAGACTTTTATCGCTGCTGCTGGTGACTCTCGCATGTGTCATGGCCGTTTCCGCCCAAGGACGACGCGGCCTGCGCATCAACGAGGTGATGATCGTCAACGACTCCACAAGCGTGGTTGACGACTTCGGACAGTACTCGGCATGGATCGAGCTCTACAACTCGACTTTCGCCCCGCTTGAAATCTCAAGCGTCTTCCTCACCAACGACCGCAACAACAATACGCTTTATCCCGTCCCCTTAGGCGATGTGAACACCGAGATTCCCTCGCGCCAGCACATCCTCTTCTGGGCTGACGGCGAACCCAACAAGGGTACGTTCCACACGAACTTCACCTTCACCCCCGGCGAGGACAACTACATTGCCATCTACGATGCCAACGGTCTGAGCCTCATCGACGAGATCGTCGTCCCGGGCAACCTGCTTCCGGGCCAGTCATACGCCCGCAAGGCTGACGGCGAAGGGGGAATCAACAATCCCGACGACTGGGAAGTGCGCGACGGTTCCGAAGCTCACTACATCACTCCGTCGAGCAACAACATCATCAAGAGCACAAACAACAAGGTCGACAGCTTCGCCGAGCATGACCCCCACGGTTTCGCAATGGCAGTGATGGCAATGTGTATCGTGTTCACCGCTCTTCTTGTCCTCTCGATCTGCTTCTACATCATCAACTCCATCGGTGCGTCGATCTCCCGCAAGCGTAAGGTGCAAGCCCTCGCAGGCGACAGCGATGAAATCGAGGACCACCACCACGAACAGGATTCGGGTGAGGTCATCGCAGCCATCTCGGCCGCACTCGCAGAGCATCTTGATGCACACGACCGCGAGAGCACCGTCCTCACCATCAACAAGGTACGCCGCGCTTACTCACCCTGGAGCTCGAAGATCTACAGTCTCCGCGAACTCCCCCGCCGTTAAAGCGCCAGGACCCCAAAGTCATTTAAAAATTTCCCCCGCTTCAACCATTTGAAACATTCAAAACAGAAATGAAAGAGTATAAATATAGAATCAACGGTAACCTCTATACGGTGAAAATCGGCGATATCGACAATAATCTCGCCAAGGTGGAGGTCAACGGTGTTCCTTACAAAGTCGAACTCCAGAAGACTGAAAAGCCTGTCACCATCGTTTCGGCACCCCGTCCCTCGGCAGCTCCCCGCACCGAGAGCGGCGCCAAGGTCATCAACAAGCCCCAGGTCAAGACCGGCGGTCACGCAGTCGAGGCTCCGCTCCCCGGCGTTGTGCTTTCAATCAACGTCAAGGTCGGCGACACCGTCAAGGCTGCCGACACCGTAGCCGTGCTTGAGGCAATGAAGATGGAAAATGCCATCCATGCCGGCCAAGACGGCAAGGTGGCTGCCATCAATGTAGCCACAGGTGATTCCGTCCTTCAGGGCACACCCCTCCTGACCCTTGAATAAGTAGAGTGAGCGTCTTACAAAGCTTCACACTTTTTGAAAACCTCACATCTAAGTAACCAACAAACATTATGTTTAGCGAATTCTTACTTCAAAACCTTCAGGAGTTCTGGCATCTGACAGGTTTTTACAACGCCACATGGCAGCATCTGGTGATGCTCGTCGTGGGCTTGTTCTTCATCTGGCTCGCTATTAAGAAGAATTTCGAACCGATGCTCCTCGTGCCCATCGGCTTCGGTATACTTATCGGCAACGTCCCCTTCAACACCACCGCCGGTCTCGAAATCGGTATCTATGAAGAAGGCTCGGTGCTCAATATTCTTTACAATGGTGTCAGCGCCGGATGGTATCCCCCGCTCATCTTCCTCGGCATCGGTGCAATGACCGACTTCTCGGCCCTCATCGCCAATCCGAAACTCATGCTTATCGGTGCTGCCGCCCAGTTCGGCATCTTCGGTGCCTACATGGTCGCACTCCTTCTCGGCTTCGCGCCTGACCAGGCAGGTGCAATCGCCATCATCGGCGGTGCCGACGGCCCGACTGCAATCTTCCTTTCGTCGAAACTCGCGCCGAACCTCATGGGTGCGATCGCAGTGTCGGCTTACTCCTACATGGCCCTCGTCCCCGTGATCCAGCCCCCGCTGATGCGCCTGCTGACCACCAAGAACGAGCGCGTCATCAAGATGAAGCCCGCGCGCGCCGTGTCGCAGAACGAGAAGATCATCTTCCCCATCGTCGGTATGATCCTCACCTGCTTCGTGGTTCCCTCCGGTCTGCCCCTGCTCGGTATGCTCTTCTTCGGCAACCTTCTTCGTGAATGCGGCGTGACCAACCGTCTTGCAAAGACGGCAAGCAACGCCCTCACCGACATCGTCACCATCCTTCTCGGTATGACCGTCGGCGCATCCACCCAGGCTTCGGAGTTCCTCACCTCAGAGACCATCCGCATCTTCCTTCTCGGATTCATGGCCTTCGTCATCGCATCGGCCAGCGGTGTGCTCTTCGTGAAGCTCTTCAACCTCTTCCTGCCGAAATCCAAGAAGATCAACCCGCTCATCGGTAACGCCGGTGTATCGGCAGTGCCCATGTCGGCCCGTATCTCCAACAACCTCGGTCTTGAATATGACCCGAGCAACTATCTGCTCATGCACGCCATGGGCCCGAACGTGGCCGGTGTCATCGGTTCAGCCGTAGCCGCAGGTGTCCTCCTCGGATTCCTTGCTTAATCAATCCGAACCCAACGAATCCGTTTCGTCCGATACCCCGCGCAGGGACATAATTACTGAAATGAAGTTATGTCCCTGCGCTCTTTTTTCCACAATAGTCAACTCCCCTCAGTGCCATTCACGGCATAGCCGGATAAAAAAAGACGTTCCGACCAAAAGATGTATCCTTTTTAACAGTTTACCATCAAACCTTAGCCATTCATGGTTGTTTTATAAGTACAGACAACTTCACCGCGCATAAAGAAATTCATCACAAGTGTTTCATCACCCACAGTGAAACTGTCTCTATAAAGAAGCCAACCTGCCAATTCCGGCAAAAAAATTCTTTTACATTAGAGAATATGGTAACACGACAACTCATTGATAAGATTTACAAGCTTTACAAGCGTCCGCCGGCCTCGCCCGACGAGCTCAACCTCGGACTTCTCTTTGCCTACGCCCTGGAGAACCACGGGATAGTCATTGATGAAAATGATCTCTATATCGGCAGTGTCGATCCGAAATCTCCGTTCGCGACAATCCCCTTGCGCCATATCTGCGAAATTCTCGAATTCGAGACCTGCATAGCCATCGTGCTGCGCAATTCCATCATATTCTTAAACAAGGAAAACTCCGACGTGAACGTCCATCTGCGCATGGAGACTCCCTCTGTGTGGTCAAAACTGAAGGATTCGCTTGCAAGCAGACGCGGAGCCACACGCTGCGCACTCCTTTGATAAGATGAACCGCGAAGAAGTATTCAACCGCACAGCCCTGCTCATCGGGCGCGACAATCTCGACCGTCTCGGAGAAGCACGGGTGATAATTTTCGGCATGGGAGGTGTCGGCAGTTGGGCTGCCGAGACTCTTGTCAGGAGCGGATTCTCCCGACTGACCATCGTCGATGCCGACCGCATAGCCCTTTCCAACATAAACCGTCAGCTTCCGGCAACAACCTCGACACTCGGGGAGGTGAAGGTCGAAGCCATGAAAAAAAGACTCCTCGACATCAATCCTGATGCGGAAATCGAGGCTATCCACGATTTTTACAACTCATCAACGCAGGACAGATATGTCCTGACGGATTTCGATGTAGTCATTGATGCCATTGATTCCCTTTCCGACAAAGCTCTGCTCATACTGAAGGCTACAGAAGCCGCCGCTGCCACTGCCAAGAGCGAAAGACCGACACGCTTCTATTCGTCAATGGGCGCGGCACTGAAAATGGACCCTTCGCGCATCGCTGTGGCTGAATTCTGGAAGGTGAAAGGGTGTCCGCTCGCGGCCGCTCTCCGCAGGAAGTTCAAGAAGAGCGGTGAGTTTCCTGCAAGGAAGTTCAAATGTGTGTACTCCGACGAACTTGTCGCCAACCATAAAGATGCAGCCGAACTTACCGACCACTCAGGCGCGATGACCTACAACAAGGTTGCAACCAACGGCGCGATGATGCACATCACCGCCATTTTCGGCATAACCCTCGCCTCACTGGCAATCCGGGAGGTAGTGGGGAGGTGAAAGTTGTGAGTTGTTAGTTGTGAGTTTTGAGTTGTCAGTTGCGAGTTGTCAGTTTACAGTTGTGAACTGCATTCGTTGGTTGTAGGGACGCGCTGTAGCGCGTATGCCCGATGACCATATCCGACATTTCACACGACGATTGCCATATTTTCGGAGGTACAAAAATTCAGAAATCACAAAAATAACAGACTATTATTTAAACTACGCGACATTTACCATGCGACAGTTGATGTATGCTATTCGGCAAATGCAAATAGGATAAATAATAGTCTGTTATTTTTGTAATTTCTGAATTTCTGTACCCCCGTTCGGGGAATAATGGGTTAATCGGGTGGGTCGTATAGGGTAATCTGGCATACGCGCTACAGCGCGTCCCTACAACCAACTGACAGCCCACAACTGACAACTCACAACTAAAAACTAAAAACTCACAACTCTCCCACCCCTCACAACACCAACTCCGCAAACAGGCGGTCGAAGGTCGCATCGAGGTCGGGGGTGAGGCCGGGATGGGGACGTGAGGTTGCGAGACAGGCACTGCGCACAGCCGTCAGCCAGCGGAAACGCTCGTGCGGGTCGAGTTCACCAATCGCTCCGGGACATCCGTCGGCCACCTGGCAGAACGCATCGAGCTGACCGCGCAAGGCATCAATATCGGCATCGGGACAGAAAGCTTTCAGCCGCGATTCGTCAATGCTGATTCGCGCACGTATCCACCGACGGCGCTTACACATCATCACCAATCCGATGTTGATAAATTCCTCACGCTCCACACGCGGAAGAAAACGCACGACGGAGTATTCAAACAAGTGTCTTTCGGGTCCTGCTTGCATTGCTGACGAATATTTGAGAATTTGACAATCGGGTCTTCAAGAAATTTCTATAGACATCGCGCTGCTCAGCGACCGATGCGGGAGTGCCGGAAGCGGCCAACCAGTCATCCGGGACGGCATCGACAACAGCATCAATCACTTCGGGAGTAATCCTCGCGCGCATTTCCGCGTCAGCCTCCTCCATGCGGGTAGCGTGGCGGATGAGAGCATGGTCCTTGACGTAGGGGAATGGACTCAGGGCTGCCTTTTCCCAATCCGACCATGAATGATGGAAATAGAGCGAGGCTCCTTGGTCGATTAGCCACAGTTCGCGGTTCCAGAGGAGCATGTTTGTGTTGCGCGCCGTGCGGTCGATGTTGGTAAGGAAAGCGTCGAGCCAGACAAGACGCGAGGCTGTCAGCTCGTCCATACGGTTGGCCAGCACATCCCACGTCAGTGCCCCCGAAAGGAAATGGACACCCAGATTCAACCCTGCACTTCCTTTCAGCAGATCCTGCACCTCCTCATCGGGTTCGGTGCGCCCGAAATCCTCCGGAAGATCAAGAAAAATCAGTTCGGGCACACGGAAGCCTGCCGCACGGGCGATTTCCGAACCGATAAATTCAGCGATAAGCGCTTTTGTGCCATGACCGGCTCCACGGAACTTGGCCACATACTTGAAACCGTCCGTCGCTTCCACGAGGCCGGGAAGTGAACCACCCTCGCGAAGAGGCTGCATGTAGAGGGCGGTTGATTCATGTCGTATATCGAGTTTCATATTCTTTATTGTCTACAAAATTACAACATTTTTCCTACTGATTTGTGGGAAAGCGCATTAAAGAAATATTTCATTATTGTAAATTTTGAAGTCAGAATGATAATTGCGACCTTTGCGCATAGATTCGCCACAAACCGACGGATTGCAACCGACATGGGCGTGAAGCCGGGGTCGGTAACGCAGAGAATTAACTGAATCTTTAACTATAATCCATGAAATCTATTTAGAAAATGGTAACTGCTATCGTCACGTTTTTTATTCTCGGTTATCTGTGCATCGCTCTTGAAAGCGTGCTCAAGATCAACAAGGCCGTGCCCGCGCTGTTGATGTGCGTGGTCTGCTGGACACTCTATGCCTGCGGAGTCGGAGGCGAGGCCGACACTTCCGGCCGTCTGCTCCACCATCTGGGCGAGACCTGCGAAATCCTCTTCTTCCTAATGGGAGCCATGACAATCGTGGAGATTGTCGACGCCAACGGCGGCTTCTACTTCGTCCATGACGCTCTCGCCACCAAAAGCAAACGCGCGCTCCTCTGGCGAATCACCGCAATGACTTTCATCCTCTCGGCAATCCTCGACAACCTGACCACCTCAATCGTGATGATTATGGTGTTGAGAAAACTCATCGAAGACCACAAGGACCGTATGATATACGGCGGTATCATCATCATCGCAGCCAACGCCGGCGGTGCCTTCTCGCCCATCGGCGACGTCACCACCATCATGCTCTGGATCAAGGGTATGATCTCAACCGGCGGTGTGATTTCACAGCTCATCCTCCCCTCGATTGTCTCGGTTGTCGTCTCGGCTCTCTGCGTGTCGCTCTATCTTAAAGGCGATGTCGTAGCTCCAGCCGGTTCGGCCTCAAACCTCCCTGCCAACTCCCCTGCCGACAGGAAAATCATCCTCTTCTTCGGTGTCGGCGGTCTGATTTTTGT
Organism: uncultured Duncaniella sp.; assembly: GCF_910577345.1. GTDB lineage: Bacteria > Bacteroidota > Bacteroidia > Bacteroidales > Muribaculaceae > Duncaniella. Next base: position 75,339 of record NZ_CAJTMT010000014.1, read on the forward strand.
CCCCATCTTCCGTATGCTCACCGGACTTCCTCCCTTCATGGGCATCCTTCTCGCCCTCGGCGTTCTGTGGCTTGTCAGCGAATGGCGCACCACCCGCGCATCAATCGTTGTTGAGGACAGCCATCTGAAAGTGACAACACTTCTCTCACGCATCGACCTCGCCACCATCCTCTTCTTCCTCGGCATCCTTCTCTCGGTTGCGACCCTTCAGGAAACAGGCGTGCTGACAGCCTTCGGCCAGTGGCTCAACGAGGTTTCCAACGGCAACCACTATCTCGTCACCGGTGTCATCGGCGTTGTTTCGAGTATTGTTGACAATGTGCCTCTCGTTGCAGGCTGCATGGATATGTATCCCATCGCTGCAACCGGCGATTTCGCTTGCGACGGCCTCTTCTGGCAGCTCCTCGCCTACTGTGCCGGTGTCGGCGGCTCGATGCTCATCATCGGCTCTGCCGCAGGCGTGGTCGTGATGGGTCTGGAGAAAATCAGCTTCGGATGGTATCTCAAGAAATTCACATGGATTGCATTCGTCGGCTACATAGCCGGTATGGCCGTCTATGCCCTCGAAACCCTCTTCATGGGCTAAGGCACTTAAAACATATAGCCTAAAAATAAGCCATCCGGCATTGCGTGAGTTGCAATGCCGGATGGTTTATTTTTAGGCTATGACTAATTTTCAATTAAAATCAGGCGCTTGTAGGGACGCGCTGTAGCGCGTATGCCGGATGAACCTCAAACACCCCCAAAATAGTGGCCAGATGAACCTCAAACACCCCGTCAAATCGAACGGACAACACGACAGGGATTGCCAACAGCAAGTGAATTGGCCGGGATGTCGCGGTTAACCACACTTCCTGCACCAATCACGCAATTGTCGCCTATCGTGACACCGGGAAGCACATTCACTCCCGCACCGATCCACACATTGTTGCCAACGGTGATAGGACGGGCATATTCGAGGCCCTGATTGCGCTGCGCGACATCGAGAGGATGACCTGCAGTGTGGAAACCGCAGTTGGGAGCGATGAACACGTTGTCGCCGAAAGTAACCTTGGCACCGTCGAGAATGACAAGGTTGACATTGGAATAGAAATTCTCCCCGATTTCAATATTGTAGCCGTAGTCGCAATAGAACGGCTGCTCGATGAAAAACTCACCGGAAGTCTTGCCGAGAAGCGATTTCATGAGGGCTTTACGCTCCTCAAGCATGTCGGGTTGCAAATCATTGTAGGCACGGCAGCGCTTCTTGCACTCCATGCGCTCGGCGATGAGTTGCGGATTGTAGTTTGCATCATAAAGCTCTCCGCGAAGCATTTTTTCTTTCTCCGAATCCATTGGAAAGGTGATTATAGAGTTATTTTACAATTTCAAAGAGAATGTTTTTACCCGTCATCAATTGGCCGTCACATATCCATAGACAGTGGCGGAGATGCGGGCAATCAGACGCTCGGCACCCTCCATTGTGCCATCGAAATCCTTCACGAGTACGGCGAGGGAATAGGAATGCCCATCGGGAAGGGTGATGTAGGCCACATCATTGACCGCCGCAATCACACCGTCCTCATTAATGTAGCCGCTGCCTGTGCGGTGACCGACAGTGATGCTGTCATTGTCGAAAAATGGCGCAGGAATGCGTTCACGGCCCGTCTCGCAGCGTTTCAGCGCCGAGATGAGGAATTCCTGCTTCCGAGGGGTAACGAGGCTGTCGGTGAACACACGGTTGATGAGCGCCGCACAAGCCAAGGGTGACGACCAGTTGTCGGCAGCCAACGAATGGTCGAGCTGCATGGAGTGCTCGGTGTGACGGATGGAAAAATCAGTGATGCCAGTCATTCGGCGGATGATACTGTCGGTCCGTTCGGGCGAACAGAAACGGTCAAAGAGTATGTTGCTGACATTGTTGTCGCTCAGCAAGAGCAGATAGTCAAGCAGGTCGGTCATCGGGAGGGAGAAATCACCTTCCGGATAGTCTTTCAGCATCGGACTCCATGTCTGAAGATTGAGTTCGCCGTGTCGGATCTGCACAAGGGTGTCAATTTCCACCGACATGCCGTCAAGAACCGCGCAGAGAGCTACGGCCTGATGAAGTTTGAACACACTCATCAGCGGGTAGCGGACACCGTCGTTGTTGACCGTAACGGTATCCTTGCCGTCGATAATCACTGCTATACCGACATCCCCTTTCGCATCCTTCACCACATCCATCAACTGCGATTCGAGCGTGGGAGCGGTCTTGCAGGAACATACTGCAATAAAAATAGTCACGATGAAAATCAGAAAAGACTGAAATGATGAAAGATTGCGCATAGAGAATGGAGTTTTACAAATTATCGGATTTATGACTGAGACGGAAAAAGGTGATACCCCCTCTGCAACTCCCTCAAAGGCTGTCGGAATAAGCCTTCGGAGATTATACGACGAAGCCTTTCGTCATGCTTATGAAGGCAAGCCGAAAGGCTTCGGGATTTATCGTTGCACACCCCAAACGGGGCGTTGCACAGACTGAGGGATGGAGGAATCAACCGATCTTGATGCCGGAGAATCCCATGAAGGCCATGGCGAGGAGACCTGCGCAAATCATGGCGATGGGCACACCGCGCATAGCCTTGGGTACGGAAGTCCAGGCAAGCTGTTCGCGGATACCGGCGAAGATGGCGATTGCCATTGTGAAACCGACGGCGGTTGCGAAGGCATAGACGATGCTCTCGCCGAGGTTCATGCCCTTCTGGACAACAGTGATGGCCACACCGAGCACGGCGCAGTTGGTTGTGATGAGGGGAAGGAACACACCGAGTGCGCTGTAGAGCACCGGAGCAATCTTCTTAAGGATAATCTCAAGCATCTGCACGAGAGCGGCGATGACGAGGATGAAGACGATTGTCTGCATGAACCCAAGGCCGAAGGGAGTGAGGACGAGGTCCTGGAGGAGCCATGTGATGGCAGTGGCAAGCAGCATGACGAAAGTCACGGCTGCACCCATGCCGACAGCGCTCGACAGCTTGCGCGAAACACCGATGAAGGGGCAGATGCCGAGGAATTGGGCAAATACGATGTTGTTGACAAAGATTGCCGTTATGATGATGGAAATGTATTCTAACATAAACTTAGTTAAGTATTAAATATTAAGGACTAAGTATAAAGTATCAGCAGGATTTCGCACGGAGTTTCGAGAAGAGCGCGATGAGAAGACCGAGGGCGATGAACGCACCGGGGGCGAGGACGAAGACGAGCGAACCGAACTGCTCGGGATAGATGGTGAGGTCGAAAATCTTACCTGTTCCGAGGAATTCACGCACAGCGCCAAGGAGTGTGAGCGCGATGGTGAAGCCGAGGCCGATGCCGATACCGTCAAGGCAACTGTCGAGGACACCGTGGCGCGAAGCGAAGGCTTCAGCACGTCCGAGGACGATACAGTTCACCACGATAAGGGGAATGAAGATGCCGAGAGTGGCGTAGAGCGAGGGGACGTAGGCTTCCATGACAAGCTGAAGCACCGACACGAAGGCTGCGATCACGACGATGTAGGCAGGGATGCGCACCTTTGAGGGCACAAAGTTCTTGATGAGCGAGATCACCACGTTGGAGCAGATGAGCACTGCCATTGTGGCAAGTCCCATACTCATGCCGTTGAGGGCACTGCCGGTGGTACCGAGAGTGGGACACATACCCAACATCAGCACGAATGTCGGGTTTTCGGCGATAATACCGTTGAAAAGTATTTTAAGTTTATCGTTCATGGCTTGATGAGGGGTTTATTGCTGTGCGGCAAATTGTTGTGAAGCCTGATTGGCGAGTGTGAGAGCTCTCAGGAACGCGCGCGACGAGATGGTCGCAGCAGTGATGGCGTCGACATCACCACCATCCTTGCTGACTGTGAGGTTGGAGGTGGCGGGGTTGAGGCCGATGATGCTGTGGGCGGGATTGCAGAACCACTCACCCATTTTTGATCCGAGGCCGGGGGTCTCGGCATGTTGCATCACTGCATAGCCGGTGATGTCGCCGGCAGGATTGAAGCCATACATCACGGTGATAAGACCGGAGAAACCGTTGGTGTCGTGGCTCTCGACAGCTATGCCGACGAGCTCGCCGTCCTGACGGGCGGGGAAAACGGTGACGGTCTCGCCGTCGACAGTCACTTCCGAAGCCTCATCGGCAGGATTGTTGTTGAACTGTATGTCGGGGAGCACCTGACCGATTGCAGCCTTCTGCTTCTCGGCCTTGGCCTGTGCGATAGGCTCCTTGGTTGCGGTGTAGACTCCGGCAAGCGCGGCAGCGGCCACGACAGTGATGATGCCGAGCGAAAGCACCATGTTTACGAGCGATGATTTCATGCTGCTACCCTCCCTTCTCCGAATTTGCGGGGTTTGACATAGCGGTTGATGAGCGGAGTGAGACCGTTCATGATAAGGATGGCGAAGGAAACGCCTTCGGGATATGCACCCCACTGGCGGATAACCACGGTGATGATACCGATCATGATACCGTAGATGATCATGCCTGCATGGCTCATGGGCGAGGTGACATAGTCAGTCGCCATGAAGATAGCGCCGAGCATCAGACCGCCTGTGAGCAACTGCACACCGACATTGGCGCCGATGCAGAGCGAGAAGACGGCGACTGTGCAAAGGATGGCAACGGGGATGTGCCAGGTGATTACGCGGGTGCAAAGGAGGTAGATGAAACCGATGAGAAGCGCGATGGCTCCGATCTCACCCATCGAACCGCCGGTGAAACCGAGCGCCTGCGTGAGAAGGTCGACATCAGCACCGGAAATCTGATCCATCTTGAGCTGACCGAGGGTTGTGGCACCGGTTGTCGCATCAAGGTAGTTGAGACGGTTTTCCATCGGGAGAGGCCATGTGGTCATCTGCACGGGGAAAGAGAGAAGCAGGAACACACGACCGACAAGTGCGGGATTGAAAATGTTGCAACCGAGACCGCCGAAAGTCATCTTGCCGATACCGATTGCAATGACGCAACCGATGAGGACTGTCCAGATCGGAAGATTCGACGGGAGGTTGAGCGCGAGAAGAAGACCGGTAAGCACAGCCGACATGTTGCCGATTGTGGGACGTTCTCCAAGCATGTAGCGCGAGATGAGATATTCAACGGCTACGCAACCGACTATAGACGTGACTATTACGATTGCTGCGCCGATACCGAAGCAGTAGAGCGCCAAAGCGACGGCGGGAAGAAGTGCAATGATGACATGCGTCATCAGCTTCTTCACCGTGACAGATGTCTGCGCATGGGGCGAAGGTGAAATGGTGATAAGCTGGCTCATTACTAAGTTTTGAAATTGGTATTAGTCGGTGCAAAATTAAGAAAAAATTTTAAAATATTGCATAATTAATCTTCACTTAATGCACAATTCATGTTTTGGAGAGCATAATTCATAGTGGTTTACGGATGACTTGAAACAATGGCCGGGCAGAAAAAATTCAGGCCGGCTCCGGAGTGGAGTCGGCCTGAGTGGTCTATGGATTGTGATAATTACGCATCAAGCGTTGAAATCACAAGCACTTCTTAGTTACGCCAGCGGGGGTCACCGATGTTCTTCTCGACGATTACCGATGGCACCATCTTGTAGCGGAGTGCATTCAAGATGTCGGCGGGAGCCTCATGGTCGCGATGGTTTGCAGAGGCAGGATTGTGTGAGGTGAAGGGAGGATTCGGGTTGTTGAATACTTCGGTAGCTTTGAGTGCCTTTCCGTTTTCAGTAACGGCCTTAACCACGAGGTCTTCAGCAGAACCATCGTTACCGGGAGTCCAGGTGACGGCACCGAAAGAGTTCTTGGCATTGGAGAACTGAGAGCCGTTGAAAATCTTGTCATCAGCAAGATGGCTGTCACGGCAACCGATAGAATAGTTGTCGGCTACGTCGAATGAGAAGAGACCTTCACCCTTGATTTCACGGATGTCAGCACCATACTGGTTTAGGGCACGGTTGTCATTGTCTGCTGCGGCAAGGACGATGAGGTTGCGCTTGAAGGTGTAGTGAGAACCACTGGGAACATAACGGGTCTGGAAGAAGTTACGGCCTGTGGAACGGGTTGAGAAGTTGAAGAAGGTGTTATTCTCAATCTTGATGTTCCACTGCACGTTCGACTCATAGTTGATGTTCTTGTCATTGTCGGAAATCATCGCGGTACGAGGACAGTCATACATTGTGTTGTTAGACCATGTGAAGTCCTTGTAGACATTGGATGATACACGGCCACCGTCGCCTGCGAACCATGCATAGCCACGACCGTTGTTGTCATAGTAACCGCAGTTGTAGAAGAGATTACCATCAATGACGATTTTCTCGAAGGTCTTGTCTTTGGAACCCTGGACACGGAAGAAACCGCGGATCATGCGCTGGAATGTACAGTTGTAAACCTCAAATGACTTGAAAGAAACTTCCATACCGTTGGAATACATGTTGGCAAAGTAGTTACCGGATGCATTGTGGACGTTTTCCATCTGGTGGCCGTAGTTGTAAGCTTCCGGACAGTCAAAGTCAATGTTACGGAAAATGACAGAACCTACTTCGATAGGACAGTCAGCCTCGCCGGCGGCCTTTTGCTTACCGAACATGAAGTTACATGTGGCAAGGTCACCTGTACGGTTGCCGTCAGAATCCAGACCTACGCCGATACCACCGAGGTAGACTTTAGCTCTCTTGCCCTGAGCGACATCTGCGGGATCAGTTTCAAGGGTGAAACCCTTTGAAAGTGTCGGGTTGGCGAAGAAGAAATAAGCCTTGTCACCTTCAAGATAGAAAGTCTGACCCTCAGCAAGGGTAATATCAGTTGCAAATGAGCCGATGATGTCATCAAGATAACAAGCCTGATACTTTACCTCACCGGGGATAGAGTCAGTGGCGCGGACAGTGTGCTTGATAAGACGAGGATCGCCGGGATCACCATAAATAGGTTTACGGATGGTGTTGTAGCGGGCATCAACAAGAACAGGGATGTTGGAGTTGAGTACGTTCACGAGATAGATTGCATTCTTAGTGAGACCGGTAATGCGGAGTTCAGCCTTACCATCGACAAAGTCTGCATCTGAAAGGGGATAATCCTGCCAGATTGCATCGACAGTAGCATTGGGAGTCTCAGAAGAGGGAAGCACGGTGAGCTTGTCGACTTTGAACTTAGCTTTGGTCATGTCATTTTCATTGCCATCCTTCTGGAGTTCGAAATTTTCCTGAAATTCCTTGAACATGATGGCCTTTTCATCGTTCGAACCGGACAGAGCGGAGGCAACGTTGAGGTCAATATATACGGTGAACGCATCGCGGTTTTCAGATATGTTGCCAACGTTGATGATACCGGGGGTCACATAACGGTCCTCAGTTTTGAGACCGCAGTAATCAGCCCATTGGCGACCGTCGCCATGACCATACCATTTTGAATGATGCTCTTCCACACCATCGGGATGAAGAACACGGATTGAGAAACGGTAGTCTGTACCGTATTCGAGGTCTTCGATACGGAGAGTCAGTTGGTCAGCCGGAACAACTTTTGTATGCTTTCCGTCAGGCCATACGGCAAGGTTATTCTCATCGTCCCATCCGGCAGGATTGGTCAACGGTGGCATGAGTCCGTAGGCGATTTCATAACCGGCCGCACCGTCGACACCATACCATGCGAGTTCAACAGTGTTGAGTTCTTCAGTGATCACACGTGTTCCGTAGGGGTCATTGGAGACATTGGTATTCTCTTCCAGACGGAACATCGTCATAGGCATACGGTCGAAATCCTCGGCGGGATTTGACGGGCCCATATTCTCGTCGTCATCCTTACAGGAGGCAAAGCCAAGGGCAAGAAGGGCAGTGAGAGTATATAAGAGTTTCTTTTTCATTGTCGTTGTTTAATGATTTAGATTGAAGGCATGTTATCTATAGCCGTATTTGTTTTCATACTTACCCATTGAGCGGGTTACGACGGCGCGGGGATAGGGAAGTATATAGCGCACGGGAGGAAGTGAGGACATGTCGGGGTTTGTGGTAGGTTCGGGGCAAGAACCGTATGATCCATCAATGTTCTTAATGTAGAACTGTCCATTATCCACGTCGCAATACACATAGCCACGGAGACAGTAGAGAAGATCCTGACGGGGCTTGCTGATATTGTCGTCAAACCAACTCATATAGTCTGCACGGGTGGGTGCGGTGCTCTTGCCGTCAATATCCATACGAATCTTGGAGTCGTCGGAAGTGGGCTGACGGTAGGGGTTGATGATACGGACAACGTTCATGTTGTTGGAGGTCTGGGGGAACTGGGCTTCGGTAAGGAAGTTGTCGTTTCTCACATTATTATAGTAATAAAGAGAGAACATAAGTTTATCGCTCCATGAACTTTTGCCATCGAAATCGTATGCGTCAATAAAATCGCCGTAACCTCCGACACCTTCACCGGCATTGTAATAGCGGAAGAATGTCCAATAGAGTGTTTCGCCAAGCATGTTGTTGCGGACAAGATCGCGCCAACGCATGTTCTCACCTGCAAACTCGAACTTACGTTCGTCAAGAACAGCTTTCAGGAAGTCAGCTTTGTTGCTGTAGCTTTCGGTCTTCGCAATCTTGGCAGGATTGGTGTTGCGGAATGCGCGTTCACGCACCTGCTCGAAGCGTTCGATGGCGAGAGGTGTAGGACCATCGTTAAGCTCATTTGCAGCCTCTGCATACATCAGGAGGACATCGGCATAACGCATGTAGGGGAAGTTGAAGCCGGTGCTGCCTTCAGTTGTAGCACCAAGACCGTTGGTGTTCCAGAGTTTGGACCACTTGCCGTTGTAGGTGGTGCGGTCGTTGTGGAGCTGTGCTTCGCCCTGGTTGTTGTAGCCGAAGAGCTGATTGACGTAGTCGCGACGGGCATCATCGTCATCAAAAAGGAAACGATAGAGGGCGTTGAGCTGGGAACCGCTGCTTGCCTTACCCCATGCATGAACTGTAGAACCGGCCGAGTTGTCCATTTTAGGACCATGGATGTAACCGATGTTGCCGGTCGACTCTTTGGCGAAAGGAATTTCGAAGATGGGATCATCGCCGGATGCAAGTACGAAGTTACATTCGTTGACGAACACCTTATGGTAGTCCAGACTGAGATTGTGGTGGCTCTTCGTGATTACGGAGTCAGCATAGTCAGCTGCAGTCTTGTAGAAATCAAGATAGTTGGAAGGACGCTCCATCTTGCCGATGTTGCTGCCGTCGGGACGGAGGGAGTATCCGCCTGCAGTCATTGCAAGGCGTGAGATCATGGCCCATGCCATTTCCTTACCTATGCGTTCGCAACCACCCTGGAAACCCTGTTCGGTTGTCATTGTCATGTAGGGAGCGATTTCTTTCAGGTCTTCGATGAGATCTGAAAGGATTTTCGTACGGTCCTCAACATCATAGACTGCACTGGGTGCGAGGTAGGAAGGCAGCAGAGAGTAGGGTACATCACCGAAATACCAAATAAGGTCATGGTAGAAAATCGAACGGAGGACTTTCACTTCACCGAGCATCTGCATCAGTTCGGAATCTTCCTCATCATAGATTTCAGAGCTCTTGATACCGGCGTCAAGCATGTTTGCACGTTCGATACCGGAGTAGAGATCATCCCACATTTTCTTTATATCACCGCCATCGGGGTCGCAGTCATAGCGCTTGTAGCCCGATGAGGTGGCATATCGGTTACTGTTGTCGGCAAATTCCACATCCGTGCTGAATGAGAATTTCTCGATCATGTTCTGACCGTAGGTGTTATTGGAGAGCATAGCCGCATAAACACCGTTGAGGGCCCGGTTCATTTCCTTCTTATCAGAGAAGACGTATTCCGGTGAGAGCTTGGAAGGAGCGTCAACGTCGAGATAATCGGAACAGGAGCCGAGAGCCACTGCCGAAAGTCCGGCTAAGAATATATTTTTTAATTTCATGTTTTCGTTACAATAAGAAGTGTAATGACGTATTAGAAGGTTAAGTTCAAGCCAAATACATAGCTGCGGCTACGAGGATAACGGTTCATGTCGAATGAAGGTGTAAGACCGCTCTGAACGTCAACTTCAGGGTCATAGCCTGAGTAGTTGGTGACGATGAAGGGGTTGGTGACAGAAGCGTAGAAGCGGAGCTTAGACATTCCGGCTTTGCTGATGATGTTCTGCGGGAGGGTGTAACCGAGAGTGATGTCTGTACAGCGGAGGAATGAACCGTCCTCAACGAAGTAGCTCATAGTCACATCCTTGTTAAGATCCGCAGGGTTCCAGCGGGTCTGACCCTGATTCATGGTCACATAGTAGTCAGAAGCTCCTTCGTTCCAATAGTTACCGTACATAACCTCATACTGGCGGATGGCTCCGGTGTTGTCGTAGTAGCGCCAACGGTTGCTGTATGCGCCGAGGACATTCTTGAAGTTGTTCTTGTTGTCGATGGACGACGAGAGATAGTAGGCGGTAGCGTTGTAAACATCGAAGTCGAGGAAGTAGGTGAAGTTGGCATTGAAGTCAAAGTTCTTCCACTGTCCGGAGATACCGAAACCACCCTGGAGTTTGGGAGTGGTGCGGCCGATGACTGTGCGGTCATTGTCGTCGATGACACCGTCGCCGTTGAGGTCCTTGAACTTGGGCTTACCGGGGAGAGTGGCGGTGCCTGACTGGGTACCTTCATAGACATTTGTCATGTCAACAGTGCCGGGCTTGGGTTCATATACAGAGCTTGCAACGTTGTAGTTGAATTCGTCAAAGCTGTAGAGACCGTCGTAAAGGAAACCGTAGATAAGACCGACTTCACCACCTACTTCAAGACGATAGTTGTAGCCACCGTCCTTCGAACGGCTGTGGGTATCGTAGAGATAGTCGGCGTCGCCTGTGAGTTTATCGACTTTCATCTTGTTGGCTCCGAGGTTGAAGTTGGCTGAGAGGACATAGTCCTTTCCACGGAGAATGTCACCGTTGATTGCGATTTCAAAACCGCGGTTAGTCACCTGACCGATGTTCTGGAACTGCTGTGCGTAACCTACAGTCGAGAGGATGTCGGCCTTGTAGATAAGGTCGGAAGTAGTGTTCCAGTAGTATTCGGGAGTGATGCGCAGACGACCGTTGAAAAGCGAGATGTCAAACGCGAAGTTGCGGGTAAGGGTGGTTTCCCACTTGAGGTCGGGGTTGGGGAGATATTTGTCGGGACCATACCAAAGTTCGCCGTCGACAGTAGCCTCACCGAAACCGGGGCCTGAGCTTGCATTCGACTTGTAGAGGTAGCGCCACATGTCGGGGTCGAGGTTGTTGTTACCTGCCTTACCGATAGCTGCGCGGAACTTGAGTTCTGTGAGCCAAGTAAGGTCCTTCATGAACTCCTCGCTTGAGATAACCCATGCACCTGAAACAGAGGGGAAGTAGCCCCACTGGTGGCCGGGTGCGAACATTGAGGAACCGTCTGCACGGAAGGTGGCTGAAAGGAGATACTTGTGGTCATAGTTGTAGTTGATCTGACCGAAGTAAGATGTGGTGCGGTTGGCTGTTCCAAGTTCAGAGCTTGCCTCGTAGGGAGTACCGAGCTGCATGTTGTTGAGAGCCTTGTCTGCCGAGATGTTGTCAGGGAAGTAACGGTTCTTCATCGTGTTGGCTTCAGACTGCTTGTGGTAAAGTTCGAAACCGGCGAGAGCGTAGAAGTTGTTCTTCTCCTTGATTGTCCAGTCGTAAGATGCAGTGGTTGTCCAAGTGTATGTATTGGTCTGCTTCTTTTCGATTGAAGCAACGGGATTTGAGTTGTGCTTCTTGCCTTCAGAGGTCAGACGGCCCCAGAAACGCTTGTCGTCCTTGAACTGCACGGTATACACACCTTCAGTGCGGAGGGTCAGACCGCTGATAGGCTTGAATTCAAGAGAAGCCTGGTTGGTGAAAGTATAGGAATGACGCTTGCGCACATTGGTCTTGATGTCGGCGACAGGGTTGGTATAGGTAAAGATACGTTCCTGGTCGGGGTCAATGGTCTCTTCGGGCCACCATGCGCCGTCGCGTTCGCGGATACCGTTGGTCGGGCGATAGCGGAGCACATCGATGATACCGCCGGTACCAATATTATCACCACCTGCACCCTCGTCACGGCGATATGACATCTTGGGGTTATACTGGAAAGTAAGGTTGGGGAGAATCTTGGTCTGGAGTTTGGTAAGGATGTTGGTACGACGCACGCCTGTGCCCATGATGATACCACGGTCGTCAGACTGGGTGATTGACACGTTGTAACGGGTCTTGTCGTTACCACCGCCGATAGAGAGGTTGGTTGAGTAGGAGAAGGGATTGTTGCCCATCACTTCATCCTGCCAGTCATGTGTGCGGGCCTGCTTATAGAGGTCCATGTCCTGCGGATGACCGAAGTTGTAGCGGAACAGACGGGTCTGCGAGTTACGGGTCGAGTGGCCTGTAGCATAGTCCCACTGATAGTCTACGAAGTCATAGGCATCCATGAGGTCGAGTTTCTTGGTGATGTGGCTGACAGAACCCTGTGCGTTGAACGAAACCTGGGTCTTGCCTTCCTGAGCCGACTTGGTGGTCACGATGACTACACCGTTACCACCCTTCGCACCATAGATAGCGGTGAGGGAGGCGTCCTTGAGGATGTCGATGCTCTGGATGTCGCTCGGGGGAATATCGTTGATGTTCTCAACCTGGAAAC
>NZ_CAJTMT010000014.1:87988-88236 GCF_910577345.1 uncultured Duncaniella sp.
CCCTGGAGGGCAACGGCGGCTGAGGTGACGGGGACGGCGGCGAGCTTGGCTCCCGAGACGGAACCTACCGAACCTGTAAGGTCGCGGCGGGCGCGGGTGCCACCGTAACCGATGACGACGACTTCTTCGAGTGATTCAGAGTCTTCGGTGAGGACAACGTTGATGTTGGTCTGACCGTTGACTGCGATTTTTTCAGTCTTGTAGCCGATGTACGATACAAGGATTGTAGCGTTCTTGGCAACGTTCTT
>NZ_CAJTMT010000015.1:0-36174 GCF_910577345.1 uncultured Duncaniella sp.
AACCATGATTTACCCCCTCCAATTATCCACCTTTTAATCCCATACGCCCTATGAAACCGAAGACCACCGCCAAGTCAAATCTGAAGAACGGAAACCGCAACGGTTGCCCGGCTCTTCCCGAAAATGAGAAGCAGTCAATAATCAGACACACCAAATTCAACAAGGAGCAGGATGCCGTGCTGATGGAAAACTTTCATCACAGTGGACTCTCCTGCGTAAGCGAATATATCCGGGCCGTGTCACTCAATCCGAAGATTGTTCCACGTCTGACAGAGGAAGAACTGCGGATAGCCCGTGCTCTATCCGGTTTCAGCAACAACTTCAACCAGTTTGTGAGGCTCTGCCATATCCACGGACTCGAAGTGATGGCAGCCGAGGCTGAATTTTACCTCGGTAAATTCCGATGCCTATTTGGAATATTCAATAACGATTAAGTCCTTAATTTTTATGATTGCATACATCATTAACGGCAAGAGTTTCAGTAACTGCGTCGATTATGTGACGCGCCGGGCACTTGAAGAGAAGCTTGGCAAAGAAGCTGAACATAAGCAGAGAGCCTATGAGAAAAAGTATGAGTCCAATAACGGCGAAGGCATAGTTGACCACCTTTCCAAAGACTGGGAACTGATAGGTGCATCTTCCGATATTCGGCTCTATGAAGGCCGCAAGGCAATCGCTGATGACATAGCACGGCCTACGAGGACAAGGAAGCCTATCAAAGACCCGGTGGGTCATATCTCACTCGACTTCCACCCGAAGGACGCACACAAAATGACCAACGAAAGAATGGCCGACATTGCTTGCGATTATATGAAGCGAATGGGATTGGAAAACACTCCCTATATCATCGTCCGGCACTTCGACAAGGCTCATCCGCATTGCCACCTTGTGTTCAGCCGCGTTGATTACGACGGCAAGATTCTCACACAGACCACCAATTTCAAGAAGAACGAGCGTGTCTGCAAAGCCCTCAACCTCAAACACCGGCTCATGCAAGGCAGAAGCAAACTTGATACCGATGTCAGCAAACTGCGCGGAAAGGAGAAGGTAAGATACAAACTGACCCATGATCTTGCCCGGCTGTTTGTCTCGCCTGATGTAAAAGATTGGAATTCTTTTCTCATTGTCCTTTTGCGGAACGGCATTAATACAAAAGAGAAAGTCGGTAAAAGTGGCAGGATGAATCTTTATTACTGCGTGGGCAAGCAGTCGTTTTGGTCTATGAAACTTGACCCATTTCTCACTCGGGAGAATCTTGAAAGAGTTTTTAGGGAGAGAATGGAACGGCGGCTCAAGGAGTCTGAATCCGTTATTAAGCGAGCAGAACGACATGCGGTCGAAGAACCAAAGCCCGAGAAAAAAGCAACTTCGCAGCCGAGAGTGTCTGCCCAATCGCAGAACCCCATTCAATCGCACAAGCCGATTGTCATACCACCCTTGCCTTTTGAATTCTTGTGGGATGTACCTAAGAGTGATGAGGCGGCATATCGCAGAGGCGAGACGGTTTACACATTTGCACGCAAACCGGCTGATAGGTATAAGGCACACTACTGGATATGGCACGACTTCAAGACCGGAAAGCCACAATGTAGTTTCGACCCACCCAAGAGCCGAGACATTCCTCCGGCATTCCTGCAACAAGTGGTATCATCCGGCAAACCGACATCCACATCTTCACCTCAATCTGAATCATCAGACTTCCGAATGTCACATGTTTTTCTTAGCAATGCTCCCAATGATGATGTCTGCATAGCCCATGGAGAACCCGTATCGGGTGACTTCAAGCGATTCCTTGAAAACCACCCCGACATGGACTTCTACGATGCCAAACGTAAGTTCAAGGAAGAGCAAAAAGCCAAGCAGAAAGTTCGACAAGGACCTAAGTTGCCCTAAATTATCGAGCCGACAGTCCCGGATGTTACTCCCAAGACTGTCGGCTTATTTGATACATAATACTATATCAGTGGATGGCGTTAATCTCCCGTTGTGTAATAAATCAAGGAATCGTGCAGCGTGCGCTCCATCCAGCTAATTAACAGTTTTCGCGGGTTTGGGATAAGGAACGGACAAATTATATGTGGCTGCATCTGTCCGCCCTGTGAGATTATAAGGGATCATTATTGGATATGGTATGTTTTCACTACTTGCCGACCTCGTTATGAGTTAACGCCATTTCCGGCTAACCGTTATGTGCCCGAGTCGTTCCAACAACAATCAGTAGTATGTCAAGCGTCCTCAATATACCAATCACAAGGAGTAGGAGGCGATTGAATCTTCGATGATCTCCAACTATAGCTAAGCTACCATCCCGGTCTCAGTATTGACTAAGCCCTTCGCCGTTACCGTGTCGAATAGAAAGCGAAGAAGTGTAGTAAAGGAACGTTATTTTGATACATATTCTACCGCAAGAGATAAAAGTTCTCGGTAAAAACTATTCCCTTTTATTGTTTTTTCTTATTTGGATATCTTAGCCAACAGTCAAGTGAAATCCTAAATAGTTGCAAAGTTTTTAGTCGCATAAGCCAATCATTATAATCCTTTTCCTTGCGAGTTTCACTAAACGATAGTTCATAATCGCTTGAAAAAAGTTTTCCCGTATGTGTCATTTTACTCCTAAGATTATATACATCTTTGTAAATCTTTTTTGAGTTCTCACTTCCCGCAACAAATTTAGATAGAAAATTAACAAACTTCTGTTTGATACCCCAAATAGGTCTACCACATTGAGGACAGGTGTATGGGGAACTCTTTATACTCTTACAGCTTTGACATTCAAATATAATCTCGTTATCATTTTCTTCTAAACTAACCAACCCTTCGATTGCCGACACATACGAAAGAAAGGATAAAGTTCTTTTATGGGCTGATATGTCTATCCCATCACATACTAAGTATATACATGAATTTACTTTTTCTCTTGTTTTATCAGAGAGTTTATAATAAAAGTAGAGAGCAGAGCTGATTGTGTTTGGGAAAGTAATTTCGTGATTGTAATCGTCTATAGGGTTATCAGTATAATACTCATGCATTTGAGCCTCTTTATATTCAACTTCCTCCTTAAATTCAGAAAACTGCACTATATGCATATCTTCTTTTAACCCATTATATAAGTAGCCTCCCATAAAAAAATGGCTTTCCTGATTATTAAAATTCTGCCTTTCTTCTATAGTCATAGTTTCTAAATTTTTATCTGGAAATATGATACCCCATCCCATCATAGACGTCTCATAGTTGAAAAACCTATGATTTGTAAGACATGAGAGTAGATTAAGTATTTCCTTCTCTTTATTCATACGTATGGCCCCTAACTCAAATATATCTTCAGGTTCGCGATTGGTATATTCTATAGTATATTCGAGAAAAAGAGGGAAATGACGCGCATACGGACTTTGTGGTTTCCCATCCATATTGAAAGGTAGAATCTGGAACTTATCTTCAAATCTGAAGCCTGTTTTCAATTTTGAGTTTGTAAAAACTATCTTTCGATAATATTTAATCATAATCTTAATATTTTAAGGATATCACCTATAAAATGGGATAAATTCAACTTATAAGGATGTGAGTGTTGTATTTAATCAGTGTTCCAACGGGCATCAGGATCTCCATCATAAGCATCAAGTGGATCAGAATATTCATCGTCATTATAAGTGTCATATGGAGGGATATATTCATCTTCCTGTCCAATATATTCCATGTCTCCTTTAATAAGTCCATAATGATCAATGCAATATTGATATGGTAAACCGTCAATTGTTTCTGATACAACAATAAGACCTTCATTAAAATTATTGTAGGAGGTTGCCTTGTCAAATTTTGGATTAATTACAACGCTACCATTAGTATTCATAAATCCAACTTTATTGTCTATGATAAATCCGATAGTATATTCCCCGGCATCAAATATTTGGTCGTATTTGGGCTCTGCTAGAATTTTACCAGATGTATCTACAATCCCGAATTTTCCGTTTTTCTCAATGAGTATTCGGTCATAAGCAAAGAGACAAATATCATCGTATATGTTTGGAAGTGTAACCTCTCCTTTGGCATTTAGCAGTCCTTTATATTTGCTGCTCATTCCATATCGCTTAATCTTGGAAAATATGGAATCTGATGTAGCCAAAATAACATCGTCTGGTCTAACTGTTTTACCAAAAACAAAAAGGTTCCCTTCTCCATATTCTGAAGATTCATCCTTGAGAAATCCGTAAATGATTAATTCATCAGATAAGAGAAAATCATAAGAATTTGTATAGAAGGATTGACCATTTAATCGTTCTACAAGCTCTCTAACACCAGTTGAATTATTTACAGTGAAGTATTCCATACAGATAAATCAAAAAAAATTACTAATCACTCTGTTTACGAGTCAGTTTTAATACACCATTAGATAATTCCACAACTTGCAAATTGTTCTTTTGTTCTGAAATTTGAGTTGGAGTTAATTCGCCAATTGTTGTACTAAACCCAACCAATGTCACTTTTCCATCAGCATCAATGAACGCACAAGACTTAAATGGTTCTCCCGTATGAGGATTTATAAGCTCCTTCGTCACTTTCATTCTCCCATAACGTTTAGCAAAATCTAATAGAGATGTAACGGATGTAATATGAACTGAAGATACTCCCTGAACCCGGGTGAAATTGGACACACAAAAATCTATAAATTTTGATTTATTGTAAACGCCGTAATTCTCATGTCCTTTAGAAGATATTCCACAAATACAGAAATCCCCATCTAAACTAAACTCTAAAGAATATAATTTCGAGAACCGAGTCCTTCTATTACGAATGAAAAGAAGAGTGTGAACCTCTCCAATCCCACCGTTTGATGGCATTTTAAGAGCGTTTATCTCTATCTCTGGATTTGATTGCAAGGTGGATGTGGCTACATCTATTTTATAAAACTCTTCCTCCAATTCATCGGGAATACTTGACATACTCATTACATCAATATATTCTTTCGTATTATCCATATATTCTTCAATACTATGGGGTAAAATCTTAAAAGAGTAAAGAAAATTAAATTTCACAGTTCGGTTTGTTATATCAGGTAATTCAGAACTTGAATTCTTCTTAGCTTTATAATTATTATCTTTATTATTTAATTGCGTTGGATGATTCTCGGTACTAATGCCGATGCTTTTACAAATGGTATTCCAAATCAGCTCAAAGCTTGTTTGAGCGGGGAATGTCCAAGTTTTAGTATACTGAGGCAATGAATTGCCAGAAGATGAGTATGTTATTACATAGGACAACAATGTCCTTCTGAGTCTAAACGATATATCAGATTTCAGTTCGGAAACTCCTGCTGGTGCATCACACACTATAACTCTATCCCAAAAATAGGAAGTATTGTCACATGCAAAGACATTTTTAATCTCGCTCACAAGAGGAGCAAAGATTTTTTCGATGCCACCTAATGAGGCTATAAGATTTCGAGTTGCGGATTTAGTTTTATAAATTCTAAGACAACACATCGAAATAAACGAGGCAAATAAAATAATGAGTGCTATTAAAAGGATATCCATAGAACCTATAGTTTAAAGAGTAACAATAAAATCATGAAAGCTGATGCGTTACATAATGAGTCGATCACAACAACAAATCAATTTATCGATTTTTAATCTTTCCGATTTTACATAGCCTTTCAAATACTGTTGTGCCCGTAAGACGTTGATACCGATTAAGTCCTTTAATTAATCCACTGCCATACTCTTTATGTAAGAACGTTCCAACACTAAACTTAGGATTGTTATATAGTTTTAACGTGTAATCCATATCAATGAAACACAAATTCTCTCTATCTTCTCGACCATCTAGTACGCAAGCATTTAATCGATTAAACTGTTGTTGATAATAATGTGCCGTTTTGGCAAATATGTTTTCCTGTATTTTTTGTTTTATTTGCTGTTGCTGTATTCTAATGGCTTGAGCAACTTCGTAAAATTGCTCTATTTTAGCAAAGTCAGAGGAACTTAGTCTTGAGGCATACTTATGTTTATACTTATCCCATGCGTTTTCTTCAAAAATAGGAATAGAGTAATGGAGAGGTTGCTCATTGATCGCTTCACCAGAAACGCCTTCGGCTTTTATATACTCAATATTCTTCTCAATATTTTTAATTTGGAGAATAAGGATTGTCGTTGCTGATTTTATGCTCTTATTTTCCTTATCAAGATATATTAAGAGAGTAACAACCACAGTAATCACTAATATGAGCGTCTGGAGGAAGTTAGAATTCAGAAAGTCTGCCATATCAATATCTAATTTAATTGTCTATCTTAAACACAAAGTTACGAATTTTTTTGAAGATTTTAACGATTTAGCGTGGTGACCCGGCTGATTTTCGGTTGAGGTCACCACATTTTCTGCGGCTGGTTATAGTTAAACTCCGTTAAAGTTTGGGGTTGTGTGCCTGTGGCGTGGGATTGAATGATGGTGAATGACTATGAAATATATGCTAATTTATACTGATAATCAACACTTTATATATCTGCCAAAATAGATATGCGCGCACCGCAACACGCATAACTATCAATATTTCAGTAATTTACGGTGGGTATGGTGACTTTTGTAGTGGCTCGGAGGGGTGTGGATGAAAGAAAGACCGCTAAGTTATTGAAACTTAGCAGTCTTCTGTGGTGCCACCAGGAATCGAACCGGGGACACAAGGATTTTCAGTCCTTTGCTCTCAAGACCACCAAAAGCTGACGCTTTCGGTGGCAACCAACTGAGCTATGGCACTTTATCCTTTCAGAGAGCCTTTCTCTTTCCCTATTTAATCTTTGCGGTTTAACTCACGGTTTAACTTATGGGTATTCCGAGATTGGGGTTGTCAATACGTTAATTATCTCAATGTAAAGTTAGCTAATTTTATTGACCCACGCAAGAAAAATCAGAGGAAGTGCGTCTATAAAGAGTCTTATTTTAGGCGTTTTAGCTTATACGGATTTTGACGGCAGGATATTTTGTGGATTCTATTGTAGGGTAGCAATCTCAATATAACGGTACATTTTCTGAATCCACCCTTTAAAACTGAAAAAACTTGAAAAATGTATTTATGTCGAAAGAAGCAATAGATTTCAAAGTTATATATGTTAAATAGTATTATGTAGGATTATATTGTAAAGTATTAATTTATCTGTTGTGTGATGATTTTTAGAGGTTTACAGTTGTGCAATATTCTAATTTTATCCTCTAATTCATACGATGATTCAAAGAATCTATAGTTCCGATATTTTTTTGCCTCTTTTGTGTCAATATCCATTATCTTATACAATGAAGATTCAATATAGTTTTTCCCGTATTTGTCTGATACATTCTGATATAGAATAATGAAGATTCCTATATTTCTATCTTTTTGGACATTTTTTAATGATACAAACGTCTCTTTAATTACTTCATCAATCTTAAAGTTCCGAGGATAAACAACAGCACTATAACTTACAGGTTCGTACCACGGTATTGTTATATAAATCGCATCATCATATAATTCAATCCTATGTTGTGATTTATGTCCAAATCTATCTCTAATCTCCTCGCAACCAACCAAAGACATTGATATGATGAATATCAGATTCCACCATATCAATGCCGAGATTTTGTAATGTGTTTGTATCTGAGTTTTCATTGAGGTGTTGTAAATTCCGCTATGTCCCCATAGTGCAACCATAGATTCACATAGTTGCCACATTCTCTACCATAACCAAAAGAGAATAGCCGGTAATAATACGTTGTATTTCGTTCCGCATGAGTGTATGGTGCATCATTAGTATAATGGTTTGGGTCAAAATACCAATCCCACCATGTTGCGGTCTCAAGTACCACATTGCCCATTAATTCAGGTGTTCTAAACCCTTCGTTTTTGTAATAGTTTTTAAGTATTGCATATCCTATCACATCCATGTCCTCTAAATCATTGCGATTATTGGAAATAACCATGCCTGCAACATTATAATTCAAGGAAAAAACAACACAATCTTCGGACATCATGATTTTGACCGATTCATTACAGAATGAATCGTATGCCACTTCCATTGTTGGCTCGTTTTCATCAGAACACGACACCGAGCATATCCCTATTAATAGGATTGCAAACAAAACCATTAGATATTTTATTTTCATAATCATTGCTGTCGCATAATCCTCTCTACGACGTTTACATTTAGACATGAAAAAAGGTGTGAGGATTGTATCTTGTTCTATCCAATCATCAGGCTCTCGCATTGCCTATTCCACGGATAAAACAATAGCCCCACACCGATTTTGCTATATAATCTACCGTTGACGGCAGGGTATAAGCAATCAGTGCAGGTGCTATTGCCAACCTTATCTTCGTGGAATTTCAAATTTGCGAGATTTGATGATTGAAGATAAAATTTCAATAACACCTTTCGTTATTTATGTTGATTCAAACAAGCCAACTCTTCGGCTCTGTGAATCAGGTGCAAAGATAAGAAAAAAATGTTATTGGTGGGGCTATCCATGCCTATGTTTTTAAGCATGGAAAAAGAATCAGGACACCTGAAACAAAGTGTTCAGATGCCCTGAGTTAAGGACTTTCAGCTAATTATGCTTGTGATTAGCAACCATATAAGCCAAATAACAACGATTATAAGCGGATTGATGCAGAACAGTATAAGTCCCACAACAATACAGACCGCAAGCACACCCCTTTCTGATGCGACATCTTTATGATTCTGATTCATTGCATAAATAATAAGGGGACACCGCAATTAAGAGTGCCCCCCCATGTTTCACATTTAGTTGATAAACCACGAATAACGGTCGTCGCCATGCAGGGCGGCGTTGATGCCTTGTGCCACTTCCGTAGCATTGAAAGAACGGCCGAGAAAGCTATCTATGTAGCTACTCTTGTTTGCTCCGGTCAGGAGATTGTAGAACTTCCACATATCAATGTCAGAGCCATAAGAGCCAAAATCAGGGTCGCTGATATAGGCTTTTGCCACTGAATTGATTTGCGTGTCAGTTATCAGCAACGGTGGAATGTTGCGTTGCATCTTCTGTGGCAGAGCCTGATACAGTCGCATTTTTCCAAGTATCTGACAAAACTGATGTTCAGACATTGTTGTGTTGCCAAGTGTGTGCATTAGATGTAGATGTTTGGCAGGGTTATAGCGGTTGAGCATCTCCAACACTCGCAGATAGAGGTCAGAAGTGTTTGAAACTTCTAACTGTTCCACGAATCCGTCAGAGGAAACACAGAGGTTGCAACACACGAGGTTTTTGAAGCCCACAAAGATTTTGAAACGCTCCACCGACTTTTTAGAGTAGAGGTTCATGTGGTTGTAGGCACGTACACCGCCAACAGTCAGTGTGAGCTTGTTTCCCTCTACCGTTTCATAGATAGTGGGGATTTCGATGCAAAACATCATACGCTCATAGTAAATCGTTTTGTCTGATTCCAAGAGCTGATTTGCAGGCTTGTGTATCGCTTCGGGGATTCTTCCCTTGATTATGTGCGACACACGGATTTCAGGCTTTTCGATTGTTTCTCCGTTGTAGAACGTGCTGACCGCTTCCGCTACCGTTTCGATAAATGCAGGGTGTGAGATTGTCAGCTCATTGTCTTTGCTGAACACTGGCACTATACACTCATGTTTGAGGTGTGACAGTTCAACCGCTTTCGTGTTTGCTTCGATAAACGGAAGTGTCTTTTTCTCGTTTTGCGGAATGTCTGTTATTACCTCCGCGTCTGTTGCGTAGCTGTTGAGCCAACTGATTCTTTTAGGCTCAACCGCAGGTAAAATCATTAGATTTTCCATTTTGTAGCGAA
The DNA here is from genome assembly GCF_910577345.1 of uncultured Duncaniella sp. Taxonomy (GTDB): domain Bacteria; phylum Bacteroidota; class Bacteroidia; order Bacteroidales; family Muribaculaceae; genus Duncaniella. The sequence continues at coordinate 9,797 of NZ_CAJTMT010000015.1, forward strand.
TTTTTAGAGGTTATTGAATATGAATTTTATCTTTATTTTCAAGTATGGAGGGGGGACTTTGAGTTTAGTGGACTCACACTTATAGCACTCTCTATAAAATTTAGATCAGGATTTATTGAGATTACCAGCGTATCTGATTTCTGCGGAAATACAGATTTCGAGAATATTTAAATTTTCGACCTTAAAATTGTCATTCGCTATTTATTCAGAAATAAGACATGAAAATTATTTGAGACAAAAAAAAACTCCGCAACCTTAGTTGCAGAGTTGGTATTAGATTTTTGAAAAGGACATTTTTCAAATTCTCCCTATAAAGAGAGTTTTTGAGAGAAAATGTACCTACCTTAAATTAATGGCTCTAATAGTTGCATGGCTCTTTGTCCTTTGAGCGTGCACTCTCTCACATTGAAAAACTTTCTGATAGTCTGTGCTGTGACAGCTTCTTTGTGGTTGATGTCCAAAATATCATAGAAACGCAGAAGTTCTTGTTTTATAAACCTATTCTGATAGGTCTTTCCGCTCTCAAACGAATTTTTAAGTAGTTGAAAGAACTCTGCTCCCGATTCTTTTTTATGACGGGATTTAAGAATCATAGCCTCCTTTATTCTCTTGGTAACATATCGGTTAGCTTCAATAACCTCTTTGCCAACTGTTTCGTATGCTTCAACGATAAATGGGTCTATCTGTCGAAGTTCTGCTATATGCGACTGCACCAATTCTGAATCTGTATCATTTTTAAGAGTTTCAAGAATTGAAACAATTTGCTCTCTTGTTTCTCGCACATCGCCTGATTTACTTCCTAATCTCAATCTGTCGCTGTCGCCGAATTGGTAGATAAGGGCTGTAGCTCGGATAGGGTTTAGCGTTTCCGTTGCCTTATATCGTTCAAGAAGTATGTCGATATTATTATAAGCTGACTTCACAAGTTCTTCATCGGTATAATTGTCTCTTGAGAAAAAGTCAATCTGACCGTTGCGCATCATTCGCTTAAAGGGCAAAACTTCCAATGCCGATTTATAAGCATATCTCTGTTCGATTGATGTTGCACAATCGTAGAGGTTTTGAAGTACCTTATAGGTGTGCTCACTTGCTTGCAGAAACTCTCGTATTCCCTCTTTTGTGCGGATTGGAAAACTGTTACGAGTGCAAACTACGTGGGTGTTCGTAGAAGTGCCATTGCGGAATCTGCCAATGGATTGTACGACATCTGTTGTAGGGTCAATCGCAGTGTATTCCGAAAAATACGGTTCCGTAACGAACACTACATCAGGCTTTTCTGCAAGCTCTATATCAAGAGCTGTGTAGAATCGGCTCGTGAAGAAGTTGTACTGCTTCATGTGAGCCTTATCCCAATTTTCGTAAGCACACTTGAATCCTTTGCGTTTGAGTTTGTCCACGCTCTTTGTAGCACAGAATACTGCTGAATCTTTCTCAATACCCAACTTTTGAATAAGCTGGTATATCATATCCGTGCTGTTTATGAAGAAACATATTCTTCTCGGCTCGGTCTGTGCTTTCAGAATATGAGGAATAGTAACCTTTAAGGCTTCAAGCACGTTATTCGTGTGAATTATGGAAATATTCTTGCGATATTCATAATCTGGTATGATTTTAACAAGTGAAAAGCCTTGTTGCTCAAAGCGAGGGTCAGAGGGGATAATAGGGGTGGCTGATACCATTGCCTTGTTGTCAAACTTAAAGAAGTCCTCAATCGGCATGGTTATATCCTCTCGGTAGTCGTTGTCTTGCACATACTTCTGACATTCATCTAAAAGCATGAAGCAACGCACATAGGGATTTTCTTCAAGTACTTCAAAGGCTTGCTTAACCTTGTGGAAACTTTCGGGCGTTGAGAGAATCTTGATATTCTTCCTCTCGGCTATGGAACGTTCAAGATATTCAACGACATCATCAACCGTCACTTTTTGCATGACACCGAAAAGATTGTCTTTCTTGTGTACTGTTGATTTGCACTTCCCTATTATTGCAGGCTGATTTGGCTCTATGATGATAGAATCTCTTTTAGCCTTTATCTCGGAGTATGTGGCTCCAAGTCCTGTGAGGGTCTTGCATAGAATCGTATTTGATTCTATTGAATAAACATCGGATAGATGTTGCCCTCGGCGAATAGGGATATTTATGATTTTCATGTTTTGATAGTTTATGAGAGTGGAGATAGGAGAGATTATCCCCACTCTCGGTTAGCATTGGTTATCTAATAAGACCCTTATCAAGAAGATACTCACAGAGTTCTTCGGTACGCTCAACACGGAAGCTGATTATTCCATGTCTGAAAGACGCTACTGCGGAAAGTTTACCGCTACGGTCACGGAGCTGTGGGGTAAACTGAATGTTGCCCAGTTTGTTCTCAACGAACATTTTGAGCATTTCCGTTTTGAACGTGTTGGCATCTGAATAATCTGATTTTTCCAACTGCATAGGGTCAAGGGAAAAGTCCTCGGTTTTACCCTCTTTCAGATAGCCCATGAGCCACTGAAAGTTTTGTGGATTGAGTTGATACCCAAACCACTCTGTTGTTTTGCTCTGCGGATAGACAACTTCATATCCGAAGCGGTCAATTCCAAATGATAGGATTATTCTCTCCCCACGATTCATCATGGCTTTTAGCTCGTTGTGAGCCTCGGTGTTGGGATACACCGTTTCTGATGTTGGCTGTACAAAAGCCATATTATATTTCTCCATATTATATTCTTTTAGGAGGTATGACATTTGTAATCTACCCACTCATTAGCTATGCGCACTTGCCATTTGTTTTGGATTACGATGCAAAATTACTGCGGATTAAGAGGGGCTTTAGAGAGTAAAAATCAGGTTGAATTCTACTCCCCCTGAAATTGCGATAGCCATAAAATGAGAAAAGCCCCATATCTCGATTGGAGAAATGGAGCTTGTGTAAGTGCTTGAGACGGATTAAAGACTTGGGTATATTCCTGACCGAGCCATAATCTCCTTGCCTTTATATTGTTTGAAGAATCCTTTTAAGGCTTCATCATCGTTCAGAAAATTGGGGTTTCGAGATAGGCGAGTGTGATATATTAGATTAGAAATGAGGATATTTTTGTTGAATGAGATAGGAGTACATTTTTTCGCTCTACCCTTATATTGGGGATTTATCTCAAAAAAGTACCTCAATATTGATGCAAAATACCATACTAACACAGAGTTTGATTCTTCTGAATCAATAAGTATCTGTGAGGTATTATCTATGGCAAGAGTTGTCAGATTATCTTTTTCTGACTCATAGCCATGTCTAATCCATTCTTCTATCTTGGAAACGACTGTTTTATTTGAAATTATAGACTTTGACTTTCCTGATTTTACCGTAATTTGAACCTTATTCTCATTTGATAATACTGACAGCAGTTGTGCAATCTGTGTGCCAACAGAATCTGCAAATTCATAGCCTGAGAAACAAGCATCACAAGCATAATCAAAACTAAACATAACCAATAGCCAAAATGCATCAGGGTCTAAATTCAATCCTTTTATAGTGGCTTGCAAGTCTATGTCCGTTATAAATTCCTCATATCTATATTGGCATGGAATCTCGCCACTGTTATATCTTTCCTGAAACACAAACAGGGCATCATCGGGAGCAGTCAACTTTATAATGCTTGGGAATAACATCACTAAACCGTCAGGGGATATATACGGTTCTCCCTTTCCTCTTATAAGATTGATTATATATTGGAATGGCTCTTTATTCGTGGATATGTCGAGGGGTGATTTCATGTGCCGGAGATTTTAGATATGTAAAGTTACGAAAAATCCGCCTATCTGTAGGTAAGCGGATTCTGTAAATATGTGGATTCTGCAATTATAGCAAGTTTTTCATGGCATTGTCTATCTGCTCATTGTCGAAGCTGTCAAGGTAAATCTGCGTTACTCGTTCAGAGCTATGCCCCATGATTTCACGGATTACGGCTGTTGATACCCCTGCCTTTTTCATCACAGTTGCTTGGCTGTGCCTTGCAACGTAGGTAGTCAGAGTTAGAGGTAAGCCAAGTTCCTCGCCAATCTCTTTCAGTCGCTTGTTCACTTTGGATATAACCTTGTGAATACGATTGGACTTCTGTATCTCCGTTTCGTGGAAGTCAGATAGGATTGGGAACAGATACGGACTATCTTTGCGTTGATACTTCTTTATAAGCTCAACGGCTTGCGGTTGCAGAGGGATTTTGATTAGCTTGCTTGTCTTATGTCGCTTATAGACTAACTTACCCTCAATGATATTGGCAGAAGTAAGATTGGCTATGTCTATGAAGTTGATACCACCACAGTAGTATGTGAAAGCGAAGATATCAATAGGGAATCGCATATAGCGGTTAGTGGACTTGTAGGCGAGAATACGGTCAATGTCCTCTTTAGAAAGAGAGCGTTTTGCGGTGTCCTCATGCAGTCGTGCCACCTTATACTTCTTAAAAGGGTAGTCGGCAGAATCTACTATATCTTCTTCCATAGCCAAATTATAAATGGCTCGTAGTGTTCTGAATCGTATGCCGATTGTATTCTCTGCCAATCCTTGTTTGCGTAGCCATGTTTCGTATCTGCGTAGGAATGAAACATCTATATCTGAAAAACAGATGTCAAGGTGCTTGTTGAACGATAGAAGCGAGTTATAGACTTGCTTAACAGAGAGCATATAGCCACGTCTGCCCTCATCTGTGAGCCGTTGAATTTGCTCATAGAATAGTTCATGCACGGTTTTTGGTTTAACTCGCTTCGCCTTATCCTCAATTAAAGTGCTTGCAGTAAACTCTTTACGCTCGGATTTTAGTTTAACTATCTCTGTGGAAAGCTCACTTGTCTTATTAGCAATCAGTTTGCTAAGATACTCAAAATTAGGACAGTTAGGTTTTAGCGTATTCCTCTCAAAGTTCCAATACTTAGGATTGACGGACACACCTAAGCTCTTGTACTTCTTTTTGCCGTCTTTGCAGATTCGCACCATTAGAGGGTGTTCACCGTTTGCAAGAGTTTTCGACTTGTAACACACGATGTTAGCTGTAACATTCATACGGTTTACTTGGTTTAACTCTCGGTTTAACCATGGGCTACCGTGGGGCTGTCGCAGGGTGTGGGAGGGAATAAAAAAAGAGAGTCAGAATTTATCTAACTCTCTGATTTTCAGGTGGTGCCACCAGGAATCGAACCGGGGACACAAGGATTTTCAGTCCTTTGCTCTACCAACTGAGCTATGGCACCTTATATGTTTTTACAAGAAGGAAACGATGTTGTTTTTCCGTTTTTGCGTTGCAAAGGTAGGGGTTTTATTTGGAGTGTGCAAATTTTTTATAAACTTTTTTCCAATTCTATGTGTTTTTCGAGTGTTTTCTGAGTTTTAGATATATTTTTGGCGTGTTTTACTGCATTTTGATATTTAAAATTTGGTCCGGATTGTGCTGTTTGTATTCATTACTTACATCGGTGCTTAAATGTATCAGTAAACTTTTGCGACTATATCAAAAACGCAAAGACCTCCGCTTTATCCAAAAGGATTGGCGGAGGCCTTTAACATATCTCTAAACTATCAGTCTGCTTTCAAAACCGATAATTCTGAAAATCATCAATCGAATTTCAAATCCAACCGAATTCCGGAATATATCAATCGAATCTCAAAATCTAATTGAATTCCGACTCTATCAATCGAATTTCAAAATCCAAACTGAATTCCGGAATACAGCAATCGAATTTCAAATCCAACCGAATTCCGGAATACATCAATCGAATCTCAAATCCAACCGAATTCCGGAATACATCAACCGAATTTCAAAATCTAACTGAGTTCCAGAATACACCAATCGAATTTAAAAATCCAATTGAATTCCGAATCCATCAACCGAATTTCAAACCCAACTGAGTTTCGGAATACGTCAATCGAATTTCAAAACCGATGAATTCCGAAAACCGAAACCATCGATCAAATTTCAAACCTAACTGAAAACCGAAACCATTAATCGAATTTCAAAACCGACTGAATGCCGGAATACATCGATCTGAATCGATTGGGGCTATCTTCAGATCTGGCCGCTGTCGATTTCATTCATGAGTTTGAGGGCGTCGACATACTGCATGATGCCGTCGGAAACCTTGCGTGCATCCTGCATGGCATGGACTACCGTGGCGGGACGGTTGGTGACGTCGCCTCCGGCAAACACGCCTTTGCGGCTTGTCATGCCGTAGGGCATCTCGCGGGCAAGGACATAGCCTTTCTCATCCACCTTTATTCCCTCTGTGGTCGATACGATGCGGCTCGCAGGCTGACTGCCGACTGCCATGATGACCTTGTCGGCAGGAAGGACAATTTCCTCTCCCTCCTTATCGATGACCACTTCCTTTATGAGTCCGTTCTCGCCACGGATTTCCTTTATCGAAGAGTTCCACATGAACTTAACGCCCTCGACAACGGCATCGTCATACTCAGCCTTGAGCGCGCTCATATTCTCGATTGCGCGGTGGTAGACCACTGTGACCGACTTCGCATCCATGCGCAGGGCCGTGCGGGCTGCATCCATCGCTGTATTACCGCAACCGATGACAAACACATTGTCGCCCTCCTTGACCGGAATCTCATCACGGCTGATAAGGCCGGAGTTGTAAAGGCTTACACGACGGAGGAAATAGATGGCCTGACGGACACCGTCGAAATGGTTGCCGGGAATAGACAGCTTCTTGGGTTTACCGGCACCGGTGCCCATGAAGATAGCATCGAAACCTTGGGCGAAGAGATCGTCGACAGTGAAATCGCGTCCGATTGTCACATTGCAATGGATACGGACGCCAAGCTCGCAGATTTTCTTGATTTCGTGGCGCACCACATCCTTGGGAAGACGGTATTCAGGAATACCGAGCATGAGTACACCGCCAGCCTCAGGTTCCATCTCGAAAATCTCAACGTCGAAACCCTTGCGGGAAAGCTCACCCGCAACAGTCAGACCGGCAGGACCGCTACCAATGACGGCCACACGTCCACGGGTCTTGGGGACAAGATTCTCGCGCGTGAGATTCATCGAGCTGTCAAAGTCAGCCACGAAACGTTCGAGCTTACCGATGTTGATATGCGCGCCCTTCTTGTTGAGGATACAATGGCCCTCACACTGGCGCTCGTGGGCACAGACGCGTCCGCAGACAGCCGGAAGATTGCTCTTTGCGTTTATTATAGCCATCGCATTGCCGAGATTACCCATCGACAGCTCGCGGATCCAATCAGGCATGTCGTTGCTGATAGGGCAACCCTTCTTGCAAAGCGGGTTCTTACAGTGGAGGCAGCGTTTCGCCTCCTCAATAGCCTCAAGCATGGTGTAGCCATCAGAGGCTGAATCATTGATGTTTCTATTCATATTATAGATAACAATTAAATATCTAATTTGGTGATTGATATGTATGATTTCCCGCACCGTCGTGCCGGTAGCGGAAATAATCAAAATGCGTTTTGCCGGGAAGGGGAGAAAGAGAGTAGGCATACAGACCCGTCCTCACACCCTTCCAGAATCCGGCTTTCATCTCGAAAGGTTCGCCCATAGGCTTGAAATCAATGCCGTCGGTGCTGTAACTGTAGGCAAAGCGGTTGGCCTCGGTATCCACATCGAGCCTTATGACCAACGCGCCACCGTCAGGCACATCGGACAAGGGCTTGCGGAAAGTCACTGCGCTGTCAACCTCCACATAGAGCGTCGGGACATCCTTGCCTCCGGCATCTTCAATCATCACGCCGGCACCGGTAAAAGCTTTGCCTATACATTCGAGCCCGCTGCGATCGCCGGGCTTCATGTCGCGGAAATCAATTGCCGTCTCAGCCTGCGAACGGAAGCCCATGATTTTCTGAGTCAACTGATTGCGGGCCGTCCTCAGCCATCCGGCGGAAAGGGGCGAAAGAGTCAGCCAACCCTCGCGTTCGGAAAGCGATATGCGCTCCCTTACGGGATTATGGTTCGTCTGCCATTGCACTCCCAAACTCTGCCCGTCAAACTCATCTGACGTCTGCGGAGTGAACGATGACTGTGATTTTCCAAACGGCATCTGACAGACCTCCATCGGCTCACCGACACCATTGCCGTCGTAGTCACACCCGATCAATGGCCAACCATCCTTCCACCTGACAGGCTGGAGATGCACGACACGTCCGCGCACCCCGGCCGACTGAAAATGATAGAACCACCAGTCGCCGTCAGGCGTATCCACGAGCGCACCCTGATGCGGACCATTGACCTTAGTCGAACCGGTCTCAAGCACACGGCGCGACTCGTATGGGCCATAGACATTCCTCGAGCGCAGGATGGTCTGCCACCCCTCTCCCACTCCGCCTTCGGGAATACTGATATAGTAGTAGCCATCCTTTTTGAACATCTTCGGACCCTCGGCCACAGGACCTTCATAGACGGTGACACCATCATCGAGAAGAGCCCGCCCGTCGGCACTCATCCGGTGGATGATTATGGGACCCGCACGGTGGCGGCTACGGATGAGATAAGCCTCGCCATCCTCATCCCAGAACGGACACGGATCCTCCCACTTGGCAATACCCTTCACAAGATGCAGTGGCTCCCACGGCCCGGCAGGATTGACGGCAGAGGTCATGAACAGTCCCTCTTCGGGAGTGCAGACAAAAATCCGGAACTTACCGTCGTGATAGCGCAGCGCAGGAGCCCAGGTGCCTTCGGCATACTTGGCCATGCCGTCGTAGCCCGGGAAGCCGATGCTGTCATAAACCTGCCCGATGATGCGCCAGTTGACCATATCGTCAGATTCAAGCACAGGCATACCCATGAAATGAAACTCCGAGCAGGTCATATAGTACTTGTCCCCGACCCTGATAACGTCGGGGTCGGAATAGTCGGCATTCAGGACAGGATTTGCAAAGTTGCCGTCGCCAAGGTCGCCCCACACGGGAACACCGCGGCCCGACGATGCCTGAATGAAGGCCGAAAAGACTAATGCTAAGGTAAAAACAACTGCAGATTTCACGATCGTCGTAAGATTTAGAGTGCAAATTTACGCAGATTTTTTCATCTCTTTGGGACATTTCGGTTACAATTGTCGGGGAGTATAGTGTATTTTGGATTTTTTCAGTTATCTTTGCATTGTGGCGTACTCAAACCTTTTCGCCTTCCAGGATGGCGCGCGGCTACGGTTGACAGAGTTTCGCCGGCAGTTATTTTCTCTATTACCCTGAAACCGGTCGGGCGTCAGACTGATTGACGCACCCCATCAACATTGTGCAAATTATGTCGATAATGACACTCTTTCGTCGTGCATTCGGTTTTTCCCCCGAGACCGAAGAGGAGGAGGGCGAATATGACCCCACAGTCCCCACTTATGCCGTCAGCAATCAGACGGAGGAAAACTCCGTGCCCTCAGCCCAACCGCCGGTCCCGCCGGCCGGACTGCTGACATCGGCCTCTGCCACGGCCGATGAGCCGTCGACCGAGGGTCCCGAGACAGACAAGAAACTGACCGACGACCTCTTCGATGCAGTCATCGACCTCTTCAACCGCACACAACCCGAATTCGTCAGGGAGTGTCTCAACGTCGATGCGCAGCGCCGCTACATCCTTAATTCCCTCTCCGACTCCCTCCGTCAGCGCGTCAATTCAGCACTATCCACCGACTCCACCATCTGGGAAAAGGAGAAGGAGGAGCTTGAAAAGAAAATAGCCGAACTGCAAGGCGACGACAACGAGACCGAACGTCTGCGCAAGGAGAACCGCAAACTCCAGTTGAGCGTCGACCGTCAGAAGCGCGCCCTCCTCGACCGCATCAATGACCTTGAAACCCAGCTCACGAAGCAAGCGCAGGAAAAGGAGCGCTACTACGCGCGCAAAGGCCTGACAAATCCGGAGGAACTCGACAAGGCCAACGCACGCATCAAAGTGCTCGAGACAGAAGCCGAGGACGCACGGAGCAGAAACGCTCAGCTCGACGGCACGATAAGCACACTCGAACATCAGATAAAGGAACTTGAGGCAAAACTGGCCGAACAGGCCGAGACCATCCGTACAGATGGTGAAGCCGTCAATGCCGAACCAGCCGGTGACGCAAGCACTGCCACGCCCGAACAGCTCGCACAACTCGAAAATCTGAAAACCACGCTCGAACAGGAAAAATCCGAACTTCTGCAGGAAAAAAGCAGAATCGAAGAGGAGAAAACCGCACTTCAGGAAGAAAAAAGCCGTCTCGAACAGGAAAAGAGCAGCATCGAGGAAGCAAAGGCCAAGGCAGAGCAGGAGATAGCCTCGCGCCAAAGCGACATGGCCGGTCTCGAAGAAGCCAACGCCCAACTCTCGGCCCAATTCGAAAGCCTGCGCGAGGAACTGGCCCGCCAGACGACGCTGAAAGAGCAGCTTGAAGTCAAGACAACAATGAGCGACGCGATGATCAACGACCTCCGCAACCAGGCCGCAGCCTCGCGCAACGAACTCGAACGGATGCAGCAGGAACAGGAAGCCGTGCTCACCCAGATTCAGCAGCAACTCGACGGATTCGAAGACCTGAAAGCCCGCAAGGACGCCAAAATCAGCGAGCTTCAGGAATCCAACGCCTCACTGCGCCGCACCGTCGAAACCAACCTCTACAATCAGGCCAACAGCGAGATGAAACTGCGCCGCGAAATAAAGGACCTCAAAGCCGAAATCACGCGCCTCACGCAGCAGAACTCAGCGCCGACCGACACCCCCTCTCCCTCCAACCCCATGATGCCCGAACCGGCAAAGGCAGCCGCCAAACGCCGTGGCCGCCCCAAAAAGAACCGCATCGACAGCGACCTCGACAACACCGAATGGTTTGCAGGCAGCTCGGCCAAACGCGACGATCCCGACTTCGGCTATCATGAACCGCCACGCAAACCGACCAACGACAACGAAGCGCAGCTATCGCTCTTCTAAGTCGCTACGATACAGCAAAACCGACAGGTAAAAACAATATTCGCAAAAAACAAAACGATTCCAATTGTATTCTTCGACCACGAAACAATGAAAAAAGCCGTTACATATCTCTTGATGGCGACAGCCGCTTTTCAGGCCGTGTCAGCCAACATATCCGATGACAAAAACCTTGCCGAATACGTATTTCCCAACAATTCACCCGCACGGGTGAGCCGCCCTGCCTACACAGCCGACGGTCTGCACTACCTCGCCCTCTCGGCCGACGGTCAGAAGATTGTCAAATACGAAACCGCCTCAGGCAAGGAGGTGGAGACGGTGATGGATGTCACCCACACCCGCGAGACCACCATCTCCTCGATCGAAGGATTCACCCTCAGCCCCGACGGAAGCAAGCTCCTCGTCAGCCGTGAGCGCAAGGCAATCTACCGCCGCTCCTCCATGTCGAAATTCTATGTCTACAACATCCGCACCCGTCAGCTCCATCCCCTCTCGGTCAACTTCGAATATCAGCGCGAGCCCCTCTTCTCGCCCGACGGACGCATGGTGGCCTTCGTCGGTCCGGACAACAATATACACCTCCACAAAATCGACTACAACACCGAGGTCGATGTGACAACCGACGGCAAGACTGACCACGTCATCAACGGTGTCCCCGACTGGGTATATGAAGAGGAATTCACGACATCATCCTCGATGGCATGGGCACCCGACAACATGACCCTATGCTACATCAAATACAACGAGACCGAGGTTCCAGCCTACTCCTTCCCCCTTTATGAAGGCACATGCGACCCGATGGAGCAATATGCCCTCTATCCCGGAGCATTCACCTACAAATATCCCGTGGCAGGCGAACCTAATTCAAAAGTAAGCGTCCACAGCTACGATGTCGACAACCGCAAGACAAAGAACCTCGACATCCCTGCCGGAAACTTCGAATACATTCCCCGCATTGCCTACGGAGGCTCACCGGACCGACTCATCGTCACCACTCTCAACCGCGCGCAGACCCGCATGGAACTCTTCTCGATGAATCCGCGCTCGAATGTGGCCAAATCCATCCTCGTGGAGCAGGAACAGGCATGGCTCGAACCGGCAGTCTATGAGAACCTCACCCTCAACGATGACAATTTCGTGGTTCTTTCGTCGCGCACAGGCTACACCCATGCCTACCAGTACAACTATTCAGGCACCATGACCCGCGCCATCACAAAGGGTGATTTCGACGTGCTCGAATACTACGGCACCGATGCCCGCGGCAACCACTACGTCCAGTCGACAGCCACCGGACCAATCAACCGTGTGGTCTCACGCATCGACGCCAAGGGCATAATGAAACACATCACCCCTGAAAAGGGTTGCGCATCCGCATGGTTCACCCCTACCAAGAACTACTACACTGTCAACTACAGCAACGCCCAGACCCCTCCCGTCTACACCCTCCGCACCATCGCCGACAAGGATGTGAGGGTCCTTGAAGACAATGCCAAGACAAAGGCAAAATATGCCTCGGCACCCCGTCGGGAATTCATCACCGTCACCACACCCGAAGGCATATCCATCAACGCCTACATGCTCAAACCGGCCAACTTCAATCCCTCAGGCTCCTATCCTGTCATCATGACGCAATACAGTGGCCCCGGCTCGCAGCAGGTGCTCGACTCATGGACCATCGACTGGGACTGCTATGCTGCAATGCAGGGCTACATTGTCATCTGTGCCGACGGACGTGGCACCGGAGGTCGCGGACGCGCATGGGAGACAATCGTCTACCGCAACCTCGGCCACTATGAGACCATCGACCAGCAGGCGGTTGCCCGCTGGGCTGCCTCGCAGCCTTACGTCGACGGCAAGCGCATCGGCATCTGCGGCTGGAGCTACGGCGGCTACGAGACCCTGATGTGCGTCTCCACTCCGTCGACACCCTTCGCCGCAGCCGTCGCAATCGCACCCGTGACCGACTGGCGCTACTACGACACCATCTATGCCGAGCGCTACATGCTCACCCCTCAGGAAAACGAGGACGGCTATCAGACCTCAGCGCCTATCAACTCTGTCAAGAACCTCTCAGTTCCCCTGCTCATGATGCACGGCACCGCCGACGACAATGTCCACTTCATGAACACCGTGCAATACACCTCGGCCCTTCAGGCTGCCGGAAAATGGTGTGACATGTTCATCTACCCCAACATGAACCACTCCATCTACGGCTGCGGCGCGCGCCTGTCGGTCTACTCCCGTATGCTTGCCTATTTCGGTGCCAATCTGCGCTGAAACGGGCAAGCCCCACTCCCCTCGCCACGCTCCTCAACGCTCCTGTCCGGACCGTTCACCTACCACACTTCCCTAACATCTGCAAGTATAAGTAACCCGATTTCATGACCCAACATCATATAACAAATGAGAAGGCTATCTTCACGCTTTGGCTCAACTGGACCATCGCTGTAGGAGCTATCGCATTGCCCGAACTCGCCGCACTTTTCGTCCCACGCCCCTGGATTCCCATCATCACCTTCGCAGTGATGATTCTCCTCATCGTCTACCGCAATACAGGAAAGAAATTCCAGGCATCGTCATGTGACCTCGTGCAGACCATCTGTGTCCACACCCTCTGCGTCTCCGCCGTCATAATGGTGCTCATCTCAATCATCTATGCCAGAGGCTTCATCTCGCTCTTCTATCCCGAAGAACTTGTCAACATCAGAATCCCTTATCTCACCATCCTCATCATAGGCCCTGTCGCCACCGTCTACTGCCTCATCTACACCATCCGTGGCAACCGTGCGGGAGTGTGCCGCAGATGCATCATCCGCTACGGCACCTCGACCGAACGCGGATTTCTCGGCAAAGTGTTCTCGCAGGAGAGCCGCTATCAGGTGCGCTTCCTGATGGTCATCTCTGCCGTGCTTTCAGTAATCGGCTGGATCTACTATGCCTGCTACTACATCAACGTCAATCTCAACACGTCCGACCGCTTCTTCTACAACTGGATTCCCTCGATATTCTACGGCCTCTCGGTCATCTTCTTCGGCATGAGATATTTCACCCTCTGGAGCTACTACTACAACCATATCGAGATGAATCCCCGCGTGTGCATGAACGGTTCAGGGGTGCGCTTTATCCTGCTCCACGACGACAATATCTTCCTCTCACGCATCGAGGAATTCAACGACATGCCTGACGGGAACAAATATGACACCCCTGCGGATGTCAACCTCTCGCACCGCAACTACATCAGCCTCAAGGATGCCTCGCAACATCTCGTGAACCTCAGCGGCCTTGACCCTGAGAGCTTCAACATACGGTTCATGTATAAAAGCACCGACATGTCGGGCCAGGCCAACATCTTCCACTTCATCTGCTGCTTCCCGTCAAAGGAAGCTATAGCCGACTCCACGCTGCGCGGACAGTGGTATTCGCTCTCGCAGCTCCAGCGCCTCCTCTACAACAAGGAGCTCACCCACATGCTCACTTCGGAAATCCACCGCCTCCACACCGTGACAATGGCATGGAAGACCTACGACATCAACGGACTCCGCCTTTACAAAATCAAGAACTACCGTCCGGCCTTCCGCCTGAAGGGAATCTGCGACTGGAACGTCGATTTCGACAATCCCCTCTGGCTCGACGTCGCGCGCTTCAACGAGGACAGCCCTCTCTTCAAGCTCCGCCGCCTCCTGCGCCGCCGTCAGCGCCAGAGCATCAATAACTGACAACCATACCCCACACATATAGCAGCCCACACATCCACCCACACCCACACGAAAATTCCATCTATGAGTAAGCCACTGATTGTCATAACCGGCCCGACCGCATCGGGCAAGACCCGCAGGGCCGTGGAACTCGCCCGCGAAATCGATGCCGAAATCATCAGCGCCGACTCGCGTCAGGTCTACCGTGGGATGGACCTCGGAACCGGCAAGGACATCGAGGAATACGGCGAGATTCCCGGCCACCTCATCGACATCTGCCCCGCGGGATATAAATACAACCTCTTCGAATTCCTGCGGGATTTTGAGGAGGCCAAGGCTGCAATCGAGGCAAGGGGGAAGAGGGTGATTCTCTGCGGAGGCACAGGGCTCTATATTGAAAGCGTCCTCAAAGGGCTGCGTCTGCCCGAGGTGCCCGAAAATCCTGAGCTGCGCAAGAGCCTCGAAGGGAAATCCCTGGAGGAACTGACCGGAATCCTCGCCGGAATGAAGACTCTCCACAACGTCACGGATGTCGACACCGCCAAGCGCGCCATCCGCGCGATAGAGATACAGACTTACTATGCCGAACACCCCGACGCGGCCCGTCAGGCCGAACCGTCGCCGCTGACAGATGCAGTGGTCATCGGTGTGGACATCGACCGCGAATCGCGCCGCCGGCGCATCACGGAGCGCCTCCACGCCCGTCTCGACGCGGGAATGATCGACGAAGTGCGCCGCCTCCTCGACTCAGGCATCCCCGCCGCCGACCTCATCTATTACGGTCTTGAATACAAATTCCTCACCCTCCACCTGACCGGCGCCCTATCGCGCGAGGAAATGGTGTCGGGGCTCGAAATCGCCATCCACCAGTTTGCCAAACGCCAGATGACATGGTTCCGCGGCATGGAGAACCGTGGCTTCCCCATCAACTGGCTCCCCTACGACCTCCCCTCCGCCGAATTCACCGCCCGCGCCATCGCACTCATCGAAAACCGGACGGCTGAATGAAAGGTTTTTTTCTGATACAGAAGGACAAACGAGCAAAAGAAACATAAGAATTATGGGCCACTCCGAAAATCCGGTCCATGTGCGATAAAAAGAAATACAAACCAACAAAACAAACAAAAGCGACCGAAGTATAATTTGCTTGAAATTAATCTTTTGTATCTTCTGACCTTCTGGCTTTATGTACCTTTTTCAGATATTTACGAATTTCATGCACTGTAATTACAATTTGAGCCGGAATAATATCCTCTACAGAACCAATCCTCATCCTAAAATGTCCTTTAACTCACCAATAGAGTAGGAACGGCCTTTACCTGCCTTCATTTCCTCTATTCCACGATAGACGGATGCCATATTCTCCGGATCGTCAAACCATCTATCGCCCGATGGAGAGGGATTCTCGCTTATGCTCACGTTGATGGTCTCAGCTTTAGAGATGAGTATGGATTCGATATAAGCTTTTAGGCTCTTGCCCTGCGCAACGGCCATAACAGAAAGTTTCTGCAGGGTTTCAATGGGCAAATCTATATTTTTTCGTTTGATGTTCAATGCGGTCGCCATAATTCTTTCTTATTTTTCTGCACAAAGATATACATTATATACACAATATACAACAATTCAAACGAAAAGGTTTATTATAGCTCTCCATACTGCCGATTGCTTACACTTTATCATTCCGGATGGGATATAAGGAATAAGAAAAATGAATTATTTATTGTAAATTTGCAGCATTATACCACACATTTTCACTCACTGTGTGAATAATTCCTCCTATTTCATCCCCACCGACATCATGAAATCGCTGCATAGTATTTTCGTAATAATTCTGCTTTCTTTAGCCTGTCATATTGTTTCCTGCTCCAACTCAAAATTGCAGGAAACGTTCAATCACGCCGAATTCCTGATGGAAACCCGAGCCGACTCAGCTCTGAAACTACTTTCTGATATAGACAAAACAAGCCTCTCCGGGAAGGCTGAAAAGGCACGCTATGCCCTGCTGATGTCAATGGCCCTTGATAAAAATTTAATCGACACAACAAACTTTGATGTCCTCCAACCGGCTATTGACTACTACCTGGACAATGGGACTCCCGATGAAAAGCTGAGAACCTACTACTATCAGGGACGAATCTTCCAAAATGCCGGAGACAGGGACAATGCATTGAATTCATTCATCAAAGGCTCAGATATAGCGCCTCTTAGCCATGATTCACTATGTATAGCCCGTCTACTGGTAGCAGAAGGTATCATTTACAAGGAATTTTATGACTTTAACGGTTATGCTTCCAATTATCTGAAAGCTGCGACCATCTATAAAGATAAAGCACTCAAAGAACTGGAATTTGATTGTCTTATGAATGCGTTGAACGGTGTCATCATAATTCATGATTTCCATAGAGCGGACAGTATCCTCAGTTTATGCAGCCATTTTTCGTCGCTTGATAATGACCAGGATAAAGCCATTGAGGGATATAGGCTCTCATATACCTTGAATTTTAAATCCGTTCAAGAGCTAAAAAATATGATAGATACCCACAGCCGTTCATGGAATTTAGACATAAACGGTATCTTAAATCTTGCTCTTGCCTACAACAGAATAGGGGAAAATGAGACTGCCCAACAACTTCTCACCCAAGTAAAACAGCAAGGAGCCGAATATGACACCATCAAGTACCAATATATCAATGTAGCAATTCTGGAAAATTTGGGAAAATATGAGGAGGCATATCGGACATATCGTGATTTCGTCCATAGATGGGATGCAATCAATGCCTTCAAATTTGACCAAAAGGCAAAGTCCTTAAATGAAAAACATAAGATAGAACTCCAAGCCCAAAAAGATGCTCGTCATAAATCCCAAATAATATGGAGCTGCGTAGGGGGCATAGTTGTCCTTGCAATGGGTGTCGTCATACTTCTCTTGCTTGTCCGCAGCAACCGGACAAAGAAGGCACTGGCACTTGAAAAAGTAAAGGCTAAGGAGTCGGAGAACGCAAAACTGAAATAGGAAAGCGAAAAATTAGTGCTTGAAAAAGACCGTCTTGCCCTTGAAAACAAAACCCTTCAGTTGGAAATGGACAATAAGGTTCTCGAAGCCGAGAATCTTGCCCATCGTGTCGCTACCCTCGAAACCGAGAGCGACAGCCTCCGTGCGCTTATCGATGCCAAGGAAGAGCTTCCCGGCGAGGTAAAGGACGCAATAAAGGTCCGCATCGAGATGCTCAACTCCCTCCTTGCAAGCTATATCACGGCCAACGACCAGTACGAGAAGCCTTACGACACATGGGTCAGAGAACTGACCGACGACACCGAAGCCTTCATGAACTCCAACCGGCTCGCTTTTCAGGCATCACATCCAAACTTCATCCGGTATTTCGAGGACCACGGGCTGACAACCGAAGAGATCAACTACGTCTGTCTCTATGCAATCGGACTACGCGGCAAGGAGGTCGGGAGCTATATGAAAAAACGCAGCCATGTCAACACAAGCAGTGCCATCCGAAAGAAATTAGGCATTGATAAACACGAGACAAATATCGGAATCTACGTCAGAAAACTCCTCAAAAGCCTGTAAAAACTTTCATCTCCTACCGTTTATGAAAGTCGGGACGTCTTTGCGCCAAAATAATTTACACATTATCTTATAGACATCTAAAATTCAACATTTTACCAAAGAAAATAATTTTCAAATATGAAAGTTTTGATTTGGAGGCTGAAAGTTTGTCACCGTAACTTTGCAGCATCAAAATCAATCAAAACTCATATTTGAAAATGAAAAAACTATTATCTCTTATTCTTGTAATGATGGCATTCGCATTTCTGGCGAGTGCTGAGGAGAGTAATTCTACTTCTATCCCACTCGTTTTGGAGGCATCCACAATTGACAACAACAGTTCTCCTAAAGTTCACCGTGCGCCCATGCGTATCAATATCGAAGCATGGTACAATTCCGACAGCAATACTATCGACATTATATATGATGGCGAAAACGAAGGTGAAGTAGTCCTTTATCTGAGTGACAATATCGTCGGATATGACTCCACTATAAACACAACTCTTTCTCTCCCGACATCTCACGGTGCATACCGTATTGAAATCGTCACTGACAACTGGACGGCAGAAGGACTATTAAAGCTTTAGAACTACTCATGAAACACAAATTACAGATAGAACCTCTGACTATTCATGAATTAGCCCAATTCACAGGAGGTAAAAAACTCTTTGAGAGCGGATCTGCCACTTTTAACAGTAATTGTCATTCCAACGTAGGCGATATTCCAACCATAAAATACGGCAATGATGAAGAGGAAAACCTTAAATTTAAAGATATAAAATTCGAGAAATGAATACATTCTAATATTAACGCCAATGCCCCGTGGCAATTTTAATACGGGGTTTAATAAATTTCAATTATGCACAAAAAATTAAAAATTGAACCCGTTGATCTTCATGAATTAGAGTCAGCGAAGGGAGGTTTCTCCTATAATGGGTGTATGATCACCAATGGTAAATGCAGTGAAGGAGGTTGTGGAATTGCCAATGGTAAATGTCCCGAAAAAAATGATGAGGAGACTGTCAAGAAAGGTGATGACCGCGCGACACCCTAAATAATGCCAAATTACAACATGTAGTCATCATTCAAACTAAATGATAGGATGGTGTGATGATTAATATCATTATATCCATCCTATCATTTTTATTATGACACCGAATATCAAAATATTAGAATCAGAATCACAATATTGTGTCTTCAATACTGAGACCTTCAATCTTTTTGACATCAACAGATTCTCCCGTGATGTACTCTCATATCTAATTACAAATAGAAATATAAATGAAACTGCCAGACATTATCAGCTTACTGATAATGATATAACTTCTATTCTTGATAAAATCGGATATAAATCAACCATCGAAACAAAGACCGAATATACGAAAGATTACCCATCGACAAATAAAATCGTAGACCGAATCACATTGCATGTATCTAATGATTGCAACTTACGTTGTAAGTATTGCTACGCATCAGGAGGCACATACGGAAAATCCCGTGGATTAATGACTCCTGAGACTGCAAAAAGATTTGTAGATTATTGTTGTGATAATTTTGAAAAAATCAAAAATATTGTATTCTTTGGAGGAGAACCATTTTTAAATTGCCCTGTAATTGAATTAGTATGCCAGCAATTCCATTCTAAGTTCAACAACGGTGATATTCAATCAATTCCAAAATTTGGAGCCATAACCAATGGAACCATTCTATCTCCTAAAGCTATTTCCCTTATAAAAAAGTATTTTTCATTCATCACCGTAAGTATTGACGGACCTAAGGAAATCAATGATATTAATCGTATAACTCGTTCGGGCAATGGCAGTTTCGATAGCATCAATCAATTTTTAAAACGAATTTCATCCTTCCCAAAACTTAAAATTTCTGTTGAGTCCACTTATACCCAACAACATATCAATCATGGATATACCCGAACAATGATCCGCGATTATTTCATGAAAGAATTCAATATTAAAGCTGACGTGATTGATGAGATGTCGCTTGAAAACAGCAAAACTGCCATAACAGAATTGGATAAGCCATTTGATTCACCTTGGTTTAACAGCATATTGAAAACTATCGTGAATAAAGAACCAGAGACCAAATGCCAAATTCTTCGTAGCATTTTTGCAATATCAACAGATGGCGGTATATTCCCATGCCACATGAATATTGGAGATGGGATGAAGCCCGTATCATCAATATGGGACTCACAAAAAAGTTTGAACCATATCCTCAAGTCAGACAAGTCGTATTTTCTCAAAGAGAATAATATCTGTAGTAATTGTTGGGCTAAAAACATATGTGGCGGATGCGCAAGATTATCTTTTTATGATTCAAGAAAGAAAGGTTACAGTCATGAACCTATCGAACCAAAGTGTAATGATTTCAGGCATATCGTAGAAAAAGTGTTATTAAAAATCTGTGAGGTCCGTAAGAATCCGAAACTTTGGGACGCTCTTTTGACCAACGTAAATACTCCTAATCACTAATTATAAACTACCGATGAACCGAATATATATAATCCTCTCAATAATTTTAACAACAATCTTGTCCGCTACAGCACAAGATTGGAACGACAGTATTGCTACACATGACCTCAAAGAAGTCATTGTCAAAGCTTCACGGCGAATTCAAAAAGGCGATACATTAACCGTGATTCCATCTATAAACCAACAGAAATTCAACGTCTCAGGATTTGAATTAATCCAAAGCATGATGTTGCCCGGGTTAAAAGTCAATACTATCACAGGAGAGTTAAACTTGACAGATGGTGGAAATGCCATTGTTTTGATAAATGGCCGACCTGTCGACCGGCAGGATATAATAGCAATACGACCTAAAGACGTTGCAAAAGTTGAATATGTGCAGAATTCCGGAATAGAATATGGATATGACGAATCAATTGGCGCAATAATAAATTTCATTATGAAGAAGCGTGCTGACGGTTATGCAGCAGCTGTATTTGCCAATAACGCAATCTCGACTGCCAATGGGCAGAACTTCGTTTTCGGGAAATATACAACTGATAATTCCGAATATGCAATAAGCCTGAATTCGGACTATACATCATTAACCAAACGAAGAGTGGATAATAATAATACCTACATGCTTGGAGACAAACCACACTCTATTTCCTTCAAAGGAGTCGATACTCCATTGAAGTTCTCGGAAAATACCCTCCAGGCAGGTTACAACCATTACTTGCCCGAAAAGCATATTTTTGATATTACATTCAAGGGAGTTTTTTACTATAGTCCTGACAGAGCTTATCTACAGGAAGTGACGGAAGATGACAGATTACCCTATTTTCAACATACAGAACCATACGAGAAATATCTGTCACCACGCCTTAATATTTACTATAAAAGATTTCTGACTGAACATTCTACATTAACCGCTAATATTGCCGGAAACTATCGCCATACAGATTACAAATATACTCTAAGCGAGTTTAACGATGAAGACCTTGACATTGTAAGTAATACTTATAAATATGGCACAAAAAGTAAACGCCAATCATATATAGGTGAAGTTAAGTACTTTAGTCAAGTTAATCGCACTTTTAATCTCAGTATAGGTTCAAGGGTCGCATACTCATACACAGCAAATAAATATATCAGTGATAACTCATCAACAGATAAAATGCATGATACTAATCTATATGCTTATGCATCCTCTTCCGGATACCTTGGTAAAGTATATTATCTGGCTGGAGTCGGATTAAGCGGAAGAATTATAAATCAGAATGGAGAAAGTAGTACAAAATGGATTTTACATCCTCAAATTCAGTTCATATATAATATGAACGGTTGGAAATTCAATATCTTGGGGAGAATTTTACAAAATTCGCCCTCATTATCAGAAATGGCAACAACAGAATTTCGCATAAATAGATTTGAGTTGAAAAAAGGCAATCCAAATCTAAAAAACTGGTGGAAATACCGCACCACATTAAGAATTACAAAGAATATCGGCCCCCTGAACATACAAAACTCCATAAGCTATAATAACTCCATAAACCCTGTCATGTCCTATATCCTTCCAAAGCATACACAGGATGGAACTTTATTTGTCACGTCTTTTGACAACCAAAAACGCATGTCAATTCTGACAAACAGCTTGAATCTCGAATTCGGACCAAATGATAATCTGGCACTTTCAATGTCACTGGATTTTAATTCGTACCAATCGCGAGGCTCAACTTACACCAAGAACTTAAATAATTGGCAAATCAACGTAGGAGCCGATTGGTTTACCGGAAATTGGAACGCAGGGATTAATTTACATAGTCGTAACCGTTCATTGAATGGTGAATATATCAGCTATACCGGTCCTTCAAATACAATCTATATAAACTATATTGTAGGAAATCAGTGGCGATTTGGACTTATGGGACAATATCTTTTCAGTAAAAACGGTCCTGTTTTCAAGGAAAATATCCAAAACAAATATTTATCCAAACATGAGTCTATCGTTGTACCGGCTCAGAGAAATATGATAATGGTTACTGTGGCATGGAATTTTTCCTCTGGCAAGCAACGCAAGAGTGTAAACATTGATATGAATAACGAAGATAATGACTCCGGTATATTCAAATAACAAATTTAAAGTCATCCGACAACTCGATTCAATGCAGTGTGGGATTGCGTCCCTTGCCATGGTATGCAGTTATTATGGGAAGAATATCTCAATAAAAAAACTCTCTTCAATATGCCCGGTGAGTTCTGAAGGCGTTTCGATGCTTGCAATAAAGGCCGCCGCAGAAAGTATTGGTCTTGAAGTTATTGCAGGTCGCATTCACATAAATGAATTAATCAGGATTAATGGGCCATTCATTCTATATTGGAATCAAAATCATTTCGTCGTTCTTTACAAGGTTAGTAACGATGGTAAGTATTTTTTTATTGCAGATCCAGGAAAAGGGAATATAAGATATACCGCCAAAGACTTTAAAAATCATTGGATTGGGCACACTGCAGAAGAGACCAAAGGCATAGCAATGTACCTCGAAATAACAGATAAATTTAATACTGTTAATGAGAAAGACATTAGAAATAATTATTCAACCAAATTTCTTTTTGGATATATCCGACAGTACCGCACGTATTTCACGCAGATTATCCTCGGTCTGGCTCTCGGGTGTGTGCTCCAGTTGATAATGCCGTTCCTCACACAAGCCATCGTCGATGTGGGTATAAGGCACAGGGACATAGGTTTCATTTGGCTCATACTCCTCGGTGAGCTGATGATTGTCGCGGGCAGGACAGCCACGGATTTTATCCGCCGGTGGTTGCTGCTCCATATCTCCATGCGCATCAACATATCGCTCGTCAGCGATTTCTTCATAAAGCTGCTGAAACTCCCGATGTCGTTTTTCGACACTAAACTCATGGGAGATCTGATGCAACGCATAGGCGACCATACCCGAGTGCAGAACTTCCTCACGGGTCAGGTGCTTAACATCATCTTCACATTCCTCAGCTTCATCATTTTCGGCATTGTCCTCTTCTTTTATAATCCTCTGATTTTCGGAATTTTCGCCATAGGGAGTGTCTGCTACGGACTATGGATAACCTCTTTTCTGAAAAAGCGCAAGGTCCTTGACTATGAACTGTTTGAACAACAGGCCAAGAATCAGAACAAGACCTATCAGCTCATCACTTCCATGCAGGAGATAAAATTGCAGGACTGCGAACGCCGCCGCCGTTGGGAATGGGAGGATACGCAGGCCGACCTGTTCAGCGTACAGATGAAGTCGCTTAAACTCCAGCAAACTCAGGAAGCCGGCTCTATTTTTATCAATGAGGTAAAGAATATAATGATTACTGTGCTTGCGGCAACCGCTGTGATAAACTCCCAGATGACACTCGGAGCCATGCTTGCCGTGCAGTATATCATCGGGCAGCTCAACTCTCCGGTGGAGCAGCTCATGTCGTTTATTTATTCTCTGCAGGATGTGAAGATTTCACTTGAACGCATCAATGAGATTCATGAGGGGAAAAATGAAGAATCAGACGGCAATCAGGCGTCGGAGTTCAATGACGGAAAATCCATCGACCTTTCCAATGTCGATTTCAAGTATGACCCCCACGCACTTAAAAAGACTCTGACCGATGTCTCATTCAATATTCCTGAGGGAAAGGTGACGGCTATTGTCGGAGCATCCGGAAGCGGCAAGACAACGCTTATCAAACTCATGCTCGGCTATTACCCGGTCATGGCAGGGGCAATATCGATTGCCGGAAGGAACATAAATGAATATAATCTCAAATGGTGGCGGAGGCATTGCGGTGTCGTCATGCAGGACGGCGTGATATTCTCGGAATCAATAGCCCGCAATATCGCTGTCGATGACGGTGACGTTGATGTGGAACGCCTTGAAAAAGCAGCCCGCATTGCCAACATCCATGACTATATCATGGGCTTGCCTCTGAAATACAATACACTGATCGGGCGCGACGGTGTCGGGCTGAGCCAAGGACAAAAGCAGCGCATCCTTATTGCCAGGGCTGTCTATAAGAATCCGGATTTCATCTTCCTTGATGAAGCGACAAATGCTCTTGATGCAAAAAATGAGAGAGCCATTGTGGAAAATCTCGATGAGTTCTACAAGGGCAGGACTGTTGTTGTGGTGGCACACCGTCTCTCCACGGTCAAGAATGCAGACCAGATTATAGTCCTCGACGGTGGAAAAGTCGTCGAGTCCGGCAACCATGCCTCTCTAATTGAAAAAAGAGGTGCCTATTATAACCTCGTTAAGAACCAACTTGAATTAGGTAACTGATATGGAGCAGCACTCATCTACCCACGACAAAATCGAGCTTCGCTCAGAAAAGGTCAGACAACTTATATGCGAAATCCCACCCTCACTGGTACGCTGGGGCATAGCAGTCATCGCAATCGTATTCATCGCCCTTATTGCATCCCTATGCCTTCTGCCATACCCTTATTCCAACGGTGAATCAATCCTCCGCCATTTTATCGGATAGAAATGCCGGGATGAAAGTATGGTCAGGCTTGTCCGGGAACATGACACGTCCGTGTGAAACACTCATCTGATTCCAAGCGCGTCACAGAACAAAGTCAGTCCATCAATCTGAAAGTTTTGATTCTGAGGATGAAAGTTTTCAAGCGTAGTTTTACAGTATAAAACCAATCTCGAATCCATCTAAGACCCAACCTATTCATGAAAAAGAGGCTCATACTTACAGCGCTGTTCGTTCAGTCGCTTTGCGTTTTTGCCCAAAAGCAAAACCTATCCATAGTGGATTGCCATTACAGTCTGACCTTTAAAAAGGATACTGTTGACAATATCATTGCCGAGGATGTCATGATACTCCGGGCCAACAGAACTAAATCAATATTCTTCAGCCAGGACACCCATTACTTTGACTCACTGAACATGTCGGAAAGCGGAAAAAGTTTTGTGAATCTTCTTATCCGACTCAGAGGCAAATTTGAGAAAATAGAAACCTACAATGTCATAAAGGATCAGGCCAGCAAAACAATGACCTTTGCCGACGATATCGGAGATAAACACATCGTTTATCAAGAGCCATTTCCACAATTCAACTGGAAGATAAGCAATGAAACGAAAAAAGTCAGAGACCACCTCTGCCAAAAAGCTACCTGCAAATTCAGAGGCCGCAGCTATATCGCATGGTTTACCACTGAAATACCCCTGAAGGATGGCCCGTGGAAGTTCAACGGCTTGCCTGGCCTTATACTCGAAGTTTATGATACCAAAAATCAGTATCATTTCAAATTCATGGGAATGCACAGAAATAAGGCCGACATCTCTCTGCTTCCATACGACTATGAGAAAACAACCCGCGCTGAATATCTCAAAAACTTTAAGGAGCACCTTGAGAACCCTGCCGGAAATACGCGCAAGAAGCTTCGCAAGACTTCTAAATCCAAAACCGACATGAAAGCAAAAGACAACCGCCGCAATCCGATGGAATTATACTGATGCTATGCGCTACATGCGTTGTGGTTCATGCGTGGTCCAAGTCAAATCAGCCGAATCTCTGAAATAAATTTGGAAAGTTTGACGAAAAGCGATACCTTTGCATTTGGAAAATCGTAGATATTCCAAATCCCGCGCATGTGGCGTAATTGGTAGCCGCGTTAGACTTAGGATCTAATGTCTCAGGACGTGGGGGTTCGAGTCCCTTCATGCGCACAACAGCAAAGCGACTGAACGAACAGTGCTGTAAGTATGAG
>NZ_CAJTMT010000015.1:36184-85534 GCF_910577345.1 uncultured Duncaniella sp.
CTTCCGGACAACCCGGAAGAGGCCCGATTTTCTTTCTCAAGCCCCGGCTTCTTCCAGCAGCACACCCTTATTTCGAGACCTGTCCATGCACGGTGAAAAAAAGATACAAAAGAACATAATAGACAAAAGCAACAGAAGTATAATTTACTGAAACTAACCTTTTTGTATCTTCTGACCTTCTGTCGTTCTGTACCCTCTTCAGATGTTGACTGATTTCATGCACCGTTATGGTAGGATTTGAGCCTTGGAACCGGTGGTTTTCAATATGCACTCCGTGCCGAGACATGGGGTGGCGACACTTCTGCCGGGGGCGTACATAGCAAAAAAATTCCGTCCGCTCCGGGTGGTGGATTCGGGGCGGACGGATTGGAAATGAGTGTGTAAATTTATGATATTAGAGAGAATCTAATCTTTTTCAAATTCGGTCGGGAGGAGTCCGCGAGATGGCGACAAGGTAACTTCCGTTTCCTTTATGGACACATATACCTGTCTGCAATCCCTGAGACGGCCATCCCCTCCGAGGCGAGTGTCAATCAAGCTTGTCGGCGAGATTCGACGCCGTGTCGGCTATCGAATTGAGGGCGCTTGCCGCTCCCGATTTGATTTTGTCGAGCAGCGGAGAAGCCTTTTCCTTCAGGTCGTCGACCTTGTCGGAAATCGTATCCTTCGCATCGGCCATTTTGTCGGACAGCGTGTCCTTAGCGTCAGACATCTTGTCGGCAAAATTATCCTTTGCATCTGCAAGCTTGTCGGCCAATGTTTCCTTGGCTTCCGCCATGTTTTCGGCAGCCTGAGCCTTGGCTTCGGCGGCTGTCTGTTCGATTTCCTGTTTGTCGGCATTAAACTGAGCCTTAGCTGCCACTTCGGCTGCTTCGGCACTTACTTTTGCGGCTTGTGCGGAGAGTTCACCCGCGCGGTCGGCTATGTTTTGTTGCATGGAGCTCATAATCGTATTCTTTATTGGTTAGTGATACTCCTATAACACCCGTCGGCAACGTTGGGTTGCCCGCAACCGTCTTAAAGGAGATTAAAGAATGTTAGAGCTTACGACACCGTCGGCAAGAGTTGTCTCAATGACCGTCCCCGGTCGGAGCCCTTCGACAGAGACGACGGCACGGCCATCCACACGCGTTATCGAATAGCCACGGCGCAGTGTCGCGACAGGCGACAGCACCTCTATCAGCTCGGCGATGGAATCGAGACGGTGGCGACGGCGCTCGATGATGGCCGCACCGCTCACCGTCAGGCGCTCGGCAAGCATGTCGAGGCGCGATTGCTCCGGCCTGAGCCTCCCGCGCGCGGTCTCAGCCAGTTTCAGCATCGAGCGGTCGAGCCGCTTGCGCCAGTTGTCGATGGCCACTTGCGGAAGATAGGGCAGACGGGCGGATATGTAGGCAAGCTGCTCGCGCGAACCGGCGATGATGGCCGAAGCCGTGTGGTGAATCTCCGAGGCAAGCGAGTCGAGGCGGTCGAGCGCACAGCTTCCACGGTTGACAAGCCACTCCGCCGCAGCCGTCGGGGTCTTGACACGCATGTTGGCCACATAGTCCAACACCGTCACGTCGCGTTCGTGGCCTATACCTATAATGACAGGCAATGGGAACTGCGCGATGTTGGCAGCAAGATCATAGTTCTCGAAGGATGCGAGATCGCTCGTGGCCCCGCCGCCACGGATAATCACCACGCCGTCCCAGTTCTCCTCCTCGGCAGCAATATCTTCGAGCGCGGCGATGATTGATGCGGGAGCCTCGCGTCCCTGCATCAGTGCGGGAAAAAGACGCGTGGTGAACCGCAGGCAGCGCGGATTGGTGTAGAGCTGATGGACAAAGTCACCGTAGCCCGCCGCTCCCTGAGCCGAGATGACGGCTATGCGCAACGGGACGTCGGGCCAATCGAGCGAACGGTTCAGCTCCAACACTCCCTCCTTCTGCAGACGCGAGAGAATCTCCATGCGCAGCCTCACGAGGTCGCCCATCGTATAGACAGGGTCGATGTCGGTAATGTTGAGCGACAGTCCGTAGGCAGGATGATAGTTGACCGAGACAAGCACCCTCACCTTCATGCCGCTTGCCAGACGGCTTCCGGTCGCAGCCATGAAATCGCTCTCGATGCGCGCGAAAGCGGAGCGCCAGATGGTGGCGCGGACACGCGCCACGGGCTCACCCGTTGTCGGATGCTTCTGAATCAGCTCCAGATAGCAGTGGGCGGCGCGGCGGACATCCGAGGTCTCGGCTGTCACCCAGACGTTGCGCAGGGATGAGTCGGATGATATGAGCGACGAGAGCCGGGCGGTGAATTCTTCAAGGGTCAGTGTGTCGGTTGTCATTTCTTCAGGGCTTTGGTTGTGCAAATTTACGGCAATTTTGGTATTTATCTCTCCACGAATGGTAAAACATTTCAATCATGGATATGTTAATTTTGTAGTGGCAATATCATGCGGTCATATAGACATTGCCGGACAATACATATATAATCATCAGAATATAATTATGGAAATAGATCTTAAATCACTCCACTCCCCTGCCGACATAAAGAATCTCAATCTGACAGAGCTGAAGGATCTGAGCGAGGAGCTGCGCGCCAACCTGCTGAAGAAGCTTTCGGCCCACGGCGGTCACGTCGGGCCAAACCTCGGTGTGGTCGAGGCGACCGTAGCGCTTCACTATGTCTTCGATGCTCCGAAGGATAAAATAGTGTTTGACGTAAGCCATCAAAGCTACGTCCACAAGATGCTCACAGGCCGAATCGAAGCCTTCATCGACCCCGCGCACTACGACGACGTGACAGGCTACACCTGTCCGCGCGAAAGCGACTATGACCTCTTCGAAGTTGGCCATACCTCCACCTCCATCGCCCTTGCCGCAGGTCTTGCCAAGGCACGCGACCTCGAAGGCGGAAAGGAGAATGTCGTTGCCTTCATCGGCGATGCGTCCCTCGGCGGCGGCGAGGCTCTCGAAGGTCTTGACTTCGCCCCCACCCTCGGCAGCAACTTCATCGTCATCCTCAACGACAATCAGATGTCGATTGCCGAGAACCACGGTGCTCTCTACGACCATCTCGCGCAGCTCCGTAAATCCAACGGCACTGCCACAAACAATATTTTCCGTGCCCTTGGCTATCAGTATATCTATGTCGAGGAGGGCAACAATCTTCAGGCGCTCATCAAGGCGTTTGAAGCCGCGCGCGACGCCGACCATGCTGTCCTTGTCCACATCAACACAATGAAGGGCGAGGGTCTGCCAGTCGCCGAGGCCAACAAGGAAGCCTTTCACTACACCGCTCCCTTCAACCTCAAGACAGGTTCTCCGCTCTCACCCGACGACAGCGAGGACTACACCGACATTTTCGCACGCCATCTGCTCATCCGTATGCACGCCGACCCCAAGGTGGCTGTCATCACCGCCGGCACCCCGGGTGCTATCGGTTTCACACCTGACCGCCGTCAGATTGCAGGGCGACAGTTCATCGATGCAGGTATCTGCGAGCAGGGAGCCACAGCACTCGCGGCTGGAATGGCCAAGGGCAAGTGCCGTCCGGTGTTCGGAGTCATGGCGACCTTCATCCAGCGCTCCTACGACCAGCTCTCGCACGATATTGCCATCAACAATCTCCCTGCCGTGATTGTGGACTTTGCGGGAGGTGTATGGGGCATACCCGACATGACCCACCTCGGATTCTTCGACATCGCGATGATGTCAAACATTCCGAATTTCGTCTTCCTCGCCCCGACCTCCGCTGAGGAATATCTCTCTATGCTCGACTGGGCTATTGACCAGACGGACTATCCCGTCATCATCCGCACTCCCGGAGGCGATGTGGTCCATTCCGACCGTCCCGTTGACGTTGATTTCTTCAAATACGACATAGTCGAGGAGGGCAAGGATGTGGCTATCATCGGAGCCGGTGATTTCTTCGGCATAGCCACACAGGCATCGACTGTATTGCGCAATCAGGGAAAACAACCCACACTAATCAATCCCCGAAACCTCTCGCAACTCGACACGGAGTGTCTTGACTCGCTGAAAAACTACAAGACTGTCATCACTCTCGAAGACGGCATCCTCGACGGTGGCTTCGGACAGAAGGTTGCAGCCTATCTGGGCAATTCACCTGTCAACGTCGTCACCCTCGGTCTCAAGAAAGAGTTCCTTGACCGCTACGATGCCTCGGAAGTCCTCAAAGCCAACGGCCTTACCCCCGCCCAAATCGCCTCCCTCGTGGATTAGAAAATACTCCGTCTGAGAAGGGTACAGAAAGCTCGGCTGAGAAGGGTACATAAGGACATAAGGTCAGAAGTGACATAATAAATTTCAGAAGAAACGTAATAAATTATTGCAATATAATATATTGGGGCTTAATATGTTGCGATTTAATATATTGTGACTCAATATATTGTGAAATAAATGACGTGAGTTCTCATATTGAACTCACGTCATTTATATATTTATCTTTATATATTTATCTTTATAATTATTATGTCCCTTCTGACCTTATGTCCTTATGTACCCTTCTCAGCCCAAGCCTTATGTACCCTTCTCAGGCGGCGACTTCTGTACCTTTCTAAGCTTAGATGGTATTATCCCTCCTGTGTTGAGGTTTCGACGCGGATAAGGTCGAGGCGGGTGGCGCTGCGGGCCTCGATGGTGAAGATGAGGCCGTCGATTTCAATTCGCTCATCCTGCTGCGGGAGCGAACCGGTCTCATGGATAATATAGCCCGCAAGGGTCTGATACTCGTCATCCTCCGGAATATCGAGGCGGAAATCGTCGCGGAGCGTGCGCACCTCGATTCGGCCCGAGAACTCGAACACACCCGGCGACACTTCATTGGCGATAAGTCCATTCTTGTCATGCTCATCCTGAATGTCACCGAAGATTTCTTCTACGAGGTCTTCAAGAGTGACAAGTCCGGCTGTACCGCCAAACTCATCGACCACGACAGCCATCGAACGCTTCTCGCTCAGCAAGCGGCGCATCATGGTGTTGGCAAGGAGAGTTTCGGGAGCATAGAGCACCTCCTTGATATTATCTTTCCAATCCCTCTGCGGATCGAAAAGTTCCGAAACGTGGACATAGCCCACGACATTGTCAATATCCTCCTTGTAGACAAGAATCTTGCTACGGCCCGAGGAGGTGAAAAGTTCCGACAGTTCTTCGCGCGTAGTGGAGTCGATGTCAACAGCCACAAGCTCATTGCGCGGAGCCATACAGTCGCGGAGCTGGGTGGTCGAGAAGTCGAGGGCGTTGTGGAAAATCTTCACCTCGTTCTCCACCTCCACTTCCTGGGGATTCTCCAGGTCGTCAATCTTGGTTTCAAGATAATCGTTGAGATCGGTAATCGAAAGGACACCCAGACGCGTATCCTCCGCTTTGATTCCGGCAAGCTTCATCAACATCTTTGAGAGCCATGAGGTGAACCATGCTATCGGATAGAGGATGATATAGAAGAAATAGACCGGAAGCGCAGCAATCTTCAGCGAAGTGTTGGGATTGATGCGGAACACCGACTTTGGCAGGAACTCGCCCGTGAACAGAATCACCAACGTAGAAATCAGTGTCTGAAGTATGAGTATCACAGCCTGATTCGCCGACACATGTGTCTCAATCCACGGTTCGAGAAGCGCGGCGGCACCCATACCGTAGATGACAAGGACAATGTTGTTGCCGACAAGGATGGTGGAGATAAAGAAATCCGCATTGGAGTAGTAGCGGCCGATGATGCGGTTGATTAAACCGCCGCGGTTTGTGTCAAGACCGACACGGACACGGTCAGCCGATATATATGCAATCTCGACTCCAGAGAAGAGGGCCGAGAAGCAAAGCGAGACTATTGATAGTATAAGCCAGGCAGTAAGTGTCATTTCGTATTTGCAGTTTTGATGCTGTCGTTAGCTTGCGTGCTGTCCTCATCGATGACTTCCTCCTCTTCCACATCCGGTTCATCGGCAGGAGCAGCCTTACCGTCGCCACGGAACGCATTTGCAGGGAAGATACCGGAAACGTTGCGGATTGTGTAGCGCGTCAGTTGTTCGTTCGAATCAAATCCGTAGCCTTCAAGCACCTTGTCGGGACGCTCGATGTGGATGAATGAGTCGGAGTAAAGCTTGTGGAGACGCTGATCCCAGAAGAGCTGGTTGGTCAGGAATTTCTCGTTCATCACATTGGTGATGTTGACGTTCCCGTCCAACTGCCATATCTGTCTGTTTTTCAGATAGGTTGCCGAATCGGCCTCGACAGTTGCCTCACGGCGGAAGAAATTGTCGAATTTCTCAAGATTCAGACCTTCCGGGAAACGCCAGTAAGGCTCCTCGACCTCGTCATAGACATACCAGATAGGTGTGACGATTCGGAAACGCGTCACACCGGAATCCGAAATCAGAGTCTCGACATCGCGCGTCAGCATGGTCGGTGTGTGGGCCACATCGACGTTGCCCATACCCACCGGATCACTCTCCTTGCAACCGGTCACGGCGACCGTCACCGAAGCAATCGCAATGGCAGTGACAAAAGGCAACAGACGCATCCGGTTGACCGAAGCTTCACTATTCATCATCTGAATCGCCGGAAAAGGATTAACGCAGTTTTCTCTGGAAGAACCAGACCTCATTGAAGTTGATGCCGAGGGTGATATGGAAATATTTCTCCTTCAGCAATGGATTGGGAGTGGCCTGACGCTGCGAGTATTCAAAACCGAGGTTGACGACGGTCTTCTGATAGGCCGGGAAACCGAAACCACACGAAACACCATAGTCCTTCACATGGTTACCCTCTACCATCACATAGTCACGGTTGTAGAAACCGCCGAGACGATAGCTCATACGCTTGAAATAACCGCCACGGTAGTCAGGCTGATAGCTCAAACCTGCGCCTACACGCCAACGGTTGGAGAATTTTGTGGCGGAGAAGTTCTCAATCTGGCTATATTTCACCTTCGACCAGTTCTGATAGGTGAAGTCGACTTCAGCAAGCAGACGGTCGTTCCACTCGTAAGCGATGCCGGCACCCCATGTGTCGGGAAGCGAGAATTTGTCACGGAGTTTCACGATGCCCGGGGCGATGGTGTCGGGGGCAGCGTTGGATGTATCGTGATATTTGAGGACGTACGTCTTGCCGAGAAGCGTTTTCGAGGGAGTGTAGGTCAGACCGAATGTCACTGCATTCTTGCGCGACAGACGCAGGCGGTATTGCAGACCGAACTGCAGATGATAGTCCTTCACCTCCATCACCTGCTCGAAGAGCGACTGGGTCGAGCTGCCGGTCTGTGCCACATAGACATCATTGTAGATGTTACCGAAAAGGTAGCTGATATTGAAACCTACCGAAAGGTTCTTGAGCGGCATGATACCCGCTCCGAGATAGAGCTGGTTGAGACCGCCGGTGCCCTGATGTGACGACGCACCGTTGCTGATTTCAGAGCCGAATGAATAGCCGACCGATGAATAAGGAAGGATACCGGCGCTGACACCGATTATCTTGCTGACCGGAAACTGCATGGTCACATAGTCGAGACCGCCACCCCAGTCATGGTCCTTGCCGGTGTTGTCCTTGCGCCAGAATAGCGAAGCGTCAGTACCCATATCGAAAATGAATGTCAGCGAGTCCATGGCGGCGTAGGCTGCAGGGTTCATGACATTGACTTGGCGGCCGGAACGCATTGCGTAGCCGACACCACCCATCTGACGCTGTGCCGATGTGGCGTTGTCGCGGAGAAGGCCGTAGCCGAACTTCGAGTAAGGACTGGTTGTGTTCTGGGCGGAAAGGCCTGAAGCCGTGAAGACCGCGAGAATGGCGAGGATGAGATAAGTCTTAATTTTCATTGTATAGCAAAATTCTGTTTAAGCCTCTGCTGGCAAGATGCTCATCGACATGGGTATCAAAATCGCAGAGGGGTGCAAGATGACGGCCGCATCCACCGCCGAGCACCACGACGGTGTCCTCGGGGAGACGGCTGCGATAATATCCGATTGAAGCCACCACGCTGTAGATGGCTCCGAGGGTCATGGCCTCCGTAGTGTCATGGCCAAGGAGCGAGTCGTGGAGGGTTGACATGTGTTCCGGAAACGGCAGGAGCGGAAGACGCGCGGTGAAGTGGTTGAGGGCTTTCAACTGCATACTGATACCCGGGGCAATGTTGCCTCCGCGGTAGACACCCTCGGAATCGACAAAATCGTAGGTAGCCGCAGTTCCGGCATCGACCACGAGGATATTGCGTCTGGGAAATTCACTCCATGCACCGACGGCCGCCGCTATGCGGTCACATCCGAGGGTCTGCGGGGTTCCGTAGCCTATTTTTATCGGCAGAGGGGTCGAGGCACTCAGGCGATAGACACACCTCGCGAGATGGCTGAGTTTGTTGATGACCGGTCCATTATTCTGGACCACAGAGCAATATATGGCACCCGAAAGTGGGCGACGGTTCACGAAATCCTCGACAAAGGAGGGTGTGAGACGCTCTTCGATGACTGTGTCAACGAGCTGCATGTCATTCCAAAGCGAGATTTTCGCTTGGGAATTACCCTGGTCTATAGTCAAGTAATTGGCCATTTGTGATGATTTGGGAGCAAAATTACTTAAAATGCTGCAATTTCCCTGCAAATTAAGATGTTTTTTGATTTTCCGGCTAACAGCACCTCCGTTTTCAGTCCAGTTTCTGACGCGGAATCATGATTGAGGTGTAGAGCGTGAGGAAACCACCGGCAAGGGTGAAGGCTATCCAGTCTTTTGCTCCGGCGGAGGGAAGGAAGAGAAAAACAGCGCCTACCATGAAGATGATGGCTGTCCATATCTCGATATGAAGAAGACGGCGCAGGCGAACAGGTGCATTCTTCACAGCCGGAGCGACAAAACGTCCGACAAGAAGGATGACTGCTCCCGCGGCATAGAGATAACGCGCCCAATCCTGAGCGACACGGAGAAGCGGAAGGACAGCCGCGACCATTATGGCAAGGAGTCCGACGGTCACAAGGACTGTCGACAGGGTCTCACGTCCCTGCGAAGCGGCCGGGACAGAGGGATTATTGGATTTTGTCTTTTTACTCATAGATGTAGACATCTTCATCGGGATGTTGCATGTGGTACTGTTCACGGACTATTCTCTCCATAGTCTCCTTGTCGGTGTCGAGCGAATGGTTGAGCTTGCGGTAATATTCGAGAGTATCGGTGGCCTCACTTATGGCCGCTTCAAGTTCCGTGATACGGCTCTCCTGCTCAACGGTGCGCATCAGCGAGTTTTCATTGACAAAAAGGACAAGGGCCGCCACCGTCAGTGAGGCAAGCAGCGTGAAGGAGAGATAGCGTTTACACCATGCGTAGAAATTGTTCATTGTATGATGAGTCTGCCCTGCGGCAGTGATTGGGTTTGAGGAGTTTACTTTATGTATTGAAGAATTCCATCCGAAGCCGGCCGGACAATCATGAAAGGCAGACTGTCAGCAGGAATCCTACGGCGTAGACGAGCATCAACACCGCAGTCATTCCAAGCATCGGATTCAGAGCCGGGCCGCTGAGGCGGGTCAGACGCAGCCAAAGGGCCGTATGACCGACAAGATAGATGGCAGGAACAAGCCACCACAACGCGCTTGAAGCAAGCCATGCCGGAAGCGTGAGGATGACGGCAAGAATGCCGTTGGCATAGTAAATCGCACCCATCGACCTGCGTCCGAGCCTTACGGCAAGCGTCTGCTTCCCGACGGCGCGGTCATCATCGATGTCACGGTAATTGTTCACGATAAGCACATTGGCGCCCATCAGTCCCATTCCGACGGAAGCGGCAAGCAGCCACCAGCCCCACGGGCCACCCATCAGCATATATGTGAGGCAGACGGGAATTATGCCGAAGAAGAATACAACGGCAACCTCTCCGAGCCCATGATGCGAAAGCGGATAAGGCCCTGTGCTGTAGGCCATGACGCCGAGAGCCGTAAGGACCCCGACGGCATACATCCACCACTCTCCGAAGAGAGCGACAAGCACGCATCCGACCGCACATGCGACGGCAAGGGTGGCGAAGGTGGCCACTTTCATAGCCGACGGCGTGATGTCACCTTCGGTCACACCACGCCGTGGTCCGTCACGACCGACGCGGTCAAAACCGCGCTTGAAGTCGTAATATTCGTTGGCGAAATTGGATGCTATCTGCGCCAGAAGTGCGAAAAGCAGACACAGGATTGCAGGGACGAGGCGGAAACGCCAGGTTGTGATTCCCAGTCCGACCGCATAAATCACTCCCGCAAGCGAGACGGGGAGAGTGCGGAGCCTCATCGCTTCAATCCAACATTTTACCTTGCTTCTGCCCATTGCGCAGCCGTCTTTAATCTTCAGGATAAAGTTCGGAATATTTGGCCGAAATGCTCTTGGCAATCGCCTCCATCTCTTCGGGGGGAAGCTGGGTCTTGTTGTGAAAATCCATATCGGCTTCCGAGTTGATGGGAATGAGATGGATATGTGTGTGAGGCACTTCAAGACCGATGACCGCAACACCCACGCGCTTGCAGGGGATGGCAGCCTCGATGGCCTTTGCGACACGCTTGGCGAAGAGTGTCAGCGCGGAGTAGTCGTCGTCGGAAAGGTTGAAGATATAGTCATCCTCCTTGCGGGGAATCACAAGCACATGGCCGGGGGCCACGGGATTGATGTCGAGGAAGGCATAGTGACGCTCGTCGGCCGCGATGCGGTATGAAGGAATCTCGCCGGCTGCGATCTTGCTGAAAATTGTTGCCATAACGCTCGTCTTTCGGGGTGTCTGATTAGAAATTGATTTCAACAATCTCGAACTTCATGAGACCGGCGGGCACCTTGATTTCAACCTGTTCGCCGAGCTTGTGACCGAGAAGGCCCTGAGCGATGGGAGTGCTCGAACCGATTTTCTTCTCCTTGAGGTCAGCCTCCGAGTCGGCAACAATGGTGTATTCCATCACCATGCCGTTAGCCACGTTCTTAATCTTAACGCGGTTGAGAATCTGCACTTCCTCGTTGTTGAGCTTGCTCTCGTCGATGATACGCGAGTTGGCCACGAGGTCTTTGAGCTGTGCGATCTTCATTTCAAGCATACCCTGAGCCTCCTTGGCGGCATCATATTCGGAATTCTCCGAGAGGTCGCCCTTGTCACGGGCTTCAGCGATAGCTGCAGATATGCGGGGGCGTTCCACTGATTCGAGAAACGCGATTTCTTCCATTTTTTTCTTGTAACCTTCCTTGGTCATGTAAGTTATAGCCATGGTAGTATAAACGTTTGGGTTTTATTTGGTTATATTGTTAATTAAGCATAGTTAAACCGGCCTTCCCGAAGGATGGCGGCGCGAGAGGAAAGAGAGATGAATTTTCTCCGGGGACAGTTAAAAAATAAGGAATCCCGAGGCTTGCGGCTACGAGACCCTAACGGATGCGATGATTAGCAAATGTCTTAAAAAGTCAGCCAACCCTAATGGTTGACTACTGCAAAGGTAGTCACAATAATCCAAACCCCCAATCCATTTAACATTAATTGACTAATGACATTCGGGGTTCGGACGGTGGTTGCGGGGGTGGTAGGTGAGGATGTCGGAACGGAGGGTGGAGCTGTCGAGGTGAATGTAAATCTGGGTCGTCGCGATGCTTTCATGACCGAGCATCTGCTGGATGGCGCGGAGGTTCGCTCCTCCTTCGAGAAGATGGGTGGCGAAGGAGTGACGAAGTGTGTGGGGCGAGATGTTTTTGCGTATTCCGGCTGTCTCGGCAAGCGATTTCACTATCTGGAAGATTCTCATGCGGGTAAGTTTCCCGCCCCTGCGGTTGAGGAAGAGAATGTTGGCACAATCGGGCTTGATGTCGAGGGTATCGCGGTCAAAGAGGTAGTCGGCAATCTCATCAAGCGCCACCTCAGAGATGGGCACCATGCGTTCCTTGTTCCCCTTGCCACGCACCACAATATAGCCCTCCTCACCAAAGATTTTCGACACTTCAAGGTTGACAAGTTCGCTCACACGCAAGCCGCAACCGTAGAGTGTCTCCATTATCGCACGGTCTCTCTGTGCCTCAGCCTTCATGGGGTCGATGGCGGCTATCATTGAGTTGATTTCCTCTATAGTCAGCACTTCGGGCAGATGCAGACCGATTTTCGGCGATTCGAGCATCTCGGTCGGGTCCGGGTTCAGATAGTCTTCAAGGCTGAGAAAGCGGAAAAACGAGCGCATTCCCGACACGATTCTGGCCTGAGAGCGCTCGGCGATGCCGAGGTCATGGAGTTCACCGATGAAATATCGCAAGGTGTCGACGGTAACGTCGCGCAAAGCCACGCCCGACGATGCAAGATATGACAAGAGCTTGTCCACATCCCTGCAATATGCCTCGCGGGTGTTGGCAGACATCCCCTTCTCCATCTGAAGATAGAGCCGGTAGGACTGCAAGACCTTTTCCACATCAACTATCGAACGCATCGGCCGATATTTATCATTCACTTAAGAGTGTGTCTAAAAGTTAACTTCGAAGTCCTGACGCGGGAGATCGTGACGGTTCACAAAGATGTATGTATGCCTGTCTGTAAAGGTCATTCCACCTTTCATACGCGATTTAACGGTTGGGAAATCCTTGCGGTCAAGCCCGAAGACTACCACTGTCCCGCCATTATCCATCACGGTCGATATGATTTCCGATTCGCGGGAAGACCTGTCGTTTGTCCGATATATGAACGACGCACCACACACGAGCATCACCCGCTCGGGGAGAAGCAGAGCCTCGTCGACAGCCGAGGGAGCAAGCACACGGACGCGCGAATCGGCTATCCTCACAGCCGACTGCATGGACGGACCCAGCTCCGGGTCAAGAATCACCGCATCCGGTATAAACTCACAGACGAGGCGAAACAGCAACGAAGCTTTGCGGAACTCACGCTTTCCCGGACAAGATTCCCGCAGCACGGAATAGCCATAGTATTCACCTTTCTGCCTGAGAACGGTCGTGACGAAGCGGAAAGCAAATGGTGAGTGTATGCCGAATCCACGGCTACGCCATGCCCGTTTCAACCGTCTGAAACCGGGGACGGACCGATAGAGCCTACTTACCTTCCCCATCGGGTTTCTTGGCAGCAAAGCGCCTTACAGCAAGCCCCGCAGCAACAGCGAGAGCTATATATATAAGTATAATGGCAACGGTTGCCAAAGTATCGGTCGTGTGGAGCGACGGCGGATCGAATGTCATGACAATCTCATGGTCTCCGGCAGGCACGCGCATGGCACGAAGGACATAGTCGACGCGACCGATTTCAGCCGGCTTTCCGTCTATTGTCGCTGTCCATCCCCAGGGGAAGAACACCTCGGAGAATACGGCTACTCCTCCGGTGGTGCTGTGGCTGCGGTAGCTCAGGCGGTTGGGAGCATAGAAGGTCTCGACAATCGTATCACCGGGATTTACGGCGGCGGACTGGCCGAGGACAGATTCAAACTTCTTGTCGGCTACGGCAACCGAACGTGGGTCGATGGATGACAGAGCTTCCATCTCTGCATCGGGACTGTTGACATAGTCTACATGCTCGACAAACCACGCATTGCCGTAAGCCTCAGGATTGCGGAGCACCTGACCGTCAAGGCTGACCACATAGCGGGCATTGAGCATATTAGCCACATTCCAGTCGGCATCGGTCTCCGCACCGCGCTGGAAATGTGAAAGATGACGGTCAATCAGGTCCTGATAGCGGGTGAGCTTCGCAGCGTGGTAGCCACCAATCATCTTATGGTAATACGACGGATCGGCACTGTTGAAGCGGGGAATATCGAGCACTCGATAGTTCATAGTCGTATCCTGGAGGATGGCCTCGTCGACAGGCGTCTTGGCTATGGGCGCACCCACAATGAGCTGCTTTGCAACGAAGCTGTCATGGTTGACATAACGCTTGTTGACAGAATAGAGGTCGCCGAGCACGAGCACACCGATTATGACGGCGGTCACACCCGCCGAAAGCTTAGCGCGCATGAATCCCGCGATAATCAAGGCTCCGATGGCCACAATCATGAAACTGCGCAGTGCATCCGCGCTTATCAGTCCGATGCGCAGACTCTCGACAGCCGAGTAGATGGCAGGATTCTGGAGGCTGAACTGGCGGGCGGTCGACGCATCATAGCCCTGCTGCATGAGTGCGCTTGTGATATAGTTGTCAATCTCGCGGTCATTGTCTGAAATGACGCTGCCGTAGAATTCCGGCACACAGAAACCGATGGCGCAAATGGCAAGGGTGATTCCGAAGCTCCACCACACCTGTTTGCGGTAGCGCTC
Source organism: uncultured Duncaniella sp. (assembly GCF_910577345.1). GTDB lineage: Bacteria > Bacteroidota > Bacteroidia > Bacteroidales > Muribaculaceae > Duncaniella. Next base: position 50,428 of record NZ_CAJTMT010000015.1, read on the forward strand.
CCAGGCATTGCTCTCGGAAAGGAGCTGCTGCAGGGCCATGACTGCAAGAAGGGGCATGGTAAACTCAGCGATGACAAGGATACTCTCGACAGTGCGGAACTTGGAATACATCGGAGCGACCGTGAGCATGAAATCAGTGAATACCATGGCATGTTTACCCCATGCAAGCACTATGGAGAAGACAGTCAGAATGAGAAGTACCCATTTCATCGGGCCACGCACGATGAAGCAACCAAGGATGAAGAAGACGAAAATCAAGGCTCCGACATAGACAGGGCCGTTGGTTCCCTCAGGGTCGCCGAAATACTGGCTCATGTAGCCGAGATATTGCTGCTGCATCGCATCGAGCTTGCCTTCGTTCACCATCTGCTGTGCATCGGGGAGGTCAACGAGGCTCATGGCCACCATACGTCCTTTCTCGGGTTTTGCGGAAGCACCGCCCTTGACGTTGGGGATGACCAGAGAGAAGGTCTCGGAGGGTTGATAGCTGTATTGAGTGATGTAGTCTTTGTCGAGACCTGCAGTGGCCGATGTTCCGGGTTGATTGCCCGAAGAAAGCTCGCTGTGACGGCCACGCATTGTCTCCTTGGCATACTCGTATGTGAGATAGAGACTCGGAGAATTGGCTGCTACGGCCAGACCTCCGGCAACGACAAGCACGCCTGTCGCGATGGCCCACTGACGCATCTTTTTCTCACGGACAGCCGAAATCAGACAGGCAATCACGATGCCGAGGATGACGAAAAGGAAGTAGTAGGTCATCTGGACGTGGTTTGATGCAATCTGCATCATTGCAAAAAGAGCGGCAAGCGAACCGCCGAGCAGATAGCGACCACGATAGCAGAGGATTATACCGGCAATTGTCGGGGGGATATAGGCAAGGGTGACGAACTTCCAGATATGTCCGGCACCGATGATGATTACAAAATAGGATGAGAATCCGTAGGCTATGGCACCGATGAGCGCCACATACCAGCGCATCTTCATTGCAAGAAGCAGGATGAAGAAACCGACCATCATCATCGCTATCAGCGAGGAGGGGGACGGAAGTCCGAGGGCCATGACGGTGTTTATCCACTTGTAGAGTCCGCTCGAAGGATAGGACGGTGAAATCTGGAATGTGGGCATTCCGGAGAAGAGAGAATTGGTCCAGCGCGACACTTCGCCGGTCTGCTCGGCGTAAGCCTTGGCCTCCTGACCGATGGCTATACCCTGCTGCATGTCGTGTTGCTGCAACTGATTGCCCTCAGAGGCATCGGGATAGAAAAAAGCGAATGCGATGATGGCTATGATTGCAAGACCGCCTACAAAAGTGAGAATCGAGCGGTATTTCTTCAAAAAATCCTGCATGGGAAGGTTTGAGTTATGAAAGTTAAATTTTTCAGTGCAAGAAAATCATGAATCATGAATTATGCATCATGAATCATGAATCGTATCCTATTCCGCCGGGCGGAGTTCAAGCGGTATTTCGACCGGTTGGGGAGCCGGGACAGTGTCAACCTTGGCCGGAGTAGTATCCACCGGCTCTTCGGGCGCACTCACAAGCGAACCGTCCTGCATCGCATCATAGTCCCTGAGTTTAGCGCGGAAAGCCTTGGCGATAGAGTCGAAATCAAGCGACGGATTCTTGGAATATGCCTTCTGGAAAGCCGCACGGGTATCCTTGGGATTGACACTGAGCGCAATGTCGTAGACATCCACAAATTTGCGCAGTGTCTCCAGGTCGCGACGCGATTCGTGCTTCTTCGTGGCATCATTGTGGAGGGTGACGAAAGCCGTCAGCACCTGAACGGTCTGTTCGGGCGTGAAATCATCGACGAAGAGCGACATGCTGTCGGCCATCACCGACGCCTGTTTCAGATTTCCGGAAGTCAGAGCCTGTTCGAGCTGCGATTTCTGCACCTCGACCTCCTCGGCCATGGGTGCGGCCTCGCTCTTCTTCGAACCGCCACAAGCTGCCACTGCAATGCCGGCAAACACGGCAAGCATTATTATGAAGATATTCTTTTTCATGTCAACGCGTTTAGGGTTATTTATGACACGCAAAGTTACACATTTAATTGAAAAGAAAAAAGCGGCTAACCACCATAAATACATACCTTAATCTATATGACACGCTCCGTACGCATCAGACACGGCCACAATCAAACCTCAGGCGTAAAAAAAGCAGGAACCGTGGGTTGCACGATTCCTGCCGGAAGTATGGTTGATATTTTCAACGATTACTTGCTTGCGAACTTCTGCTTGAGTTCAGCGAGAGCCTCGAGGTCGCCGAGAGTGGTCTTCTCAAGGGGAGTGTTGAGAGCGGGAGCCTCTTCCTGACGACGGTTGCCACCGCGACGGTTGCCGGCTGCCTTCTTGGGAGCTTCAGCGCGCTCGCCCTTCTGCTCATCTTCGAAGATGCGGCTGTGGGAGAGGATGATGCGCTTGCTGTCCTTGTTGAACTCGATAACCTTGAAGTTGAGCTTCTCGTCAACCTGAGCCTTAGAGCCGTCTTCCTTCACAAGGTGCTTGGGAGTAGCGAAGCCTTCAACACCGTAGGGGAGAGCGATGACTGCGCCCTTCTCAACCATCTCGATGATGGTGCCTTCGTGGATTGAACCAACGGTGAAGACAGTTTCAAATACGTCCCAGGGATTCTCTTCGAGCTGCTTGTGGCCGAGAGAGAGACGACGGTTGTCCTTGTCGATTTCGAGAACCTGAACGTCGATGTCAGCACCGATCTGAGTGAACTCGCTGGGGTGCTTAACCTTCTTGGTCCAAGAGAGGTCGCTGATGTGGATGAGACCGTCAACGCCTTCCTCGATTTCAACGAATACGCCGAAGTTAGTGAAGTTGCGCACTTTTGCAGTGTGCTTGCTTCCAACGGGGTATTTGGTTTCGATGTTCTCCCAGGGATCGTTCTTGAGCTGCTTGAGACCGAGCGACATCTTGCGATCCTCGCGGTCGAGGGTGAGGATGACAGCTTCGATTTCGTCGCCAACTTTGAGGAAGTCCTGAGCTGAGCGGAGGTGCTGGCTCCAAGACATTTCGCTGACGTGGATGAGACCTTCAACGCCGGGGGCGATTTCAACGAATGCGCCGTAGTCAGCCATGACTACTACGCGGCCCTTAACCTTGTCGCCAACCTTGAGGTTTGCGTCGAGGGCATCCCAGGGATGGGGCTGGAGCTGCTTGAGACCGAGGGCAATGCGCTTCTTCTCGTCGTCGAAGTCGAGGATAACGACATTGAGCTTCTGGTCGAGCTGAACAACTTCCTCGGGGTGGCTTACGCGGCCCCAGGAGAGGTCAGTAATGTGGATGAGGCCGTCTACGCCGCCGAGGTCGATGAACACACCGTAGCTGGTGATGTTCTTGACAGAACCTTCGAGCACCTGACCCTTCTCGAGCTTGGCGATGATTTCGCGCTTCTGCTGCTCGAGTTCGGCTTCGATGAGTGCCTTGTGGCTGACAACCACGTTCTTGAATTCTTGGTTGATCTTCACGACCTTGAACTCCATTGTCTTGCCAACGAAGATGTCGTAGTCGCGGATGGGCTTAACGTCAATCTGTGAGCCGGGGAGGAAGGCTTCGATGCCGAATACGTCGACAATCATGCCACCCTTGGTGCGGCACTTGATGTAGCCCTTGATGACTTCGTCTTTCTCGAGAGCCTCGTTGATGCGGTCCCAAGAGCGGGCTGCACGGGCTTTGCGGTGAGAAAGGATGAGCTGGCCTTTTTTGTCTTCCTGGTTTTCGATGAAGACTTCAACGGTGTCGCCCACCTTGATGTCGGGGTTGTAGCGGAATTCGCTCATGGGGATGATGCCGTCGCTCTTGTAGCCGATGTTAACCACTGCCTCACGCTTGTTGAGCGAGATGATGGTACCTTCGATTACGTCCTTGTCACGCACGGTGTTGAGCGATTCATCATAGGTTTTGGTGAGTTCCTCACGGGTCTTTTCACCCTTGGTCTCACCGTTTGCGTAGGCTTCCCAATCGAAGTCAGCGATCGGGGAGTTTTTTACTTCTTCAGTCATTAAAAAATGGGGTTAATAAATAAGGTTAATTCTACGCTCGCGGGCGCGAACCCGCAAAGCGCTGCAAAGGTAGCAATAAAATTCGAATCCACAAGCGGTTAAGCAACGGATTTTTCAGCAAGTTTTCAACAATTTACCCCACGACAATCCGAAACCGACATCTGAACGAACCACAGAGGGCTTTTCAGCAGTCATCCTCGGAATCAGGCTGCGATTTGTAGAGCGACAGATACACCACCAAGGCCATGAAACTTGAAAATATAAAAGCCAGGCACCAGAGATTTTTCATTGTCCCCGACAGACGGTCGTTTTTAAGACAAAGACTGATGCCATAGACCATCGGCCCGAATGCCATCACCAAAGCAAGGAGCCATAATAGACCTAATCCAATGTATTCCATAACTATCATATTTTAAATTGGTTATTATCCAACGCAAAGTTAGATAGTCAATGATGAATAATCCCAATTTCGCAATTGATTTATTTTAATCCGCTCCGCATATAACTGATTAAGTATCAATATATTAGCGACCACCATACACAACAGATTTTAATCCATCATTAATCCGCTGACAATCAAGCTGTTCGCTAAACAGCAATTAAAGCACTGAATACCAATCAAATATCCAATTCATCGACAAACCAATCCTTGTCCGGAGCATTGGATTCTGAGATATATTTAATCAACTGCCTTCTCCGCTTGTAGGTCGAATTGGGATGAACGCCAAGGAAGAGACCAATCGCACGGGCGCTCAATCCGGCAATGGAAAGAGTGATAAAAGTCACATCCTTCTCCCTCAGTCCCGGTAGCTGCGTCCGGATTTTGGCGATGATTCCATCCTTACACTCATCAACCATGCGTTCGATTTCCTGAAAGCTTTTCGGTTGCCTGAGCTTGTCAAGTTCGTAGGCCACATTTTTGTAGAATATCTTATAATCATCCTCCGATTCCTGCTGGCGCGCATACTCGCTGATGATGGCATTCAGATGCGAGAAACGGCTGCGCAGCAGACCATCGACAAGCCGGGCGAGCTTTACGTTTTCCGCCTTGTTGAACTCCAGCTCAGAAACAAGACCTCCAATCTCATTCTCACGGCTCGATAAGCGTGATGACAGACGGTCCACCTTCTGCTGACGTGTGGCCAACTTGATTGAAAGGGATGCATTATCCTCGGCCGTTCCTTCCAATTTCCGTGACAGAAGGATTATCTCGGCCATTTGCCGTCCCATTTCAGCCCTCTTCTTCCGCACCATATAGATATAGAGCAGAATAGCACCCACAAACACAACACCAAGCAAAACCAAAGATGCCTTCAGCATCCTTTTATACCTGCCATCGCGCGCGACCGCTTTTTCAAGTTGATCTTCAATCCCCATGCTCTGCATCAGGAAGACACGCCCCTCATCTTTCCGCAATTCGCTCATAATAGAGTTTTCCTTTTCCAGACACTCGAATGCAGCATGGTGGTCGCCTCTTTTTTGCCGCAACTCGCCGAGGACAGAATAATAACACAATGAATCATTCAGGCTTCCGAGACCGGCAAACGCTGAGTCAAGCAATGAGTCCGCCTCTCCGAATCGGCCTAATTCCATCTTCACTCCGGCAAGCTCCGAATAGACTTCGGAACGTGAGCGCAAAATCGGGCCATACATCAAAACCGTGTCCCCGTAAGCCTCCACTTTCTCATATTCCCCCTTGCTCATATACATAAGCATATACGCCTCGGCTACAAGACTCTTCAGCTCGTCACTATCCACACCAACGGAATCTATTTCCGCAAGAAGTTCCCCGCACTCCGAAGGCCAATAGGAGTGGACACAATCAAAAGCCAATTTCGCTTTGGAAACGAGGAGAGCATGACCATCACCCGTCTTCCCGTAAGATTCCGATGCGAGCCGGCTATATTTCTCAGCATCCACCGGATGGTGCGTATCGCGATAGATAGCGGCCACCTCCTCGGCAGCGCTTGCCTTAAGACGCATGTCGTTCAAAAACTCAGCCATGCGATATGCCTGCATGGCCGGAACTACCGCGAAAGCATATCCGCCTTGACTTCTAAAGAAATAACTTTGGAGCAGCAATGCCTCCGCATAGTTCACAGATGGGCCCTCCTCTTCGAAATAGTCCAATGCCATGCTGAGATGATAGGCATCCTGAATCTCCTTGGACACCGCCAATTTTGATTTGACCAACAGTAGGCAAAACAAGGCATATTGGCGTTTCGAGCCTCTGTGCATAAGTTCTACCATCGAACCATCTTGGAGCATTCTGTAAGCCGAATCCGGATTGGTCTCCATCATTTCCTCCACATCCGAAAGACGCGCGTCAAAATCATCCATCCCACCACGGCACGATGCGGCAATGCACCCGAAAAGGATACAGAGAATCAACGGAAGAATGATTGGTGTGCGCATGAATCAAGTGTATATATTAGGCGTATAGGCCATAGATTTAGCAAATTTACCATAAAGCCTGACAAGTTGCAAGATTTTTCGCTAATTTTGCAGTAGATTTAGAGGGATATTATTGAGATTGACTTGTTGCACGCTTTCTATGCGGAAATGCAATTCTTCCATTTCAACACTATGCTGAGATATTTCGCGAGACATATTATTATTGTGTCATGCATGGTCTTGTCAATGATCATGGGTGTGGAGAGTCATGCGCAGTGCAATCCGTGTGACACGATGCCGAAAAGTTCCACCCGATGGATACGCCAGCTCATCGACAACGGCTTCCGAATCCACGACACAACCGTATGTTATCCGGCATTTCCCCGCTTCGCCCTCAATGTCTACAACTGGGGCGACAAGACCTTCAACTCCTACGATACCAACTATGTCGTCGGAACCGGCAAAAACTGGAAGCTGCAGGGCAAGGGCTACGGATGGATCGAGACGCAGACAATGCTCTTTCCGAAAAACTCGCTCATCAACATGCACTCCAACCTTTTTTCTGACGCGGGCGGCTACCTGAGCTTCATGGCGGTCAGCATAGGCTACATGTGGAACATGGATAAGCTCTTTGACCGCGACACCAAGCGCCATACATTCAATTTCGACTTCACCTGCTCCCGCTTCTTCATCAACTACAGCAAGGTATCATCCGAGGGAGGTATGATACTGACCCGTTTCGGTGATTTCAACGACGGTAAAAACATCCACTACGATTTCGACGACGTAAACATCACCACTACCAATCTCGACGCATACTATTTCTTCAACCATTACAAGTATTCCCACGCGGCGGCCTATACATTTTCAAAATATCAGCTCCGCACAGCCGGAACGGCCATCGCGGGCATAAATCTCGGAGAACAGAACATCCACATGAACTTCGAGAATCTCCCACCGGATATGTTGCAAGCCCTTCCGCTCGACAATCCGAGCTACACTTTCCACTACCGAGACATCGCTGTGCTCGGTGGCTATGCGCGAAACTGGGTATTGAAACCGCGCAGATGGCTGCTCAACATGACGGTGATGGGCGCTCTCGGCTACAAACGCACATACGAGGACGCGACTGACGGGGTGCGCAACATGCTTGCCAACAGCTACAGGCTGTCGCTCAGCTGTGTCTACAACCACGGTGCGCTTTTCGCGTCGGCACAGGTCCGCTCCCACGGCTCCCTCTACTACAATTCAAGCTTCACCCACTTCAGCACCTTCTCCTCCCTCAACCTCATAGTCGGAATGAGATTCTAACGAATATATATCCAAGGAAGTTGCAGGAAGGGTACATAAGGTTTCGGCCGGAAGGGTACATAAGGACATAAGGCCAGAAGGGACATAAGTTTATTCAATAATCCGAATTTTTATTTCAGTAATTCGAATAGCTGATTTTTATTCCAGTAGTTCGAATAGCTGATTTTTATTCCAGTAGTTCGAATAGCTGAAAAATCCTTATGTCCCTTCTGGCCTTATGTCCTTATGTACCCTTCCGACCGAAACCCTATGTACCCTTCCGGCCGAAACCTTATGTACCCTTCCGGCATTTACACCCTTGCATTCTCGGTGGAGGTATGGGGGTTGAGCGGGCGGGTGGCGAAGTAGCGCAGGAGAAGTGCGGTGATGAAATATATGCCGGCCAATATCCACAATCCGTAGTAATACGACCCGAGATCCGAAATGGTCGAACCGTTGCTGTTGATGCGGATGAGCGCCTCAATGCCGAGGGTCGACGGAATGAGCTCGGAAATCATATACCAGAACTTATTGAAAGCATAGCGCGGCCATGTGAGTCCCGAGAGGAAGAGGAACACAACCGAAGTGAAGACCACCACAAGCAGACTCGTCTCGCGCTCGCGCACAAACACCTGTATGGTCTGTCCGAGGAAAGTTGTAGCCAAAAGTACCACAAACACCACCGGCATGAAGTTCCAGAAAGTCCCGACGTGGGGAAGCGCAAACATATAGGGTATGATCTCAAGGATATAGTAGCTGAGCGGAAGATAGACCATCATGTAGCACAGCGATTTTCCAAGCACCGTGGCGAGCGGTCCGGCATTATAGTCGAGAGGGTCAATGCCACCATTCTTGCGACGGCGGTCACGCGCAGTTCCGGCAATCATCGTGATACCTAAGAGCATACTCTGCTGAAGTATGAGCACGACTATACCCGGCATGACGAAGGATGCGAAACCCTGGGTCACGTCGCCGAGGAAATTAGCCTGTGAGTTTACGGGAAGACCGTGGATATTGCTTGTAAGCAATCCCCCCATGGCAAGGCGGTCGGATGTGATGCGCATGGTCTCGTTCATCTGCACATCGGTGATTGATGTGAGATACTGGCGATAGCGCAGCAGCAGCGAGATGTCGCTGTAGAACTGCACCACAGTCTGCTCTCCGCGTCCGATACAGGTGGCATAGTCAGCAGGAATCTCCACAAGGCCGTAGCATTTCTTCTCATGCCATGCGCGCTTCGCCTCATTGAGGTCGGAAGCGTAGCCGATGACATTTATAGACTGCGAGGCACCGAGCTCCCGCACGAGCTCACGGCTCTCCGAGCTGCGCGAATGATCAACCACAACGGTGTCGATTTTCTTCACAATCTCGGGATTATATATGAGCGTGTAGACGACAGGATATGCGATGGGCAGCGCGAAGAAAAACAGAAGCACACCCACATCGGTAAACACAAGGCGTGTTTCCCGTCGCCAGACTCTGAATAGACTTTTAAACCAGTTCATAGGAGCGTATCTTTATCAGCACCTTCGGACGATGATCATGCCACATAGACGGGATGTGCGAGTTGCTTGGCAAGACGTCGCAGTCCCAGCACGGGGAGAAGCAGGAAGGCAAGAAGGGCAATATAGTAGAATCGTGAATAGTAGAAAGGAATTCCGTTGAGCGCCTGGTCAATATAAATCAGGAAGTAGTAACGGATGGGGACAAGGTAGGAGAAGATGGCCACTCCGCCATACATCTTTTCAACCGGGAATGAGAATCCGGCCACCGAGAAGCAGAGGATACCCGTGAGCGACACGATGCTCATGCCAATGCGGAGATTGGGAAGCATCTCGGCGATGAATGTAGCGAACGCCTGCGAGGCCATGACCAACAGGAGCATCGCAAAAATCATGTTGAGCGGATGGCAGTTCATCGGGAAGTGCATGAAGCCGAACATTATCGCCTGCATCGTCACTCCCACTATTGTGAATATCACTGTCTGCGGCAGTAGCTTTCCGAGAAGCGCAACGGCCATGTTACCCTTAGCCATGGCAAGCCATTCGACTGATGTCCCGGCCTTCTTCTCCTGACAGATGCTGAACACAGTCATAAGGAGAACGACGAGCGCAAGCAGACAGGGAATGAACGACTGAGAGAGGTAGATAGAATAGTTGAGCCAGGGGTTGTTGAGCGGATGCGACCGTATGACCACCGGTTGCAGAAGCGAACCGGCCAGGTTCTCCCCTACTCCCAGCCCGACGAGGGTGGTCTTGACAATTCCACCGCTCGTAGTGACGGCGATGGTCTTGAAGCCCTTGAACGAAAGCGAACCGGGGACAAAGATTGTCATGTTGGAGTAGAAGGAGAGTGTGGGGGTCTCCCCGGAGAGGGATTGCTTCTGAAATTCACGCGGGATATAGAAGAACCCGTAGGTCTCACCGCTCTTCACCTGCCTCATCGCCTCATGGAAGTCCTGTGGCGCAGCCGAGATGTCGATGAGCTCACTGGCATTGAGCGCACGGCCCACCTGACGCGAGAGGGACGTATGGTCCATGTCGACCATACCCACAGGAATCTTCAACGGCAATCCTTCATTCATCAGGTTCAGGAAGAAGAAGGTGAAGCCGAGGGGCACGATCAGCATCATGACAATGTATATCTTGCGTGATGTGATCCGGCGGAGTTCGCGTTTTATTATCTGTAAGAGCATGGCTGTTACAAGTTTTTAGAGAGTGTTGCGGCTGATATGACGGGGGATTCCCGGCCTGTACCGCAACCTCTGTATGACCATATATTATTTGAAGTAGACCACACTCATGCCGGGGCGCAGTGCCGGAATGGTGTCGATGGTGCGGGCCTTGACCTCGAAGGTCTTGCTGTCCCACTGGCCGGTAGCCTTGGTGGCCTGCCATGTTGCATAGCTGCCGAGGTCGCGGATATAGTAGATCTTTGCCTTCACCTTCTTTTGGTCAAGAGCGGGAATCATGATTTCGATTTCTCCACCCATCGGCATGTCGTTGAGCAACTCCTCGCGGACATTGAAGGTGACCCATTTGTCTTTCAGTTTGAGGAGGCTCATGATAGGCGCACCCAATGAGACGAGTTCGCTCTCCTCGGGATAGACAGCATCAATCTGACCGTCGCAGGGAGCAATGAGATACTGGTCTTCGAGAAGGCTCTGTACCTCAGCCACTCCGCCCTTGGCCACATCGACCAGCGCGGCAGCACTCTCCTTATCCTCTTTCTGCGCACCCGAAACTGCGAGGTCGAGCTGGCTCTGGGCAGCCTTGTGGGCAGCCACAGCGGCATCGTAGGCAGCTTTTGCCTCATCGCGCTTCTGCTCGGAGATGACACCCTCCTTGAACAGGTTCTCCATTCGGGTATAGGTCTTCTTTGTGATGTCGACCCCGGCCTCAGCCTGACTTACGAGGTCGCGGGCGGCCTGCACAATCTGCTTGCGGGTACCGGCATCCACCTTCTGATTCTGCGTACGGGCCACAGTCTCCATGCCTTCGGCCTGCATCAGCTTCGCATCGGCAAGCGATGAATGGATATGGACAAGCGTGTCGCCCGCCTTGACCTGGTCTCCCTCATGGACATATATCTTCATCACTCGTCCCGGGAGCTTGCCGGAAATACGGATGGAAGTGGCATCGGCCTGACCTTCGACGATTTCCTTAGGCTTGTTTAGGAAGCAGAAACCGAGGATTGCAAGCACTATACAGATGACCATCATGACACCCATGGCCACCATGAGAATCTTGTTTTCGCGCTGTTCGGGATTGGCAGCGGGGCTATTCTTTGTATCTGACATGATTCAGAGGATTTATAAGGTTGATTTTTCTGTTTTTTCTTTCTTATTTTACAACCGGCGCGCTCACGTCCAGACGGCCGAGCACCTTGTTGAGATACACATCGCAGAGATAGACGTCGATGCGGGCGTCGACATTCTCGGAATGGGCCTTGAGCCATGCGGTCTGGGCTTCCATCACATTGTCAACCGTCATCACACCGTCGCGGAATCCGAGATTGGCGCAGCGGAGGTTCTCATCGGCCTTTGCGAGATTGGTCTCGGTCATGTTGAAGGTCTTGACCGCTTCCTGAGCCTTGAATGAAGCCTGGTTTACCTGCAGGTCCACAAGTTCCTTAGCATTGTCGAGTTCGAGACGGGCGGCGACTGTCTGAGCCTTGGCGGCACGCACCTTATTATAATTGCCACCCCAGTGCCAGATGGGCACTGTGAGCATGGCGCCGACCGAGAACATGCCGCTGAATTTCTTCTCGAAACCGTTGAACATATTTGGGTTCGAGAAGGAGTAGCTGCCGACGAGAGCCAGATTGGGCATCATCGACGAGCGGGCCACATTTTCCTTTTCCTTATATATCTTCACCCCAAGTTCGAGGGCACGCAGGTCCTCGCGGGAGGCATAGACCTCCTGCATGTTGTATGACTTGGCAATCGGAGCTGTCGCAGTAATCGCATCGGCATCCTCATCGGCGAGGCTGAACACCGAATGGACCGGCAGACCGCAGACCTGTGCAAGGGCCATGCGCGAGAGCACCAGACCATTGTCGACCTTGGTGAGATCGACCTGAGCCGAATTGAGCTTGACATCTACAGTGAGCTGGTCGCGCTTCGTAGCCACACCCTGCTCCACCATCAGCGACACATTGCGGCTGAGAGTGTCGAGAAGATTGACATAGCTGACAGCAAGCTTCTGCTTTGCCTTGAGCGACACCACCTGCCAATAGGCGGCATCAACGGCATAGACAACATCCTGCGCGGTATTGTCGTGCATCGCACGGGCAAGATCCTCGGCATAACCTGTTATCTTGTTCATAGCCACAATCTTGCCACCCATGAAAATCGGCTGAGTCAATGTCACGGCACCGAAGAATACATTGTGGAGATCATAGCTCAACGCCTCCTTGGGCAGATAAGCCATCTGTTCGGGAATCGGTTTACCGTCGACGAGGACAGGCTCACCCGTCACCGGATTCTTCACCAATCCGAACTCATAGTCCTGCTTTTCAAGATTGAATGTCTTGACAGGCAGAAGCTGGTCCGAGCCGAAGACCGACACCCCTTTCTGGTTATACATATAGCCACCCGCAAAATCGAGAGCGGGGAGATAGGCGGCAAAAGCCTGGTCCTTTTCATAACCCGCCACCTTGATTTGCTGAGCTGACTTCCTCAGATTCTTATTGTTGGAAAGCGCCATTTCGCGGCACTGTTCGAGCGAAAGCACGCTCCCCTCAGGCACGGTGGCAGTCTGGGCGACCGCTCCGAATGCCCACAGGCCAAGTAAAGCGAGGAAAAATCTTCGTGTTGCCATGATTTGCATATTTGGAACTTAGTTGAAACGTCAAAATGCCCGAATGTCTCTACAACACACAAACGGGCTTGCAAATATAACCTCTTTTGAACATTAAAAGTTTAATTTAACCTAATTAAAATTAATCACAAATAGGCTAATTTCTGTTCTCTTTTTCCTTTAGCCCAATATCCAAATTCATTAAACAAATAGAACGCCACTATCAAGGATATCAAAAATATTTTGGTAAGTATCAATCCAACATGTCGATGCGGTCGGATTCGGTGATTTGGCGGCGGGGACGGCAGGGGGAGCCGACGGCAAAGGTGAAGGGTGGAATGTCGGTTGTCACGACGCTTCCTGCTCCGATGACTGCGCCTTCGCCTATGGTCACGCCGGGAAGGATGATAACGTTGGAGGCAATCCAGACATTGTCACCAATGGTCACAGGGAGGGCGCGCATCACCCCCTCATTACGCTGGTCAGGAAGCAGGGCATGGTTGATGGTGTAGATTCCGCAGTTGGGACCAATGAAGACGTTGTCGCCTATGGTCACGATGGCTTCATCAAGAATGGTAAGGTTGAAATTGGCCACAAAATTCCGACCGATGAAAATGTGTTTACCGAAATCGCAACGGAAGGGTGAGTGGATTGTGAAGGGTTCCTCAATACCGCCGAGCATCTCACGGATAATAGCTGAGCGCTCCGAAACCTTCAGCGGTGAGAGGGAATTGAGACGGAAACAGCGATCTTCATTGGCAAGCAGCATGTCGCGGATTTCTTCGCCGAATCCATAGACCCATATCCCTTTATGGAGATCTTCAATAAGCTTCATATTTGATGAGATTGCTTTAATAGTGAATTATTGATACAAATATACGGACAAATCAACAGATTTCCGTATTTTTGCATCACTTCAACCCTATAAATCTCTAATCCGAATGCTTTCCGTCCGACAAGCCTGTCCAAATGATACCGACATAATAATGACTATCTTTGCCCGTGCTAAAAAATTCATGGCCGAAGAGGGAAATCCCAATCAATGGGGAGGTGCATATCCCGAACGCCATCGCATTGAAGAGGATATTGAAGCGGGAGTCTGCCATGTAGTCACAGACGAGGCCGGAAAGATTGTCGGGACATTCTGCCTCATCATCGGTCCGGATCCCACATACAACCATATCATCGGCCAATGGCCGGACAGCTCTCCATACGGGACCATCCACCGCATAGCGTCGGCCGGAACACACAAGGGTGTGGCAGATTGTGCGCTTGAATACTGCCTGTCAAAAATCAATACTATACGCATCGACACCCATGCCGACAACCGCCCCATGCTGAACTGGATAACACGTTCTGGTTTCAGCCATTGCGGTACCATATTCACCCACGACGGCTCGCCTCGGTTGGCATTCCATCTTTCCAAACATCAGATATAACAAAGAAAAGGATATATGAACTTTGGCCATTCAGACCGTCGGTTCATATACCCTTTAATATCGTATAAGATGATTTAGCGATTATTTATGCTGCTTGAAAAGCCATTCGCGCACTGAAGGAATCTTGTAGGCATAGTCGAATGAATACATGTGGTCCATACCCTTGACACCTTCGGGTAAAACTGAGCCTGTCTCAAACTCAAAGATATTCACAGGCGCTCCCTTTCCAAGCATAGTAGCGGCAAGTTCGCTCTGACGCTGCTCCGGAAGTCTCGCACTCCATTCGGCAAAAGTGTACTGCACACCCTCTTTTTCAGCGGCGGCCTCAAGAGGTTTGAGGTTCGGGTAAGCCTTCCCCTTATCACCGGCGATGAAATAGATGAATTTATGCTTGACAAGCTGATCGAATGTCGAGGTGTCCCAATGGCTGTCGACGAAAATAGAGGCAGCGAAAAGATCGGGATAGGCAACATTGTAATACATCGAAATCATACCTCCCATTGACTGGCCTGTGGTGTAGAGACGGTTGGAATCGACATAATTATCGGCGGTAACCTTTTTGAGCAGACGGACTGCCGCATCAACCTCGCTGTTATGCTCATACTTGTCGTTTACAGTGCCCCCTTGGAACTGCGGAACGAGCACATAGCAGGGATGCAGTGACTGCCAATCATCAGTAGCCCAGACGAGGGCACCATAGCCTTGTGTCAACGGTTTGGTAGCATCATCACCGACAGTCGAGGCATCGGCAATGAAAAGCACGAGCGGATAAGTCTTTGTCGTGTCGACATTCTGCGGGACAAAGAGATTGTATTTAATAGTCTGACCTGATTCTGCATCCTGATATTCCGCCTGAGCGAATTTTGGAGCCACGGTCTTGATCATTTCCTGTAAGGTATTGTCGGAAGATTTGTCAACGCCTGGGCCGCCACCCTTCATATCGGCTTGTTCCTGACCGGGGTCACGACTCTCTGTCGATTTTGAACTGTTGCCACACGAAACCATTGCCGGCATCGAAAGACCTACGGTCAACATAAGGGTCGCATTGAATATTTTTCTTTTAAGTCTCATAGTTGTTCTAATTAGCGTGAGAAAATTAAAAATGGGTTTAAAGAAATAAGGAGCAAGAGGATCAAAAAGTTTACTTCCAACAGCAAAACATACAATTGTGAAAAGCCGTGGAAGTGTTAAAGGTTTCAAATTCGACAAAGCAAGCCGTACATTTTAATATTTTTTCATTAATTTTACAGCGTTAGACCGCACTGATGGAGAATGTTGTGCGCCAAACGTCCGTAGCACAGGCATATTCTCCCATCGGAAGCGCGAACTTTAGTCATGACCGATTGTTAATTTTATAAATGCGGTTTCAGCTCGCTGACCGCCTTAAATCAAAATTAACGTTTTAAACTATAAAGCTATGAGTGCTCAAAGAAACTCCACCGGAACTCCCGCTGCAATGCGCAACATTTTTGGTATTATAATGATAATTATCTATGTCGGTGTTGGCATCCTCTTCTTCTGTGGCTACTTCGACATCCTTTTCCCGAGCTGGACATGGATACGTTGGGTTGCCGGTGGCCTCTTCACAGCCTACGGTCTGTGGCGTGCCTACCGCCAGTTCAAGGGCATCGACCCCGGATATGGTAATGAAAGGGAAGATTAACTGTCGGTTTTCTCCCCTCCCCGGAAACGCCCAGCACTCCCCCACTCTCCGCTACACCTTATAATAACATAACACGATAATGACAACAGCATTCAAAAGCATAGCCGCTGTCACGGCTCTCACGCTTCTTGCCCTCCTCAGTTCCTGCGGGGGCAAGAAGTCGTCGTCAATGCAACCGGCTCCATTGGCAAAAGTTGCGTGTGACGAATCGTTTGAAAACATCATGGAGCAGGAAATCAATGTCTACGAATACATCTATCCCAAAGAAGATGTCGTGGCATACTATCTTCCTGAGAATGCCTGCATAGATTCAATCATGGCCATGGGCAGCGTGAAGTCGGCAGTCGTGGCCCGTCCGCTCACCGATGAAGAGGTCAGCTATCTGCGCAGCCATAAAAAGCTCGTGCATCAGCAGCGCATCGCTGTTGACGCGCTTGCCATTATCGTCAATCCGGCCAATCCGGTGGAAATCCTCTCGCGCAAGGAGATTGCCGAAATCCTTTCAGGCGAGGTGACCCGATGGGATCAGGTCGAGCCTTGCAAACTTGGCAATATTTCAGTCATTTTCGACCATCAGGGCTCATCGACCGTCAAATACATGCGTGATTCAATCATGAACGGCAAACCGTTCGGCCCGAACGTAGCCGCTGTGAAGACAAACCCCGACGTGTTCAAGGCCGTGGCTGAAAACAAGAATGCAATGGGTGTCATCGGCGTGAGCTGGGTATCAAGCGACATGAAAGGCCGTGAGAAATCGGTTGAAGAACTCGCGCAGGCCGTCGAGAAGAGCGACACGACCATGCTCGACTTCAATCAGGACGTGAAAGTCTTGAAAATCCGTGGTAACGATGTGGTCCAGGCCTACAAACCATATCAGGCATACATCTTTGACGGAAGCTATCCTCTGTTCCGTTCGGTATGGATGATCTCGACAGCTCCCGGCGGCACCACCACACACCGCTTCTTCAGCTTCGTCACAGGATTCCAAGGCCAGAAACTCATCCAGATGACAGGCATCCTGCCCGCCACATTACGTCCGCGAATGGTAGCCGTCGAATGATTAGCGACATTTTTTCTTGCATATTGGAAATAAAATGGCGTAATTTGCGTTAATTTATAATGATAGACCTGCGAAAAGTCCATCATATCGTCATGTCCATACGTCAGACCTGCATTGATGGAAAGCTATTACGCCGGTCCGGAAATATCCGACAAGAAAAGAGCAAAACAATTCACAAACACGAAATAACAAGAAATAAATAATAAACCCATCGACATGAAATTCCGTACTTTATGTTCCTTCGTACTCGGAGGCATGGCACTCGCCGCTTCCGCCCAGGGTGGCTATCAGGACGGTGTTGACTACTACAACGCCGAGCGTTTTGACAAAGCCAAGACAATCCTCGAAAAGACACTCAACGATCCTTCCACCAAAAAGGCCGTCTCCTACTTCTACCTCGGCTCTCTCGAACTTGACAACAACAACACTGCAGCAGCAGCCGAAAACTTCAACAAAGGCGTCCAGGCTGACGCAACCTACGCTTACAACTATGTAGGTCTTGGTCAGATTGCCCTTAAGAACGGCAACAAGAAAGATGCCGAGCAGTATTTCAAGCAGGCACTCGACTGCAACAAGAAGGATTCGTCCGTGATGGCTGCAATCGCACGCGCTTACTTCAACGTTGATCCTACCCTCTACGCAAAGGAAATCGACAAGAACATCACCAACGCCCTTAAAGTCTCAAAGAACAAGGAAGCTCAGATCTATGTGCTCAAAGGCGACATGGCAAAAGGCACTGACATCGGTCAGGCTGCCGGTTTCTACGAGCAGGCTATCATCTACGACGAGGAAGGTGGCGACATCAATCCCCAGGCCTACGTCAAGTATGCCAACCTCTACAACAAGGTGAACCCTGACTTCGCTATCGGCAAACTTGTCGAACTCAACGAGAAGCTCCCCACCTCAGCTCTTGCACAGAGCGAGCTTGCCGAGAAATACTACGACGGCAACCAGTTCACCAAAGCTGCCGAGCAGTATGGCAAATACATCAAGAACCCCAACCACTTCCAGGGTGACGAGCAGCGTTATTCGGGCCTCCTCTACTTCGGCAAGAAGTATCAGGAATCTCTCGATGTCGCAAATCAGGTGCTTGCAGCCGACCCCGACAACGAATACATGCAGCGCATGGTGATGCTCAACAAGGCAGCCCTCAAGGACTTCACCGGTGCCGAGGAAGCAGCCAAGAAGCTCTTCGCTCATGCAGACGCCAAGTTTACCGCTACTGACTACACCACCTACGGTGACATCCTCGGCGAACTCCAGCGTCCGCAGGAAGCTGTCGAAGCCTACACCAAGGCCTACGAGCTCAACCCCGAAAAGAACAAGCAGATTCTCGCCAATATCTCTTCAATGTACACCGACCTCGAAGACTACCAGAAGGCTGTCGAGTACATGCAGAAATATGTTGACGCAGGCGATGCCTCTCTCAACGACTACTTCATCCTCTCGAACCGTTACAAAAACCTCGGTGTATCGCTTCCCGAAGGTTCTCCCGAACGTGCTGAAGCAGCCAACAACGGTATCAAGTATGTCGACATGGCCATCGAGGCAGCAGCCAACAAGGGTCCCCTCTACCGCAACAAGGCTACCCTCATGATGATCCGCGACGGTGCTGAGATCACTCCCGACCTCGTCGAGACCTATCAGCAGATGATTGCCGCATACGATGAGGATCCCGCCAACAAGACCAAGTATGCCGACGCTTACAAGAGCGCATACAACAACCTCGCCAACTACTATCTCAAGGCCGGCGACAAGGAACAGGCCCGCGCTTACTTCGAGAAGTTCCTCGAAATCGACCCCGAGAACGAAGCACTCCGCGAGTATCTCAAGAAAATGTAAGAATCCACGGCTACAGGCCGGGAAACTGCATTGCAAAACATAACCCTCCGTCCGGAATAACACTGAAAACCGGGCTTGAAGGATAAAAGAGCAAAGGAAACAAAATCTCTTTGGCAATCCGCCTGACGGACATGTCCTAAAAGATTTTGTTTCCTTTGCTCTTTTATTTCAACATCCATCCTCGAATTCACCGACAATGGAAAATTTGCATATTCGGGTGATTTTTAGTTATTTTGTATATTGGAACAAACCTCAGCAGAAAATTCACGTTTCAAAGAGCCTGAAGGCAAAAACAATGATTTGTCAGTCAGCGTTATATGATTAAAAGTCTATTTTATTTATGAGCAACGAAAATCTACTCCGGATATACGCTTCGAGCTTCCGCAAAAATTGGGAACTCCCCGCACTGACTGAGTTTGGCTCAGGCCAGACGATGACCTACGCCGATATGGCCCGACGCATCGCCGCACTCCATCTGCTCTTCAAGGAATGTGGCGTGAAACGTGGCGACAAGATAGCAGTGATGGGCAAGAACTCATTCTCATGGGTTGTAGTCTACATGGCAACCCTCACCTACGGAGCTGTCGTTGTCCCCGTTCTCCACGATTTCAATGTGCAGGATGCACAACATATAATCAACCACTCCGACAGTGTGATGCTTTTCATCAATGAAAGCATCTTCGACAACATGGAGTTTGAAAAGATTCCGCAGGTCAAGGCTGTCCTCTCGCTCGACCGCCGCGCTGTGCTCGCCGAGCATCCCGTCACCAACCGTGCTGCAGAGAAGTTCCTCGCCCGTCTGCCGGAAAAAATGCGCAAAAAGTATCCCCACGGCTTCACGACCGCCGACATTGACTATCCGGACATTGATGAAGGTGAGCTTGCCGAAATCAACTACACCTCCGGCACGACAGGATTCTCGAAAGGTGTCATGCTGACACTCGGCAATCTTGGCGGCAATGTCCGTTTCGGAGTGCGCTCACGTCTGCACTTCCGCGGTTCCCGCGCGCTGTCGTTCCTTCCGCTTGCCCATGCCTACGGTTGCGCCTTCGACATGCTGACCCCTCTTGCCGTCGGCACCCATGTCACAATCCTCGGCAAACTGCCTACCCCAAAACTCCTGCTCAAAGCATTTGCAGAGGTGAAACCCAACCTCATCATCTGCGTCCCCCTCATCCTTGAAAAAATCTACCGCAACAAGCTGCGTCCGATTATCGAGAAACCCGCCATCAGGCGCGCGCTGAAGATACCCGGACTGAAAACCGTGATTTTCCGCAAGATACGCAACCAGCTTGTGGAAGCCTTCGGAGGTGAATTCGAGGAAGTGATTGTCGGAGGTGCGCCCCTCAACCGCGAAGTCGAGGAATTTCTCCACCGCATCAAATTCCCCTTCACCGTCGGCTACGGCATGACCGAATGCGGTCCTCTAATCAGCTATACCCCTTGGCGACAGTTCCTCGTCAGCTCATCCGGCCGCACACTGCCTTCGATGGAAAGCAAGATTGCCGACAGCACTGACCCCGAACGCATCCCCGGTGAAATCTGTGTCAGAGGCGAGAACGTGATGCGCGGCTACTTCAAGAACCCTGAGGCCACCGAAGCCGTGCTTGACGCAGAAGGCTGGCTCCATACAGGCGACATGGGCACCATCTCCCACGACCGCACCATCTTTATCCGTGGCCGCTACAAGACAATGATTCTCGGAGCAAGCGGACAGAACATCTATCCCGAGGAAATCGAAGCAAAACTCAACAATATGCCCTACGTTTCCGAAAGCCTCGTTGTCGAGCGTGGAAAACACCTCATGGCCCTCGTATACCCCGACTATGAGGCCATGGACCGCGACGGTGTGGCAAACGAAAAGCTCCCGGAATTGATGGAAGAGGTGCGCGCTGACCTCAACAAGCTTGTCGCGCCCTACGAACGCATCGACCGCATCCAGCTCATCGCCAATGAGTTTGAAAAGACGCCTAAACGCTCAATCAAACGCTATCTCTATAACGCTTAAGTCCATACACATCCTTATTGAAAAAACAGGATTATGAATTTTGAAATGACCATCAAAGTTCGCGACTATGAAGTGGATTCACAAGGCATAGTCAACAACGCGAACTATCTCCACTACCTCGAAATCACCCGCCATGACTTCTGCGAACACGCCGGAACATCTTTCCGCGCCATGCAGGAACAGGGATTGGATCCGGTGGTGCGCAAAATTGAAATTGAATACCTCTCTTCGCTGACACTTGGCGAGACCATGGTGTCGCGTCTCAGCATGAAGCGCGAAGGTGCGCGTTTCATCTTCGTGCAGGACATCTACAACGCCGGAAACGGCGCACATGTTGTCCATGCGCTCGTTACAGTCGTCTGCCTTGAAAACGGTCGGCTCTCGCGTGGCGACATCCTCGCAGAAGCCTTCCGCGAATACCTATAATCCACGGATACACCCCAACGGACTCAATGACCCATGATGAACTGACATACCGCATAGCCTTCTCCTCGCTGCGCTCACTCACCCCCGCGCTGGCAACGTCGATTCTCGACCGTGTCGGCTCGGAGGAAAATTTCTTTGCGTTCTCCGAATCGCAACTGTCGGCCATGATGGGTTTCTCAAACCGTCTGTTCAAATCGTCCTTGCGCGCCGACGCGCTCTCCGCTGCCGCAGCCGAAAGAATTTTTATCGACAGCAACTCAATATCAGCCATATATTTCCGCGATGAGAGGTATCCGCAACGGCTTCTTGAATGTGACGACGCACCGCTGATGCTCTACGGTCTCGGGGACTGCGACCTCAACCGTTCCCGCTTCATATCGATTGTCGGCACTCGCCACGCCACTGCCTATGGTATTGATTTCGTCGAACGTCTTGTCGACGATCTAGCCACACT
This sequence comes from uncultured Duncaniella sp., assembly GCF_910577345.1. Taxonomy (GTDB): domain Bacteria; phylum Bacteroidota; class Bacteroidia; order Bacteroidales; family Muribaculaceae; genus Duncaniella. Next base: position 72,323 of record NZ_CAJTMT010000015.1, read on the forward strand.
CCTGCCGGAAAAACCTGTAATTGTCAGCGGACTCGCCTACGGAATAGACATTGCGTCCCATCGTGCAGCCCTCAAAGCGGGACTTCCGACCATAGCCGTACTTGCCCACGGCCTCAACACGCTCTATCCATCGCAACACCGAAGGGTTGCGGTAGATATGATACACGGCAACGGTATGCTTCTGACCGACTACCCATCGTCGGCTCAGGTACACAAAGGCAACTTCCTCGCCCGCAACAGGATTGTCGCAGGACTGTCGGACGCACTCATCGTTGCGGAATCGGCATCCAAAGGTGGTGCACTCGTAACAGCACGTCTTGCCTCCGGCTACAATCGCGATGTCTTCGCCCTGCCGGGGAGGATTTCCGACAAATACTCCGCCGGATGCAACGCCTTGATTGCCAATAATGTTGCAGCGCTCATAACCTCGGCATCAGACCTCTGCGCCCACCTCGGCTGGCCAACGGTAAGTGCGCAACCCGAAACTCCAAGCCTATTCCCGACACTTACACCGGAAGAGGAAGCGGTTATCGGAATAATGACCGACCGTGGCGAAGTCACTCTGCCGGAACTCAGCAGCCGAATAGACATACCCATTCCCCGCCTCATGGCAATGCTCATTGACATGGAATTCCGTTCATTAATCATGAACATTCCCGGCGGCAGGTATAGGCTGAGGTAGTTGTGAGTTATTAGTTTTCAGTTGTGAGTTTTCAGTTTTTAGTTGTTAATTGAGAATTAACGCACTTCATACCTTCAACGACAATTGGACTGACAACTCAAAACTCACAACTGACAACCCAAAACCCACAACTCAAAACTCAAAACTCAAAACCCAAAACTAACAACTAACCATAACCCCCATGGAAAAGAAAATCATAGCCCCATCCGAACTAATAATCAACCCTGACGGGTCGGTTTTTCACCTCCATCTTCGTCCCGAACAACTCACTGACCGCGTGATTCTTGTGGGTGACCCCGCACGTGTCAACATGGTCGCTTCATTCTTCGACACCACTGATTTTGAAGTTTCGTCACGCGAATTCCACACCATCGGCGGCACATTCAACGGCAAACCTATCATGTGTCTGTCACACGGTATCGGTCCCGACAACATCGACATCGTCATCAACGAACTCGATGCCCTCGCCAACGTGGACTTCAAGACCCGCGAGGTTAAGGACGAGAAGCGCCGTCTGACACTTGTCCGCATCGGCACCTCCGGCGCACTTCAGCCCGAACTCAAACTCGGCACCCCCGTTATTGCCGAAAAAGCCATAGGTTTTGACGGTGTGCTCAACTATTATGCCGGACGCGATCTTGTGGCCGACCTTGATTTCGAACATGACTTCTGCGAGTCGGTGGGCTGGAATCCGCTTTGGGCCAAACCCTACGTTGTCAATGCCGATGAAGAGCTTGTGAATCAAATCGGACGCGACGACATGGTCCGCGGCAACACGATTTCTGCCGTCGGCTTCTACGGTCCGCAGGGACGCGAACTGCGTCTGCCTCTCGCCAACCCCGACCTCAACCGCCGTATCGAGGAATTCCGCCACAATGGACGCAAAGTCACAAACTATGAGATGGAATCAGCACCCCTCCAGGGTCTCGGCCGCCTTATGGGACACCGTGCGATGACCGTATGCTCAATCATCGCCAACCGCATGAACAACGATGCCAACCCCAACTACAAAACAGCCGTCCAGGACCTCGTGGCAACCGTCCTCGAGCGCATCTGACCCCGCCTCTATACTCTATACTTTAATCTCTATACTCTTCGTGGCAACCGTCCTCGAGCGCATCTGCCCCCTGCCTCTATACTCTATACTTTAATCTCTATACTCTATACTTTAACCTCTATACTAAAAAATATGCTCCGTTCAGCCTCAGAGCTTGAAGAGCGCATAATGCAGCTCGGTTTCCTCCCCTTTTTCCGAAACTCCATCCGTGGATTTTCCATACAGGAAATGGTCGACCCACGCCTATGGTTCTCCGACGAAGAAGGGCCTTGGGAGTGGAAAGGTCCGGTCATAAGGAATCTGAACTGCGCCTACGGTAAATTTTTCAACGGCAAAGCCGGGTATATCAGTCTTGACTGGTTTCCCGACTTTGCCAACTACCGTCGGTCACTCCGCCCTGTCGATACGGGTGCATCAAATCCGGAAACAGGAATCAGCGAAAGGATGATTCTCGATACCATACGCGCCCACGAATCACTCCTGTCCAAAGAACTTAAAGACCTCTGCGGACTTAAATCAGCCAACAAGCGTCGGAAATTCGACCTGATAGACACACTTGAACCCGCTCCGGTCGCCGTCAACCGTCGTCGTGGAGGACTCGAACCCGCGCTTACAGGATTGCAGATGTCGACGCGCATCGTTATCGCCGATTTCGAATACAACATCTCCCGCTCCGGCGAACCATACGGCTGGGGAGTGGCGCGCTATACCACTCCGGAAGCGCTTTATGGCGAGGAAATCCTCACAGCCTGCGAAGGTCGTGACCCTCAGGAATCGAGAGAACTTATCATCGGTCAACTATCATCCATTTTCCCGGATACTCCCACTGCAAAACTGCTTAAACTCGTCGATACCATCCGGTGAAAACATGCCGACATAAGCGCAGGCTAAGAAATAAATCCGAAGTTAATTTATTTTAAATTTCGGTGAAAAACCATAATCTCATTTAGCCACAATAGGGTTTTAGTTGTATATTTGCCGATATAATTCATTACACTTCACGAATACAACTATATCAAAGTAACATCCTCTCACCATGAAACTATCCGTTATCATTTCTTGCGCGCTCTGCGCGATGGGTTTGCTCTCTGCTCCAATGCCGGCATCAGCCCAGACCTACACTCTTGACGTTCAGTTCAAAAACATCCCAGACAGTGTCCGCTTCACACTTGGAAGCAATGATGACAAATACAAGCAAAAAGTCTACACGTCGGACAATCGTCTGCGTTTCGACATTGACATCACGGAAGATTATCCCGTCGAATTCTATCTCATAGGCAAGAATCCCGACCAACCGAAAACAGATCGTTTCTTCATCAATTTCTATGCAGGCAAAGGAATAAACCACCGTGTCACCTCATATCTCGACGGCTTCTCGACAGACAGCGTGACATTTGCCGGTGCGCCGTGGGATGCTGCCCACAATCAATGGACAAAGTTCCACAATACCAACACCAAATGCAAGAATCACTACAGCAAACTTCGTGATGAATTATTCATGTCCCGTCCTAAAACAGAGGATGGTTATATAGAAATGGATTCTATATCACAAGCCAAAGCTAAATCATTAATGGCTGAGATTATGCGTCTGCAGGATGAGTTTTATGATGGATGCAAAAACTTCATCATGTCGCATCCCGACTCGCCGGATGCCCTTGATTTACTTGGATGGAGATACCCCGCTTTCACTCAATCCGAACTTGAGGAAATAGCGTCAAAGGTCCCTGTAGCTCTGAAGAAGTCACCGGAAAACCTTCGCCTTGAAAAACTGGTTTCTATCACACGAATCGTCCCCGGCGCTAAACTCTCGGACTATGACATTGAAGGAGAAAACGCAGATGGCTCGCCGATAAGACTATCTCAATTCACCACACCCTACATCCTCTTGGATTTCAATTCTCTTGGTTGCGGAGCATGTAGAGCTGCTGCAAAACAAGAACTTCCCGGATTCTTGGAAAAATATGGCGACCGCGTGACCTTTGTCAGCTATTCCGTGGATGAAGACCGCAAATCAATGCTAAAGGCCCATGAACTTGACAAAGCCACCTGGCCCACAATCTGGAATGGAAGTGGACGCTCCAGTGACACATCTATGAAATATGGAGTGACCGGCTACCCAACCTTCTTCCTCTTCGGTCCCGACCGCACCCTCATCGACCAATGGTCAGGCTGGGGTCCCGGCAGCATAGAAGCACAATTCACCAGCCTCACCAAAGCCTCCGACAACAACTCTCAGGAATAATCCGTATACCCCCTGCTTCCGCGCAGGGAAAGCATACAGCTATATCAAAGTAACATCCTCTCACCATGAAACTATCCGTTATCATTTCTTGCGCGATCTGCGCGATGGGATTGCTCTCTGCTTCAATGCCGGCATCAGCCCAGACCTATACACTTGACGTTCAGTTCAAAAACATTCCAGACAGTGTCCGCTTCACACTTGGAAGCCATGATGACAAATACAAACAAAAAGTCTACACGTCGGATAATCGTCTGCATTTCGACATTGACATCACGGAAGATTATCCCGTCAGATTTTATCTTACAGGAAAGAACCCTGATCAACCGAAAACAGACCATTTCTTCATCAATTTCTATGCAGGCAAAGGAATAAACCACCGTGTCACCTCATATCTCGACGGCTTCTCGACAGACAGCGTGACATTTGCCGGTGCGCCGTGGGACACCGCCCACGATTACTGGACTAAGTTCTATTGGACCAACACCAAATGCAGAGAGCATCACCGCAAACTTCAACAGAAATTATTAAGTTCATGTCCTAAAACAGAGGATGGTAACATTGATATGGATTCTGCAACATACGCTAAAGTACATTTTTCAAGGACTGAAATCATGCGTCTGCAGGATGAATACTTTAATGAATGTAAAAACTTCATAAGGTCGCATCCCGACTCCCCCGATGCTCTCGGTCTTATTAACTCCGAGCTCTTCACTCAATCCGAACTCCAGGAAATCGCGTCAAATGTCCCCGCAAATCTGAAGAAATCTCCGGAAAACCTTCACCTCGAAAAGCTCATCTCCATCACACAAATCGCTCCCGGAGCCAAACTCTTGGATTATGACATTGAAGGAGAAAACGCAGATGGCTCACCGATAAAATTATCTCAATTCACCACACCCTACATCCTCGTGGAATTCAATTCACTTGGCTGTAGTGCATGTAGAGCGGCAGCAAGAAATGAACTCCCGGGATTCGTGGAGAAATATGGCGACCGCGTGACATTTGTCAGCTATTCCACAGAAAATGACCGTAAATCAATGCTCAAGACTCATGAACTTGACAAAGCCACCTGGCCCACAATCTGGGATGGCAAAGGGCACTCCGGAGACACATCCCTGAAATATGGTGTCGTAAGCTATCCCACCTTCTTCCTCTTCGGTCCCGACCGCACCCTCATCGACCAATGGTTAGGCTGGGGTCCCCAACGTGGCTCAATAGAGTACAACTTTGAGCGCCTCACCAACCCCTCTGACAACAACTCTAAAAATAACCCGCAGAAACAACCCCTGCCCCCGCATAGGCAAAGCATACAACACATACAAAAGTCCCTATAACACGTTCCGCATTAGCTTGAAGCAAAACAAATTTGTTATATGATAGAATACATGGCATCATCCAACCACATTGATCCATGTATTCTTTTTATATTTCAATAACGTCCCATGGATTATATTACAATAACATAGCACGAAATATGATAAAATTTCAGTTTGAAATTAAACGCATAGATTCTTATAATCTGGAAGAATTCCATTATGATACGGGAAAATACCATCACGAAGCAGGAAAAATAAAACCGCAAAGCAGGAAGAATCAAGCCACAAAGCAGGAAAAATAAAACCGCAAAGCAGGAAAAATAAAACCGCAAAGCAGGAAAAATAAAACCGCAAAGTAGGAAGAATCAAGCCGCAAAGCAGGAAAAATCAAGCCGCAAAGTAGGAAAAATCAAGCCGCAAAGCAGGAAGAATCAAACCGCAAAGCAGGAAGAATCAAACCACAAAACAGGGAAGAATCTTATCTCGAGAGGAGGCCCCGGATGGCAATCAGCAAGCTGCGCAGCAGCGGTGTGATGGTAGCCCCATCACGAGCGGCAATGAAAAATGGAGGCCGAAGGCCGGAATTTTTCATTTGACGCGAGGCATGGGGTTATGGCGGATTCTTTCATGACGGGCATCGAAGATGTCCGATAATAGTTCACATTGTCTTTCCGCCGGATTTACAGATCTATAATTGAGGGGCATCTATATTCCATTCTTATCTTAGAATCGAGAAAATCACAAGACCAATACAACGCGTATTGCAACTGCATTATCGGACATCTTCGATGCCCATAATATGAAATTTATCATCTACCCCATGCCTCGCGACCATGAAAAATTCCGGCCTTCGGCCTCCATTTTTCATAGTCACTCGTGATGGGGCTACCATCATACCGCTGCTGCTATATAACTACCCGTTTGTTATTTTTATTTAAGCTGGTGATGGAATCATCATTTGGACTTCGCAGCTCACTTACTGCCTTCCGGATTTTAACAATTCCACGGAAAAAACAGACTGCCCCCTATTTGGGGTTCAATCCGAAAATCCGGTTCATGTAAGATGAAAAGAGATACAAAAGTCGCTATAACGCGTTCCGCATTAGCTTAGAGCAATATGACAAATTGTTATATGACAGAACAGAATAAACAAAAGTATGATTTGCTGAAATTAATCTTTTTGTATCTTCTGACATTCTGTCTTTATGTACCCTTTTCAGATGTTGACGGATTTAATGCGCCGTAATTACGGCTTGCCCCCTATTTCGTTCGTTTGTATCTCTTTTCGTGGCGCTCATTGGATTATGCCCATGTCGGACAAATTGAAAAAAAGCCTTCCGGTTCGTTGTGAACCGGAAGGCTTGTCTTGGTGGCGGGGACAGGACTCGAACCTGCGACCTTTGGGTTATGAGCCCAACGAGCTACCACTGCTCCACCCCGCGATGTCGTTTTTCGTGGTGCAAAGGTAGGCACTTTTTATTTCACCTCCAAATTTTACACCCGTTTTATTAGTTAAATTAAGTTAACATGAGATTTTCCATTGAAATTTCACCTCTCCGGAGCGTTATAAGTTTAGAGAAAATCACTTTTCATCATCCGCAAGAGGATATTTCGACGCGGAATTCGTAAATTTGCACTTATGCACAACGGTTCATCATTTTTTTCACAAATACCGCCGGTAACAAAAAATCTGATTATCATCAACCTGATAGTCTGGCTGGCGATGTTCGTCTTGCCCGGGAAACTCGGGACTGGACTTGAAAACTTCGGAGGTCTCCACTACTTCCTTGCTGCCGACTTCAACCCCGCGCAGCTCATAACCTACATGTTCATGCACTCCACCCAGAGTTTCGCACACATATTTTTCAATATGTTCTCTCTCTGGATGTTTGGCATGACGCTCGAACGCACCCTCGGTAGCGCACGTTTCCTATTCTACTATATCTCCTGCGGTGTCGGAGCCGCATTGATTCAGGAACTCGTGTGGATGCTGACTTGGGAGGACACCTTCGTGCGCCTTATCTCCGCAAGTTACCACATTGATTTCCCTGAAGCCCGCGAATACATCCAGCAACTCACCCTCAGTCCCGAAGGCAAGGCTGCCCTTGCGCGCAACCTCAACATCTTCGTCACCATCGGAGCATCAGGAGCTGTCTACGGCGTGCTGCTTGCATTCGGTATGCTCTTCCCCAACGCACCTCTATACCTCTTCTTCATTCCTGTACCCGTGAAGGCCAAATGGATGGTAATCGGCATGGGTGCCATCGAGCTGCTCATCGGTCTGAGCGAAGCCTCCGGCAAGGCAGACGGAGTCGCCCACTTCGCCCACCTCGGCGGCATGATATTCGGTTTCCTCATCATCCTTTATTGGAAAAAGAAAGGGACGTTCCATGGGGGTTACTGATACCATACGCGAGATGCGCCGCTCGTTCGACGCATCCTCGATGTTGATGAAAATAATCTGGATCAACATCGGGGTCTTCGTGCTCCTGCGTCTCTCGGCCATCGTCTGCATGTTTGCGGGAAACCCCGATTTCCTCAACACGATAATGGCCTACGTCCAGTTGCCGAGCAGCCCTGCCGTACTGCTGACCAGACCGTGGACAGTGGTGACCTACATGTTCGCCCAATACGACGTTTTCCATATCCTTTTCAATCTCCTCTGGCTCTATTGGTTCGGCACCCTCTTCATGATGGTGGCAAACTCACGCCAACTGTTCGCACTCTATGTCCTCGGTGGACTCGGTGGAGCCCTGCTTTTCCTTCTGTGCTATGCCGTCATGCCGATATTCGCATTCCACAGCGCCATGCTCATCGGCTCATCCGCCTCTGTGATAGCCATTGTCACGGCTACAGCCATATTGATGCCCGACTTCAGGATGCACCTCCTTTTCATCGGCTCAATCTCATTGAAATGGATAGCCATCGCCACAATCGGACTGGTGCTCATCGGTGTCACCGGTAGCAACGCCGGAGGCGAGATAGCCCACATCGGAGGTGTCGCCGTCGGAGCGATCTATGCCTTGCGCATGAAGCGCGGCCACGACATCACCCGTCCCTTCAACCAGAGCTTTGACCGCATGGCCAATCTCTGGAACCGCTTCGCATCCACCATCTGGGGGAGCCTGACCACCAAACGCACCCCGACACAGCACTCCGGTGAGACCGCTTCACGCAATGCATCCGGCCGCGCTTCCTACACCTCATCGACCTCATCCGGATCTGCCGGTCCAAAATGTACCGACAACGACCGTGAAGTCCTCGACAGCATCCTCGACAAAATCAAGAAATCAGGCTATTCAGCCTTAACCCCCGAAGAGCGCCAACGCCTCTTCGATGTCAGCAGGAAAATAAAGTGAATTTACCCCGTCCACACAAGCCATTGAAGTCGACCGTCCTCGCCATCGGGGTCGGTCTGAACCTTTTTGTGGCAATGGTAACGGTATTTTCGGCCTACGGGGGCACCTTCAACCCCGACGAAAGAGTGATAGCCGCAATGGCAGCAATGGTGTTGCCGCTCCTGCTTATTGCCGGAGGGGCGCTTTTCCTCGTCAACCTCTTCTTCGACCGCCGCCTCATCTGGATACTGATAGCCGGATGGATTGTCGCGATGCCGTCAATCCTCGTGTTCTCACCCATGCATATATGGAACCGCACCCTCAACACCGAAGAGCGTGAGCAGTCATTCACATTCCTTACCTACAACGTGCTTCATCTGTGGGATTTCCGTGGAGAGGATTACCCCGGGGTTGAGCAGAACGCGACCCTCGACTACATACTCTCGACTGATGCCGACATTGTCAGCCTTCAGGAGTTCGAAATTCTGAAGCCTGACAAACAATGGAAAATCACCCAAGCGCAGATAGACTCACTCTATGCGCGCTACCCTTACCATTTCATCGGAATCTCACAACAACTCTCCGTATTCTCAAAATATCCGATGGAAGAAGTCGACATAAATGTTGACCCGAAAGCCGCCTATGTGATGGGGTGCTTTAAAATAAATGTGAAAGGATGCGACATCCACCTTATGGACGTCCACCTCAAATCCATCGGCCTGACACCGGAAGACAAGGAGCTGTATAAAGAGACTCTTGACCTCCCGGAAAACAAGTCGGAGTTGAAACGCGAACTGAAGGAAGTGAAATCGCAACTTCTGACCAAACTTGCCGACGCATTCCGCACACGCACCTTCCAGGCCCGTGAAGTCCGCAAAGTAGTGGATTCGATTGGCGGCCCCTTCATTGTAGCCGGTGACTTCAACGACATCCCCGACTGCTACGCTGTCCGCACTATCCGTGGCAAAGACATGCACGACGCATACGCCGACGCGGCCTTCGGCCCGACAATCACCTACCACGGCGATAAATTCTACTTCCGCATCGACCAGGTTCTCTACAAGGGACCATTCAAGGCTGTAGACATCGAAAGAGGCGACATCGCCTCAAGCGACCACAATCCGCTGCTGACCACATTCCTGTTTGACCAAGCGGGAAAATAAACCCCGACAGCCCAATCAACCGAACAATCAATACCCAATATAACCAATCCGCTATGAACAAATTTTTAACCGCTGCTCTCGGAGCATTGCTGCTTCCGATGGCACTAAGCACCCCGACCGACATGAGCGCAGAGACCAGACAGAATCCGTTCATGGTGCCCTACGACACCCCCTTCGGCATTCCTCCCTTCGAGAAAATCTCCTACGGGGACTACATGCCTGCAATCGAAAAAGGCATTGCCGACAAAAAAGCCGAAATCGAGGCTATCGCCAACAATCCGGCCACTCCGACATTCGACAACACCATTCTCGCCATGGAGAAGAGCGGCGAACTGCTCAACAAGGTGATGCTCGTGTTCGGCGCCCTCGACGAGACCGACAACAACGAACACATGCTTGCCATCTCCGAGAAAGCCTACCCCATGGTATCGGCAGCCTCCGATGAAATCATGATGAACGACAAGCTTTTCCAGCGCGTCAAATACCTCTACGACCGTCGTGACCAGCTCGGCCTTGACGGCCCGCAGAAACGCGCCGTCGAACTTGCCTATAAGGACTTCACCCGCAACGGCGCTCTCCTTTCTGCCGACAAGAAGAACGAACTCAAAGCCCTCAACAACGAGCTGACACAGCTCTTCCTCACCTTCAACAAAAACCTCCTGGCATCCACCAACAGCTTTGAAATCGTGGTCGACGACGCATCGCAACTCGCAGGCATTCCCGCCGGCATCGTCAGCACGGCAGCCGAGGAAGCAGCCAAGCGTGGCAAGGATGGCAAATGGGTCTTCACCCTCCACGCCCCCAGCCGTCTGCCCGTACTCAAATATGCCGACAACCGCGACCTCCGCGAAAAGATGTATCAGGGCTACATGAACCTCGCCTCTTCAGCGCCCTACGACAACCGTCCCGTCATCGGCAAACTCATCAAGGCCCGTGCAAAGAAAGCCCATCTTCTGGGCTTCGACACCTTTGCCGCTTACATGACCGACAATGTGATGGCAAAGACTCCCGACGCAGCCCGCAACCTCCTTCTCCAGATATGGGGCCCGACAAAGGACCGTGCCAATGAAGAGATTGCCGAAATGCAGACTTTCATCAACCAGTCAGGCCAGAACTTCAAGCTCGCACCCTGGGACTATTATTACTATGCCGAAAAAGTGCGCCAGAAGAAATTCGACCTCGACGAGAATGAAGTCAGCGCCTACTTCTCGGTCGACAATGTCCGCAAAGGCATTTTCACCCTCGCAGAGCGTCTCTATGGTGTGACATTCACTGAACTCCCCGACGCGCCCAAATATAACCCCGAGGTTAAGGTCTACGAGATGAAGGACAAGGACAACAACCATGTGGCTGTCTTCATGACCGACTACTTCCCCCGTCCCTCCAAGCGTCAGGGCGCATGGATGAGCGAATTCCGCAGTGCATTCGAGGATGCCGACGGCACCTCCGCTCGTCCCATCGTTTACAATGTCGGTAACTTCACCCGTCCGACCGGCGACACCCCTGCCCTCCTTACACTCGACGAAGTTGCCACCATGTTCCATGAGTTCGGCCACGGTCTCCACGGTATGCTCACCAAAGCAAAGCTCCGCAGCCAGGCCGGTACCAATGTTGACCGCGACTTCGTTGAGCTCCCCTCACAGATTACCGAGCACTGGGCCCTCGAACCCGAACTTCTCAAGGAATACGCCTTCCACTACAAGACCGGTGAAGTCATCCCCGAAAGCCTCGTGAAGAAGGTTCAGGCCGCATCGACCCACAACCAGGGCTTCGAGATGACCGAACGCGTGACCGCCGCCCTCCTCGACCTCGAATGGGGAGCGCTCAATCCCTCCGACAATGAGGAAATCGACGTGGATGCCTTCGAAAAGAAAGTGGCCGAAAAACTCGGCAAGCCCGACGAAATCGCCTACCGCTACCGTTCACCCTACTTCAAACACATCTTCGGCAGCGACGGTTACGCTTCAGGTTACTACACCTACATGTGGGCCGAGGTCCTCGACACCGACGGTTTCGAGCTTTTCACCGAAAAGGGCATCTTCGACCCCGAGACTGCAAAGTCATTCAAGGAAAATGTTCTCGAGATGGGTGGCAGCGAAGACCCGATGACACTCTTCAAGCGCTTCCGTGGCCATGAGCCCAAGGTCGACGCCCTCCTGCGTGCCCACGGCCTCACCCCGCGTCCCGAAAAAGCAAAGGGCGGTGAAATCAACACTCCCGGCGGAAAATAATCTGTCTACCGGCCGTCAACAAAGCGGCTCAGACTATAAAATCCGCCAAACAAACGACTTTTTCGTCTATAGAAATTAAATAATTGTTAAAAAGCATGTTGATATGCTTTTTAACATACCTCTGAAGGTAGGCTTTCTCGAAAGAAAGGCCTACCTTTGTTTTCAGCAATTAAATCGGATACATAACAATTTGCGAAACCCTAAAATTCACAAATTAACGTATTATTCTAAACTATTGCATTATGTTAGAAGACAACCTACGTTAACTAATAAGTGAATCATAGGTTACGATCCGGCCACTCGTGAGAGTAGCCGGATTTTATTTCTTCGCGCATATACTCCAAAACATCGGATTTATTGTATGGGTTAGACGTTTTTCGTGGTTAAATTATGTCAAGTCTATTGGAAAAACGAGCTAAAAGTAATACTTTTGCAAAGGATAAAACCAATTTATTGTGACACCACTCCTTAAATTTTAACATTTTTATTATTTTTAACTAAACACAGCGCCTATTGAAGCAAATCTACTCTAACCAATCAAATCAGACAAGATGAAACAACTGACTAAGCTTGCGGACCGTGATCTGGTCGCCGCTTACGCCAACAACAATAACGAAGCTTTTGACGTGCTTCTGCAACGCCATCAGCAGAAAGTTTATTCCTATATCTTACACATTGTGAAAAACAAGGATGTCGCCGACGATATCTTTCAGGAAACTTTCGTTAAGGCCATCATGACCATCAAACAGGGACGCTACATGGAGCACGGGAAATTTTCCGGTTGGCTCACCCGTATAGCCCACAACCTCATCATCGATTTCTTCCGTCAGGAGAAAATCGAGAATGCAGTCTCGGCCGACGAAGAAGGAACCGACATCCTTAACCGCCGCGACCTCTGTGACGGAAACATAGAGGACACGTTGGTCAGCACCCAGATCGACACCGATCTCCGGCGCATCGTCATGGCCCTCCCCGACGCTCAGCGCGAAGTGCTTGTGATGCGCTTCTACCGCAACATGTCGTTCAAGGAGATTGCCGAAGCCACCTCCGTCAGCATCAACACCGCTCTCGGACGTATGCGCTACGCCATCATGAACATGCGCCGAATCGCTGCCGAAAACAATATCGCATTGGCCATCTGACCCCCAAGTCAGGCGGCCAACGCTTTTTATCACCCCCCCTC
>NZ_CAJTMT010000016.1 GCF_910577345.1 uncultured Duncaniella sp.
GTGGGAAAGTAGATAACCGCCCCCTCTACCGACCGGAGCTGAAATGCGAAAGCATTTCAGCTCCGGTCTTTTTTTTGTATCCGGCCAAATCTTTTGTATCCACCCCGGCCCTTGCAGGATCCCCCTCCGGTGTCTGTGCCAAAAGAGGTGGCAAATTGATTTATGCGCAGCAAACCGAATTTTATTAATGCTCACTCACTAACTTTCACCTTCTTTATACGGACGAAAAAGTCTTATTTACCGCGTTTTGTTTGAGGTTACATATTTTTATTGTAATTTTGCATGGAAATGACTATTTTAGCCATTCTATATTTACCCTTAAAAAGAAATTTAACCTCGCATACATGGAACTCACTGCGTCACAACTCGCGGCTATTGTCAACGGAACGGTTGAAGGTGATGAAAATGTAAAAGTCAGCACATTTGCCCGAATTGAAGAGGGCCACCCCGGCGCTCTGTCATTCTTGGCTAATCCCAAATACACCCATCATATCTATTCCACAGATTCATCAGTAGTGCTGGTGAAACGTGATTTCGTAGCCGAGCATCCTGTCAAGGCTACCTTGATTCGTGTGGATGACCCATACGCGACTGTCGCTCATCTTTTGGAAATGGTTACGCAGATGACCAAGGTCGAGAAGGTGGGCATTGAATCGCCTGCTTTCATTTCTGAAGGTGTGGAAGTGCCTGAGGATGCCTACGTCGGAGCTTTCGCTTATATCGGCAAGGGTGTGAAGCTCGCACCCGGTGTGAAAATCTATCCGCAGACATACGTCGGCGACGGATGTGAGATTGGCGAAGGCACTATTCTCTACGCAGGTGTGAAGATTTATCAAGGCTGTAAGGTCGGCAAGCGTTGCATCATCCATTCGGGTGCTGTCATCGGTGCCGACGGTTTTGGTTTTGCCCCCGTCGACGGCGGATATGAGAAGATACCCCAGACCGGCAATGTCGAGATTGAGGACGATGTCGAAATTGGAGCCAACACCACTATCGACCGTGCGATGATGGGTGCGACACGCATCTGCAAGGGTGTGAAGCTCGACAATCTTATCCAGATTGCCCACAACTGTTCGGTTGGTGCTAACACTGTCATGGCTGCACAGGTCGGGGTCGCAGGTTCTGCAAAAATCGGTGCGCAGTGCATGGTCGGAGGCCAGGTCGGCTTCGTTGGCCATATTTCCGTTGCCGACGGAACCCAGATTGGTGCCCAGAGCGGTGTCAGCAAGGCTACCAAGCCCGGAGAACGTGTGATGGGCTCGCCTGCCGTCGATATGGGTGAGTATGCGCGAGGTCTTGTATATGTCAAGAAGCTCGGATCGCTCTATGACCGCGTGAAGGAGCTTGAAAAAAAGATAAAATAAGCCAACATTATAAGTGAATATGAACCAGAAGACATTAAACGGCGAGTTTACCCTCACCGGCAAGGGCCTTCATACAGGCCTTGAAATTACAGCACGCTTCCTCCCCGCGCCTGAGAATCATGGCTACAAGTTCAAGCGTGTCGATCTTGAGGGAGAGCCTGTGATTGATGCTCTCGCCGAGAATGTCGTTGCCACAAACCGTGGCACCGTCATTGCAAAAGGTGACGCAAAAGTGTCGACAATCGAACATGCCATGGCTGCTCTCTACGCTGCCGGAGTCGACAACGTGCTCATCGAAGTAAATGCCCCGGAACTTCCCATCCTTGACGGCAGCGCGCGCTTCTATTGCGAAGAGATTGCGCGCGTGGGACTTCAGGACCAGAAAGCTGACAAGGATTTCTTCTATATCAAATCAAAAATCGAGGTCCGCGACGAAGCTACCGGTTCGTCAATCCTCGTGCTTCCCGACGACGAATTCTCGGCTGATGTGAAGATTGATTTCAATTCGGTTGTGCTCAACAATCAGTTCGCAACCCTCGATACGATGGATCACTTCGGCGACGAAATCGCTTCGTGTCGCACATTCGTCTTCGTGCGAGAGATCGAACCTCTCGTAAAGGGCAATCTCATCAAGGGTGGTGACCTCGACAATGCAATCGTCATTTACGACACCCCCATGGAGCAGACCGAGCTTGACCGTCTGGCAGATCTCATGAATGTTCCCCGCAAGGACGTGAGCGAATTCGGCTATATCAATGATTCGCCTCTCACCTACGAGAACGAGCCGGCCCGCCATAAGCTTCTCGATCTCATCGGCGACATCGCCCTTATCGGCCGTCCCCTCAAGGGCCGCGTCATCGCAACCCGCCCCGGTCACTCCATCAACACCACCTTCGCCAAGAAAATCCGTCGCGAAATCAAGCATCAGGAAGTGCAGGCTCCCGTCTATAATCCTAACAAGGAGCCGCTGATGGACAACAACCGCATCCGCGAACTCATCCCCCACCGCTATCCCTTCCTTCTCGTCGACAAAATCATCGAGAAGGGTACAAACTATATCGTCGGTGTGAAGAACATCACTGCCAACGAACCCTTCTTCCAGGGCCACTTCCCTCAGGAGCCTGTGCTCCCCGGTGTGCTTCAGGTCGAGGCTATGGCACAGACCGGTGGTCTGCTTGTGCTCAGCGGCCTTGACGAACCTGAACGCTATTCGACCTACTTCATGAAGATTGACAACGTGAAGTTCCGTCAGAAAGTGGTTCCCGGCGACACCCTGATTTTCCACGTATCGTTCATGACTGAGCTGCGTCGCGGCTGTGCCATGATGAAGGGCTACGCTTTCGTCGGTGAGAAGATTGTCACCGAATGTGAGTTCATGGCCCAGATTATCAAGAATAAATAACAATAAGACATGAAACAACCTTTAGCATACGTCCATCCCGCTGCCAAGATTCATCCCAGCGTGGTGATTGATCCTTTTGTGACCATTGACCAGAACGTTGAGATTGGCGAGGGCACACGCATCGGCTCCAATGTTACAATCATGGAAGGTGCGCGTATCGGCAAAAACTGTACAATTTTCCCCGGTGCCGTGATTTCCGGTCCTCCTCAGGACCTCAAGTTCCGTGGCGAGGAATCTGTTGCCATCATCGGCGACAACACCGTAATCCGCGAATGTGTGACCATCCATCGCGGTACTGCTTCCAAGGGCAAGACCGTGGTCGGCAGCAACTGTCTCATCATGGCTTACTGCCATGTGGCCCACGACTGCGTGGTCGGTGACAACGTGATTATGTCCAACGCCGTGCAGTGTGCCGGTGAAGTCGTTATCGACGATTTCGCTGTCATCGGTGGCGGTGCTCTCATCCATCAATTCTGTCACATCGGTCCTCATGTGATGCTCCAGGGGGGTGCGCTTGTCAACAAGGACATTCCTCCTTACGTCAAGGCCGGTCGCGAGCCTATCGCCTACGCCGGTGTCAACTCCATCGGCCTCCGTCGTCGCGGTTTCTCCAACGAAACCATCCGCGACATTCAGGAGACTTACCGTTACCTCTACCTTTCGGGACTCAACAACTCCGATGCCGTAGAGCGTATCGAAGCCGAACTGCCTGCCACCAAGGAGCGCGATGAAATCATCCTCTTCGTGCGCAACTCGAAGCGTGGCATCGTCCGCGGTTATGTCTAAATAGCCGTTCCCTTTCCTCCCGACCGGTGCTTTCCGGACGTGTTCCGGGCTTCACCTGTCTCTCTCCGTTTCAATCTCTACCTCACAAACATAAAGATTCCCCATGAGACATACAGTCTCTCTGATAATGCTATTGGGCGCTTCGGCTTCCACCCTTACGGTGGCCGAAGTGCCCTTTAACGGTAAAAGCGGTGAGGCTCTGCTGCAGGGTGTGGCCGCCGCCTCTCGTCCGGTCACAGTGGCTGACAAAAGTAAACTTGACTTCAATATGAGAGATGAGTTTTCCGGTACTGACATCGCGGTATGCGCCGGGAAACTTCCCGACGGTTATTCATGGAATTGCCTTGTGCCGTCGGAATGGTGGGACAATTCGAAGAACACATACGGTGCGATGGTCAGCGGTGACATTTACAATCTTCTTCCGCTCACAGACGGGACGGCGCGCAACCGCCGGGAGTTGGTCCCGGGCACGGTCACGACCCCAGTGTTCTCTAATCAATGGTGGAGCGCCGGACAGGGAATCATCTACGGTGTGGAGACCGACCTCTATTCACCACCGGAGGCTCTGCGAGGGGAGTTGGCAAGAGCTTTCTTCTACATGGCTGCCGTCTATCATGTTTCGCTATGGACTCCGCGTGGCTTTGTGATGATGACCACCAAAGCTTACCCCGGATTGACCGACTATGCCCTTAGCCTCCTGCTTGACTGGCACAGAACATATCCTGCGTCCCAACAGGAGCGCGAGAAGAATGAGAGGGGCGAGGCTTTGCAAGGCAACCGGAATCCATTTGTCGACTATCCGGAACTGGCTGAATACATCTGGGGTACGCATAAGGACGACAGTTTCATTGTCGAAGGTGAACCACAGCCATTGCGTTCGACCTACAGTCTGGCCACCGATCGTGTCGACCTCTATTCTCCGGAAGTGCCTGCTGACGCGGAGTGGATGATTGACGGACTCCCTACAGCTTCAACCTCAGTTCCTGCGACTGATTTAGGCAAAGGGAAGCATCGGCTTTCCTACACGTCGCGTTCGACCGGTGAAAAAGGCATCGTGTTAATCAAAATTCTTGACAGATGAGAGGGATTGGTAATATAAAGGCTGTAGTTGTGTATTTGGCGCGCTATTTCCGTCGTCCGATGGTGCTTTGCCTGCTCCTTGCAGGGCTTTGTCTCAGCGGGTGTGACAGAGGTTCTGACAATGTGCGCCGTGAGCCCGAAAAGGAGGAGAATGGCGGGCGCGATGACGACAAACCGACTCCTCCCGGCGAAGAGAATCGTCCGGGGCCATCGGACAAGGATTATGATTTCACATCTGAGTTGCCCGATGCGTGTGTGCGTTACAAGGGGAGTGGATTGACTCTCCGTTTCGACCGTGGAGGTGTGCTTGCCAAGGTTCATGCTGATGGCCGTCGTGAGCTCATCGATCTTGACGGAGGGGAGCGTGTGGAGTTCACACCCGCCGACATTCAGCCCGATTCGCTTATTCCTGAGGCTCGTTTGGCTGTCAATGGGTCAGCCGTAAGACTCAAAAGCGTGAGGATGAAAAAACAGACCGCCGAAGCGGTCTGGTATCATGCGGTCGACGAGGATGATAAGAACCATATCCTCGTTCTGCCGTAATATGTTTGTCCGGGAATGTCGCGATCCGGATACAGAATGTAGGCCGGTGGGCTACTTCTGCATCATTCGGGCCATAGTGACCTTGTCCTCGCGTTCCTTGATTGACTGTCGCTTGTCGTATTCCTTCTTACCGCGTGCCACTCCGATGACGAGTTTTGCCAGTCCGCGGTCGTTGATGAAGAGTCGGAGGGGTATGATGGTGAATCCGGTCTCCTTGCCGTTCTTTTCGAGTTTGGCAATCTCCTTCTTGTTGAGCAGGAGCTTGCGGTCGCGTCGGGCGACGTGGTTGTTGTATGTGCCGTAGAAATATTCGGCGATATACATGTTCTTGACCCAAACTTCACCCTTATCGACATAGCAGAATGTGTCGGCAAGCGAGGCTTTGCCTTGACGTATCGACTTTATCTCAGTACCGGTCAGCACTATACCTGCCGTGAAAGTATCACCTATGGCATAGTCGTAGGTGGCGCGTTTGTTTTTTATATTTATATCTTTTGAAATCATAGTTTTTAGGGGGGAGAGTTGTGAGTTTTTAGTTTTTAGTTGTGAGTTGAGAGTTGGGGGGAGTTGTGGGTTTTGAGTTGAGAGTTGTCAGTTTTAGGTCTGACCGGTTCAGGCTTATAAGTTACCGGGACTGTCCACCAATCACCAATACCCACTTTATACTTAGTCCTTAACCCTTGATACTTAGAGCACGCAGTGCTCTCTCATCCTATCACGAGGGAGAAGAGGAAATAGAAGAGATATGGCGGCATGAGGACACCGAGAATGGCGATTATCATGAAAATGCCTATCCGTTCAGGCTTCACTCCCATGTAGGTGCAACCTTTCCATTCGATAAGTGCCACATAGAACGGCAGGAAGAAAAGCATGGCGGAAGTGATGGGGAGGACGTTGATAATGAACGAAATCAGCGCGAGAAGTCCGAGCGTGTAGAGGACAAACGTATGGGCTTTCTTCTCGTTGTAGCGTTTTTCGAGGGTAGGCTCCGCGAAGAGCGAGAGGGCAAAGACCCCGAAGAAATAGGCCACGAAGTAGACAAGGAAAGTCACTATCATCCTCATGAAAAGCACGAGGAAATCAACGTGGTGGTAGACCCCCTGCATGTAGACGCTGACAGCCGTCAGAGCGATCAGCGGATAGTAGCCGTTGACTGCTATGTCGCGCGTCGGATCATCAGCCTTGCCTATATCCTCCCATCCGTTGCCCGGTGAGAGAATCAGTTGAAAGAGATGTTTGAGATAGCGCTTCATAATAGTGTGGTTGACAATGGTTTGACCGGTCATGAATGTCAATTTCTTGCCTGACACTAATGACCGAAAGGACACCGGCGTTGGTTGCCGAATGAATTAATAACAACTAAACCCGCAAAACAGGGGCTAAAACTCTGCAAAATTACACAGAATCCGCGAAAACACCGGCACCCTGACCCAAGAAAAATCAATCCCCATCAAAAATGCACTCTAATTGATACAAAAGTCCAAAAGGGCATAAGAAACAGAAGAGCTTATTGGACAGTTGATTGATAGACACAACCATATAGCCTAAAGCACCCCTTCCTCCCGCATAAAGTCAGTTATATCCTCCATCAGATAGCGGGCACTGAAAGTATGGAGGACGTCGTATGATGGGACTATATAGTTGTAGAGTATTCCTGACTCATGGAGCCGGCGGTACACTTCGGTCTGCGGCATCTTAAGATGGTCAGAGAGCTTGCTGATGCAGTAGGTGACAAATTCAAGAGTTTTCTTATCCATGTAGGTCTGATTTTCTTTTATGTCAAGAGCGGATTTTGTAATCGTAAAACGCTTGGGACAGCAGATAGGAAACTTTCAAAATTGCTTCCAACTGTCGGCTTATATCATTTAGTTATTTTTATCAGGCCATTTCCATTCTGACCTTGTCAATTACAAAGTTATGAAGAAAATTTGAGATTGGCACTTGACATGTTTATAAACATATTGACACTGACCTTATTTTGCAGATTTGCGATTGTTTAAAGAGGCATATTGAGAAAAATCATATTTTCTTAATATGCCCCATACATCAATAACAAACTTTTTATTATCTTTGCATTGAATCAGAAATTCAGCGCATGGAGTTGCGTGTAATTTGATTCAACATTTTAATAAAAAAGGTGTTATTGAAATTTTATCTTCGGTTTCTCAAACTTGGTCGTCTGAAGAACTGCATGAAGGTGAGATTGGCAATAGCACCTGCATCGACTGCTTATATCCGTCTGCTAAAGTGGACGCTATATAGCTGTATCGGTGTGGGGCTATTGTTTTATCCATGCAGTAGGTAGACCAAGACCTGAGAACCGGATAAAACAAGATACATTCCTCACACCTTTTTTCATGTCAAAACTTGAACAATTGACTCTTGGGGGATGGAGAATATCTGAGTGGCAGCTATGTATTTTATAAACTATGTCAAAGATAAAAAACTATTCGAAGAGATAGCACCGAATGTATATGGTTTGAAAAGAAATGGAATCAACTTTTCTACCAGAATATATAAGTATATTGATTTATCTGCACTTATAGATATTGGAAATGGGAATTTTAAGGTGCAACGGCGAATGGATTTTAGCGACAGGCATGAATCTACTGTTGGTATGCTAAGAGAATTTTATTCTGAAAATGATGATGAAAATTATAAGAAAAGCGACGAGCGTAATTTAAATGAGATACTAAAAAAGCAATCGGCAGAATTCCTTACAACGTGTTTTACAAAACGTAGTAGCGAACTTCATGCAATGTGGAAGGCCTTTACTTCCGGTTATACGGGAGTGCGCATTTCTACAACCATCGGACAGATAGTTGAAAGCATGAAACTCGATGGTTATAATTTATATATCGGAACTGTAAAATATGAAAAAGTGGTTTGGAGATATGATGTAGTGAGGGATATGTTTACGAAAAACCCATGTTACAGCCCTGAAAAAGAGCTCCGTATTTACATCTTGCCTAAGAATGGTGAGCTACCAAAAGAAGCAGTCAATTTAAAGGTTGACTCCGAAAAATTAATTACAGGGATAACATTGTCTCCATTCATACCACAACCAATCCATATACCGATTCGGAATATGCTGTCCAAACGTTTTCCAAACGCAAATATTCAGGGTTCAACAATAAGCGAAAAACCAATTAAATAATAAAAAACAATCATTATGAAATTTAAATTTTTACTGTGCATGGCATTGGCCATGTCGTTGTTCTCTTGTTCAAAAAATGATGAACCGGGCAATGGAAATCAGAGTGACAACAATTCAAAAGTAACAATCAATGCAAACGGTACGACATCTACTGGAGTGTCGTTCTCGTCAATTGATGAAACATCATTTTATCTTGACTATGTGAAGTACAAGATCGTTGATTCCCATCTTGAAATTGTGGGTTATGATCCAATTGAGATTGGCTCAATAGTCACACCTTATGCTACAGTAGTGTTAAATGGCACTTCATATAATACAAGAGTGGTAGGAAAACAAGCGTTTTATGATTGTGAAAATATGACAGAGATTAATCTGCCTAATACAATAACCACGATTGATGACTGGTACGCCTTTGGCTCCTGTATAAATTTGAAAAAAATAAGTTGGCCAAAAGAATTGGTTCGGATAGGAGATCATGCTTTTTCCAGATGTACTTCGTTAATGCAAATAGTTATACCTGGTACAGTTAAAGAAATACGAGGTTCAGCATTTTATGAATGTGATTCATTAACAGATATTTATGTGTCAGGAATGCCAAAATGTCAGTTTACAGTTATTTCAGGACAATTAGTTAGTTCCGTATTTACTTCATATACAGCTACTCTTCATGTGACAAAAGAAAATTACGAGTGGATAAAACAGGCTGCAGTTTGGTCCAATTTTGAAAATATAGTTGCGGACTATAATCCATAAATTAACATAAGAGATAAAATTTAAAGTATTGAATGTATGAATAAATTATTTATCCTGTCCATATTTTTAATGTGGAATGTATTTTATGCATTTGCAGGTTCGGTAATTAACCTTAGTGAGAAGCATATAGCGAACAGTTATATAATTTCAGAAATTGGCGATTATTGTTTTGCTGTAGATGATTACCCTGAAGCTGCTGATGCATTTATACTGTGGAACGAGCTTGGTGAAAAGGATATCGTTGACGTGAAATTATCTGACGGTACGGTATACTTCACGAAAACATTCTTTCAGAAAGGGAATGCCATGATAAGTATTGTGGATAAAAGCAATACTATATTATGGTCATGGCATATATGGTCGACTGACCGACCGAAATGTTATGAAAAGGATGGATATAACGTAATGGATAGGAACTTGGGTGCGACAAATGCAAATCCCTATAGCGTGGATTCATACGGGTTAAGTTATACTCCGGGTTGTCCATTTCCATTTCCCGGTCCGAAGTATTCTGATTACATTATAACCTCCACTCCCTCAGTTCCTGACGGTTGGTATGTTGCACCCGGATATGGCTTTTATAAGGAATCAAAAATGCCAACTCCTGCAAATCCGATGATGTTGTGTTCGCATCGTGATAAGTATGGTAACTCTGTTTATTTTAGAATAGGCTATAACCCATTCCCAACCACATATTATGTTCCTACTATTAAAGATATGGTCGCTGTATTGGGATATGAGCCGATTGTGAGAGGAGGAGTTCTGCATACAGATTTTGGTTTGTCATTACCGGCTATATATGACGGGAAGGCAAATGAAACACAAGGATTTTATCTATGCGCCGGGGTCTACAATACCACTGCTGTTGATACGCATTGCATATATTTTACGGATGACTTGTTGAAAACGACATACTGTGAAGGTGCCGCATTGATGCCGTTGCGTGGTTTCATGAAAATAGTAGAAGTTGATAAGCTCATGCTCCAGCCTACTTTTAAAATGATGAAAATAGGGGAAAGTATTTATTTGGAAGCGAAATTTACCCCTTCTGATGTCTATGATAAGAGTTTGGAATGGAGATCTTCTGATGAAAATATAGTAGTTGTTAAAGACGGTATGGTGACCGCTGTTGGTATTGGACATGCGTTTGTCACAGCAATAGCATCCAATGGAAAAACTGCCACATGTGAGTTTCTGGTGGATGCTCAGAAAATCAATAGAATTGAAGTAGATCCGGCTGAAGTGTGTGCATTGGAGGGCAGCTCCATTCAATTGACGGCAATAGTATATCCTGAAAACGCCACAGATAAAAGAGTTGCATGGTATTCGTCTGACACATCTGTTGCTGTTGTTGATGGAAACGGGATGTTGAAAATCGTTGGCAGTGGTGATGCAGTCATTGAAGCAAGAGCATTGGATGATAGTAAAGTTATCGGAGAGTGTCGTGTGTCCGGCTACTCCGGAATAGAGGATGTCTTGCTTGATACCAAAAACGACTGGAACCTATATACAGTAACCGGAATCCTCTTAGGTTCAGGAATAAACTCTGAAGATTTGAATCGTTTACCACGAGGAATGTATATATTGCGCAGTAATAAAAAGGCAATAAAAGTTATATTGGGAAATAATTAAAGTTTATTCTAAAACAGGATTGATGGTATGGTACTATGAATTCGTAATAGTTCAAAGTTCCATGCCATCATTTTTCTTTAAATGATTGTCGGGTAGAGATTCGCTGTTTTGATATGGGAAATTTACAGAGTTATTGACAATGTTAATAACTTTTTGAAATGTAAATAACTTTATAATTACGGTGTGTATCAATGGTATATGGTATAAATGTTGATAAAGTGGGTGGGTTTGTTGATAAAAATGTTAATAACTTTTTGTTGAAATGTTTTGGAGAATTGGAAAAAGTTCGTACCTTTGCAATCGCAAAAGCAAAAGAATCTTATCCAAAAGATTTGATGGCGAGATAGCTCAGTTGGTTAGAGCGTCGGATTCATAACCCGGAGGTCCCGAGTTCAATTCTCGGTCTCGCTACAAAAGAAAATCGGTCACACTCACGCGAGTATGACCGTTTTTTCTTTGAAATTCGAAAAAGAATTCGTAATTTTGCCCCGCAAAATCAGTCGGCCGATGCCGGAGGTGTGTCCCCAGTGGTGGCGCGCGCAGGCGAAGCGGTTGATTTTCAACAATATTATTAACTAAAACCAATTAATCAAAAAACCACAATGATCATCGTACAAGTAAAAGAAGGTGAGAACATCGAGAAGGCACTTAAGAAATTCAAGCGCAAATTTGAAAAAACCGGCATCGTTCGCGAGCTCCGTTCACGTCAGGCTTTCCAGAAGCCCTCTGTGACCAACCGCAAGAAGATGATGAAGGCTGTCTACGTTCAGCAGCTCCGCGCCAACGAGGAATAATCGTCGCCCATCCCGCATCAACCGGATTTTTCAAATCAATCGAAAGGAGGCAGTTTATCCCCCGGACATCACCCGAATTTATTTGATAACAATACACGCTATAATGGCGATGAGGATTGGCATCAGCCTTTCCTCATCGCTATTGTTGTTATGGGAATGCCGGTGCCCCCTGTAGGGACGCTTTTCAAAGCGTCCGCGTCCTGATAGAAAATGGCGTGTTGTGATGAATAAATGGCGTGCCGTAACGAATAAATGGCGTCCCGTGATGAATAAAAGGTGTGTCATGATGAATATTTTAAACGATCGGTTGGGGCTGTGGAGCCGGTTTTGGTGGTGTGGTTTTGATTTTATTCGATTTTTTGATGTATTTTTGTGGCGGACGCTTTGAAAAGCGTCCCTACAGGTGTGGTTCCGTTTCCCGGGAATCAGACAGCTCGGAATAATAAAATGAGGATGCTGACATACATATCGGTGCTGTTTCTTGCCGTTCTGACGGTGGGATGTGGCGGTGTGTCGCTTCCGAAGGAGGATATTTTCAGTTGTGAGGGTTTTGAGATATACCCCGACAGCATTGTGAGGGGCAACAGAATCTATCGTGCGGTGTCGCCACGGGAGATAAGCAATGCATGGACGCTCCCTGACAGCACGACAGTTGCTCCCGAGTTCACCTCGACGCTTCCGATGGCCGATGCGCTGTTTGCTAAAGCCGTTATATCCCCCTCATTCCTCACCCCCGAAGAAATATGGCTCAGCCTCGGATTCCTCCGCCCGGAGGAGTCGATGCAGGCGTTGCGCTCGCTGGCATCGCTCCCCGCGAACGATAACGAGGACTTCCCTTATTCCACCCTCTCGCCCTATTGGGCTGCAGCCGCGTGGGAGGTCTATTGTGCCACAGGGTCACGGACATGGCTGCGCGAAGCTTACGATGCGTTGACCCGGATGCTCTCGCGGCAATGGAAGCTCAACCGCTCGGCTCTCTCGGAATTCTATTGCGGAATACCGCGCGGAGTCACCGAACAGTCGACTTTCTATCCTGCTTCGATGGATGAGATGTCGCGTTTCCAGACCTTCAGTGCGTCCGTCAACATCATGCGCGCCTATTCGCTCAGAATCGCCTCACGGATGGCCGGCGAACTGAAGCTCTATGCCGAGCGCGAGTGGGAAATGGAAGCTGATAAGCTTGCCGGAGCTGTCAACGACCGCCTTTGGCTCCCCGACCTCCAGCGCTACGGACAGTATCTCTATGGCGACTACTATCCCATAGTATCCTCGGTGACCGACAACGAAGCCAACGTCCTTGCCGCATTGACGGGGACGGCTACACCTGAGATGTCGGCTGCAATGGTCGGCGAGCTTCCGCTGATTGCAAGCGGTGTACCGTCGGTCTACCCCTACGTCGTAAATCCGACCCCTCTGCGCCCGATTGTGCAGGCACTCTATGGGCTTTCGGCTGCAAAGGTGCGCAACCCGCGCGCTTTCATCCACTCGATGGCTTCCGTGTGGAATCTCTCGCTCGATGCGAATTATCCCTCACTGTGGCCGTCGCTCGTAATGAAAGGTCTTTTCGGGATTGAGGCTACCCCCTCCGGGCTTGAATTCCGGCCTATGGTGCCGGAGGTGTTCGGCGGAGAGAAGCAGCTCCGTGGATTGCGTTACCGCGACGCGGTTCTTGACATATCTCTCAACGGAACGGGCGACCGCATAGCCTCATTCATGGTCGACTCCGTCAGCACCGACAGCCACAGTCTCCCCGCCGGGATGAAGGGATATCACAAAGTGGTCATCACACTCTCCGGCAACGACCTCAACGCCAAACCGCTGAGGATTTTCGAACCTGTCACAGTCCCACCCACTCCCGAGGTGAAATGGCCAACGGCCAACGACATGAAGATTGTCGGCTATGACCGTCTCCTCCACTATGATATTTATCTTGACGGGGTGATGACCCAATCAATCTCCACCGACAACTATCATGTAAGGCCGGGGGAATGTGGGGTTGTCACGGTTGTCCCTACGCTCGAACGCGGGTCGAGCGGCTACGCCACGCCCCCGCATGTCTGTCTGCCTGACGATGAGGTAATCAGCATTCACGCCTCGTCCATCACCCCGCGCCGTCCGCCGTTACATTTCATAAAGGATCCGGCTACTGCCACAAACTACATCGAGCTTGCTGCCCGCCACAACACACGCATCACGTGCTATGTCAATGTCGCCGTCGAGGGTGACTATTTTATCACCGTAGGCTACAGCAACGGCTCCGAACGCTGCGGAATCCGTACGCTCGGTGTCAACGGTGTCGATGTCGCTACACTGCTCTTCCCCCCGCGCCGTCTAAACGACTGGGTGCATGTCTATCCGTCGACCACTTCAGTCATCCATCTCAACGAGGGGGTCAACAAGCTGTGGCTCACATACGTCGGCGGCACCATCCTCTTCAATAAACTAACTCTTCTGAAACGTTCATGAAAACGATAGGCATACTTTCCGACACTCATTCATGCTGGGACGACCGCTATGCAGTCCACTTCAAGGATTGCGATGAGATATGGCACGCAGGCGATGTCGGCGACATCGACATCATCCGTCGGCTTGAAGGAGTAGCCCCGGTCGTAAGGGCCGTGCGTGGCAATATCGACCACGGCGACGTGTGCCGCCGCTGTAAAGAGGTGGAATGTTTTGAAGTAGAGGGTGTCAGGGTCTGGATGACCCACATCGGGGGCTATCCCGGGAAATATGCACCCGGAGTGAAACGCATCCTCGCCGAAAACCGCGTTAATCTGATGGTCTGCGGACATTCCCACATACTGAAAGTTATACCCGACCATGAGCTCGGTATGCTGCATGTCAATCCGGGGGCGGCCGGTTACCACGGATGGCAGAAAGTACGCACCCTTCTCCGCCTCACCATTGACAACGGCCATGTCACCGGTCTCGAAGTCATCGAACTCGGGAAAAAATCGGGTTGATCCGAAAAACTGTTTATATGTGATGAGAAGATAGGTACAAAAGAACAAAACAGGCAGAAGTAACAAAAGTATAATTTGCTTGATAATAAACCTTTTGTATCTTCTGCCCCTATGTCTTTATGTACCTTTTTCGGATATATAAACAAAAAAATATCCGTCAGGCCATTTCTGAGGGGGACTCCCTTGCAGTTTTTCCTGACGGATATGGATGTTTTTTTCGTAGATTACGATTATCTAACAGATGTATCTATCCAAAAGTTGACTTGGGTGGAGTTAAAGTTTGAAAATAAGTCTCAATTTTGTAATTGTTGTCTTAGAATGAGAACTGCGCGAGAGCGCCGACGCGTCGTGCCCATCCGTGTTCACCGTTGAAATCCTGACGCTTGCCAAGGTTGGCCTCAGCTCCGAAACGGATGCGGGGTGTAACGTCCCAGAACACATTGATGGCGCTGTAGAGACCATACTTGTAATCCGTACCTTCCACGCCGGTCGATGGCAGATAGCGTCCCTGACCGAAGGTGGCCGACATGAAGAGCTGCGGAGTGAAATTGTATTGCAGTCCTAAGAAATATCCCCAACCGGGCACCGTGCAGAGCTTGCCGGGATTCTTGGTGTCGGTGACGAGGTCGTATTTTCCAAGCAGGAAGTCACCGCCGAAGTTGGAGTATGATTTACCGGCATTGACAGTTCCATAGACGGTGAGCGGAGCCACGGGGCGGAATACGGTACTGAGCTGGAAGCCGTAGCCCACGGCCTGATGGTTGCGGCCGTTGATGAGGTCGCGGTAGGGGAGGAAGCGTGCAATACCTGAGAGGCGCACATGCTGTCCGGTTGCCCACTCATACTGCACCATAGCTGCGAAGTTAGGCAGAAATTCACTTCGTGCTGCGGTCTGAGTGCCATCGGTCTGCAATGTCATGCTCGGAGTCTCTACCGAAGCGGCAACATACATACCGCTTTTCCTGAAATGGTGCATGTAACGAATGAGCACATTTGTTCCGTCCATTTTCATTGTCGGGCCGGATGAGTCTACGGTTGGAGCTACTGCCGCACCGTCGCCGAATGTTGAGGCTGCGTAGCCGATGGTCCAGTCGTTGAGGACTGCGTAGGCTTTTTTCAGATGGAAGTCACGTCCCTGATAACCATTGAAGTTTGCTTCGATGTAGAGTTGGTAGCTCCCGAGGCGCTTGTTGCGTCCGATGACGCGGAAGAAAAGAGCTGTTCCTGCGGGAGTGGTTCCGAGCACCTGACGGTTCAGTTCATCGCGCTGCACCGGAATGAAGTATGGCGAGAATCCTGAGATTCCTGTCGAGCCGCCCCAGTCGAAATATCCGCGCATACGGACCATTCCGCCAATTCCCATGGCAAGCTGCGTGTCGCGGCTCATGAAGAGGAAATATGGTGCCTGCGGGTCCTGGAAGCTGCGGAACTGGTCGTAGTAGAAGTTCTCCACTAAATTGCGGATTGAATCGGATTCAGGGGTTTCTCCTTCACCGAAAAACACGACCTTGTGGTCATTGACAAGAGCTTCGTGCTGCTCTTCGACAGGGCTTGTGGCCAATGAAGGGATGGCTGTCAGGACCGACAGCGCGATACCGGATATGATGCGGCGGATGTTCATGATGAATTGAATGTTAATGGTGATGAAGTGTGGTGATGGTGGGTGGTGTTGAGCTGATGAATGGCCGACGGCAGTTGCCGTTAAGCATATTGAAATCTAATTTCACTTTTTATAACATTTGCATCTTCCTCTCTGTTCATAAATATTTACTGAAAAGCGATTTTTTTTGAAAATTGAAGTAACGTTTGGCCAGTTTTTCCGTCTATATAACAAAAGGACATCTTGAAGCTACCACCCCGCCGGAAACATGAACCGCAACGAGTTTGAAAGCATGGCTATCCCACTGAGGAAGCGCATTGTCAGCATGGTCATAGGGATGTCGGCCGAAGCCGACCCCTCGCTTGCCGACGATGTCGCTCAGGACACCCTTCTCAAACTGTGGACAATCCGCGACAGGCTTGATGAATACCGCAGTGTAGAGTCGCTTGCAATCGTCATAGCCCGCAACCGTGCCATTGACATTCTGCGCGACTCGTCCGGTCTGACGGTCGGCCTCGATGCCGTCGGTGAGCAAGCCATCACCCCTTCCGTCGAGGAAGCCATCATCAGGGCAGAGCATACTGAGGGAGTCATGGAGATAATCGCCTCGCTCCCCTCGGTCCAGCAAAACGTCATCCGGATGCGCCACATTGAAGGTCTGGAAATCGAGGAGATAGCGCGCATCACCGGTTCCACCCCGGGCTCCATCCGAGTGGCGCTTTCAAGAGCCAGACAGAACATAAAGGAAATTTTCATGCAGCAGCAATGATGAATCATATAGACAGTTCAAATATCAATCAGACAATCGAACGCTTCATGGCGGGCGAGACCTCGATCGAGGAGGAGAAGGCACTCTATGCCTTCTTTGCCCGACCCGGTTTGCCGAAGGAGCTTGAAGCTTACCGCCCCATGTTCGGGTGGTATGCCTCGCTCGGAACGGTGACCGATGGCAACTCCGGCGAAGTCCACGTCGAAGCGTCGGAAGAAGCACACACCGACACACTCCTCCCTAAACACAGCAAAAAAGCTCTCATTCTCCCTCTCCGTCCCTTGCAATGGCTCGGCATCGCAGCCATGCTTGCTCTGGTCTTCACCCTCGGGTTCTACTACCGCACGTCAAGCTCCATTCCTGAGGAATATCTCAGCTATGAAGGCAGCTATATCATCCGCAACGGTAAAAAGATTACCGATTTGCGTGTGGTGGTGCCAGAAATCCTAAGGACAGAGGGCATAGTCAACGAACGCATCGATGCCCTCAACCTCAGTCTTGAGGAAGCTGAGGATGCCTTTAACCGGGCAGTATTCGAGTCCTATGATACCTCAGACCCGACTGTGAGAGAGGTGATTCTTGCCGCTCTTGATGATTGATTCTCCTCTCTCCTGCGACAATCCACGGAAATTCTCCTCTCTCACTTTAATTTCTCCGTTTTTACAGATAACATTTATCATCCATCCAACAATATAAAGATAACGCCTCACACCATGAAGTTTATCCGTCTGATAGCCCTCTCCTTTATCCTGTGCTCGAATCTCGGTCTTTCTGCGCAGCAGTCGATTGAATCGGCAATGAAGGCTCTTGAAAATTCAAAGAGCGTCACGAACGAGGTCTACAACGAGCGTCGGAACCCGACGACAAAGGCCGTCGTAAGTTCCAACCGTCTCTATGAATTCTCTGACGACAAAATTGCCAACAAGCTGATTGATGCCATCCGAAAAGAGCGTGGCAATGCCGCCTCGTTTCAGATGAACAGCCGTAATCCGAAAGCGGCCTACAATATAACCTTTGAGAAGAAAGATGGCTCGGCCTACTCTAAATACACCCTCGTGCAGCAGGGCGACGGCATGTGGGTCTTCTCGGTAATCAAATCCACAGCCAAGACATCTTCTTCCAAAAAGAAAAACAAGGATCACAGCCAATACCATGAGGTACCCGGTGTGCAGTCGACCTACAGCATATATAACAAAGGATATAATCTTGCCGTGTATGACGAGAAAGGCATTCCTCCCGAATGGGCCTGTATCGGTGCAGGAACAATTCATGATTCCAATGGCAACCCTATTGTCATTGAGACGTGTGACAACGATATGGCAGTTAGCAGTCCAAGGTCATATAATTGTATGACCGTTTTCAATGAGACTGATGAGGCAGCTGCCCGCGCCCGAGAGCAAGCAGCTTACGCTCGTGAACAGGCTGCATACGCCCGTCAGCAGGCCGCCTACGCCCGCGAACAAGCTGCCTGCGCCCGTCGGCAAGCTATAGAAGCTCGTCAGAAAGCAATAAAGGCTGAGAAAAAGGCTGCGGAAGCCCATAAAAAAGCCTTGAAGCAGTCACGTTCCAGGAACGTCACCACAGGCGGTAATTACTATGTAAGCTATAATTAAATTCACATATATTGGAAAAAGCGATTCCGTCCGTCTATAATAGTGATAAAAAAGGTGATGAGCCGGGTATTCGGGTGAATATCCGGCTCATTGATGCTTTTTCCCGCTGAGGCTGTATCCTTTCGACTAAATTTTGACACGCTGACGTCAGGATTTAGAGCAGAGATGTCTGAAAAAACATTATCTTTGTGAATGTAAAAAAACTAAACCCGATAGCTTGACGTGTCAGGGGCTATCGGGAATCAACACTGCAAAGATAGTGAGATTTTTATGTATAAACAAATTTGGCACGTAAAAAAATCGCAAAAGCGGATGAAATATTCTGAATTTCAACAGATATTGTCGGGTGAACGGCTCCAACGCTATCTTTTGGCGTGTGACAACAATACACGGAAGACGATGACCCTTTACAGGTTGAATCTTAATCTGTCGCAAGAGGTGTTCACCCTTCTGAGTTGCTTTGAGGTGGCTGTCAGAAATGCGATTGACCGTATTCTGACTGAAAGACTTGGAGAGAATTGGCTGCGCGATGCAGTGCTTGATGGAGGAATATTTGATGTGCCCGGTTGTCGTGACAGTGCGAAAATCATAAAGAAAGCATATAACCGACTGATGCGTGACGGTTCCTATTCACATCCAAAACTTCTTGCGGAAATGGAGTTTGGAGTGTGGAAATATATGTTTGCCAATCCTCAATACAGGGCTGTCGGACGTACCTTACTTGCAATATTTCCCAATAAGCCACGTTCATCGGCAGAAGTTCAATATAACAACACATTTATATTCAATGAACTGGATGGCGTAAATATTCTCCGCAACCGAATTGCCCACCATGAGCCGATATGTTTTGCACGCCGCCAACCTGAAATCGGAACGTCCTATATACTGAATGCTTATCAGACACTTCACAAACTGTTTATGTGGATGGGGATTGACAGCCATTCTCTTTTGTATGGTCTTGATCACGTTCAGCAAGTATGTTCAAAAATCAATCAACTAAGAGGGTGTTAAAATACTTTCTGACTATGACTGTAGGAGAAGGTATTTTCAATATCTCTCACCGTGATACAATGGAATTTTCGTTGCACCATAAAAGCGATGAAGAGCTCGTACTATATGAATATACAATGGGCGGCGATGGCGGGTATATGACAATGTTTGACTCCATTCTTGATTTTCCATAGACTTGATTTTGACGCGCAGATGTCAGGATTTATATCTGTTGCGGTCTGTAAGAAATACAAAAAGCCTGTCAGGTTTGAAGTGACAGGCTTTTTGTGGTTTCTTAGAAGGGGAGGTCATCGGTAGCCGACGGTGTAAGGTCGGGCATCGGAGGAGCGGGAGCGGCTGCAGGAGCGGCATAGCCCTGAGGCATGTTCTGCGCAGGTCCGTAGGCTGCAGGTGCGCCGTATGCTGCGGGCTGGGGCGCTGCCATACCGGCATTGGGATCTTCAGCTTTCCATGCGCGGACTTCCACATACCAACGACCGTTGTACTCACGGCTGTCAATGTCGAAGCTGATTTTCACGACCTGACCTACCTGAAGAGGATACTGGTCAACGCGGTCACCGAAGAAGTTGAAGAAGACCTTGCGGGGATATGTTTCCTGAGTCTCAAGTACATATTCACGCTTTTTCCAAGCGTTTCCCTTCTGGGAAGTGCCCCCCACTTCCGGGAGTGCTACAATGATTTTTCCTGTTATTTCCATGTGTGGATATTGTGTTTTTGATTATTCTGAATTTCGCCTCTCCTGACAAATCCGGACAGCATTTCCGGTCAGAACCCGATTTTTCAATCGTTTCTGAAAATCAGAGGCTGACTACAAAAGTAATCAAAAATCCCCGACTCTCCAACAAAAATCCCCTGCCAGTTTTCAACATTCTTATTAACAATAGAAAGATTTCGACAAACCACTCTTGATAAATCCACCATATATTCGTATATTTGTTGGTGTTAAACCAATCCGGTTGACTTTTAATCAAAGCATCATGAACACTATCTCTCCTCATACCGAGGCCATTATTGGCCGTGTGCGCTATCTGATGGAGCTGCGGAGGCTTTCGCAACGTCAGCTTGCCATCTTGCTCCGCATCGATACATCCAATCTTTCCAAAGTTCTCAACGGCAAACTCCCATTCTCAGAGGGACTTGTCAACCGCATCGTAGCCGACCTCGGAGTCTCGAAAACGTGGTTGCGCGACGGCGAGGGATTGCCCTTCGACAAGACGTTGATAGCTAAGGAAATTCATTCAGACGCGGCAATGCCACGGCTTCAAGGCCAGCAGGGTATACCTGTCTATGATCTTGATGTGACGGCCGGATGCCGCAGTCTCGATGACCTTTTCGGCGAGATACGTCCGGTCGGGGCAATCGACATTCCCGGCATACCCCAGAATTCCAATATTGTGAAAGTCAGGGGAGACAGCATGTCGCCACGCATCATCAACGGTGGTTATGTGGCCATACGTCCCATCCGGGACATGCGAAATATTTTCTGGGGTCAAATCTATGTGGTGGAATTGCCGGAGTTCCGCATGGTTAAATATCTGCGCCGTCATGCCGATCCCGGAATGGTAATCCTCCACAGCGACAATCCGGACTACGATGACATGGACGTGCTGCGCTCTGACATCCGTTCGCTCCACGTCGTGGAGGCGATTCTGAACTATGAAATCATTTGATGGCCGTCGCCACGCAGATTGTTTCACCCGTATCGCTTGAGTGATAGGATAGGGCATATCTGTTTTCCCGTGCATCGGCCCGGCTGAAATCAGCGCTCACTTCTATCTCCGTCAGTCCGAGTCCGGGTGTGCGGGCGGCTTTGTAGACAGCCTCTTTTGCCGTCCAGCATTTCACAAGGAAATCCATCCCCGCATCCGCATCTTTTATCCGGTCTTTTCTTTGACTCTCATCCGCAGTCAGAAATTTTGATTCCACCCTTTCGAGCTGAGGACGTGCAGATTCAATGTCTGCCCCGATTCTACAGCCGGTTTTCCCGACTGCAAGCAGAAATGTGGATGAGGAATGTGAAATGGAGATGGGGATGTCTTCACGTCCGACAATGAAGGGTGCTCCATCGGCATGATGGCCTTTCATGGCCTTCTTTCCGAACACGGTTGAGAGCAGCCGCCGGCTCGCCGTCTGTTCGCGCTCGCTCCGTGAATCATTCCCTGTAGCCGTGATGGGTGTGAGATAGACCATATAGCTCACTCTCTCGATTATTTCTGTCATTTGACGGTGGTGATGTGTTTGAGCGCGTGAAGCATATCGCGCCGCACTGTTCTGACTATGGGTGCCACGGAATCAGTGGGTGTTTCGGGTGGAAAATTGAAATACAGTGCTCCTGAAAGCAGATGGCGTCCGTCGTGGGCAAGAAGTTGGACGGGTGTGGTGAGCGAACTGCGGGTCACTGCAAGCAATCCTTCCCAATCACCATCCGAAGTCAGTTCAATCAGTTCGGTGACAGCTCCGCCGGTGTTGAGTTCCATGCGTTCGCGTCTGTTTTCAATCGCTTCGGTCAGTTCCTGACGGTCAGTCACCGGAAGCAGTGTCAGATAAAGTCGGGCGTTGGCAAAAGTAGGGTATGTGACATCAATCCATATTCCTCCATCCTTATTCTGGCTGTCGACATTGGCTGAGGTATTGAATGGAATTGCAGTATCGTTGAAGGTCCTGACACTGTATTCCTCCGCAGGAATTTCAATCCTCGGCCATGCCTCAGGTTTGGGGACAGCTTGATTTCCGTCAGCCGGTCCGGAGCAGCTATATGACATGAGCGCAACCGCGAGGATGGACAATGCCTTGAAAAATGGAAGGGAGGACGCGATGTTCATGGTTGAAGAATCCTCGATTAGTTTGCGTGGGCCGGTGCCATCTGGTCGGCCTGTACCTCCGGCATAACCTTGACGCGCACGTTGACGATGCGGTGCTGATGGATGGAAAGGACAAGGAAACGGCAACGTCCGTAGACAATCGACTCCTTCTCCTTCGGGAAGTCACCTTTTATGGCAAGCAGCATACCGGCGAGAGTCTCGCAGTCTTCCGTCACAGCAGAGTAGTCCTCTTCGTCGAGATCTGTTACGCGGAAAAAGTCATTGAGAAGGGTTTTACCCTCGAAAATATAGGTGTCGTCAGGCAGACGGCGGTAGGTTTTCTCCTCCACGTCATATTCGTCGTCAATGTCACCGACAATTTCCTCAAGCACATCTTCAAGTGTGACAATACCTTGCGTGCCTCCGAACTCGTCGACCACAATTGCAAGATGCACGCGGCGCGAACGGAAGTCTTCAAGAAGGTCGTCGATCATTCTGGATTCAGGGACGTAGTAGGGTTCGCGCATCAGTTTCTGCCATTCGAAACCCTCTTTGGTCTGTCCGATATAGGGGAGAAGGTCGCGGGAATACAGCACACCTTTGATATTGTCCATCGAATTCTCATAGACCGGGAGACGGGCGAAGCCGCTCTCAATCACGACTTTCATCACCTCTGCGAAATCGTCCTCGACATCAATGCCGGTGACATCCACGCGCGGTGTCATCACTTCCGATGCTGTCGTGTCGCCGAATTTAAGGATGCCTTCGAGCATATCCTTGTTGTCATCGTCGCTCACCTGCGCTATTTCAAGTGCTTGCGAGAGGTCATCGGCAGTCACGGCGGTGTTTTCTTTTGTCACCACTTTCTTCACGATGCTGCCGCTTTTTACCAATACTGACGATAGCGGATAGAAAATCTTCACCCCGGCCTCAAGCATCGGCGCAGCCATCTTCGCCCAAGCCAGATTGTTGGAATTGGCGTAGAGTTTCGGCAGGATTTCACCGAAAAGCAGGATGAGGAAGGTAAGCAGGACGGTCTGGAGAATGAAACTCCACACTGCGCTCAATCCAGAGAAGACCGGGCCGAGAGCGAAGTTACAGAGCACGACTATGGTGACGTTGACGAGATTGTTGATGATGAGGATTGTGGCAAGCAGGCGTTCGGGGACGCGCAACAGCCGCAACACTTTCTCACCCGAGGATGATTCCTCAAGTTCGTCGCACTGCACGGGTGTAAGCGAGAAAAAAGAAATTTCACTACCCGACACGAAGCCTGAGATCACAAGTGCAAGCACAGCCAATGCAAGGGCCACAATCTGGGCCGTCGACATGGCGGGGATGCTCAGGAGGGGATTGTTGATGATGTCAAGAAGGAGGTTAGCCACCTGTTCAGTGGCTGGGAAAGGGTCAGAGTCCAAGACTATAAATATAAGTTATACAATGTCGTGGGCACATAGCCACGGTTTTATCACTGCAAAGATAGTAAAAATTCACTGATTCAGCGTAGGAAATCCTAAACTTATTGTTGATTGTCGTTTCCTAACCTGTCAGACGGCAGCCTTCTGCATCGGAATCATGCATTTTCGGTCATTGCCGAAGTGGAGGTGCGCTTTATCCCGACACCTCCCCGTTCGGCGATGAACACACCTCCGATGATGGCGATGGCTCCTGTGAATGTGTAAACAGTGAAGGGTTCTTTGAGTATGATTGAAGAGGCTATGATGGTCACAAGCGGAACAACATAGAGATAATTGGCTGCTTTGTCTGCCCCGAGCGACCTGACGGCGACGTTCCACATCAGATAACACAGCATCGATGCGAGGACGCCGAGAAAGAGCAGATTCATCCACACGACATTATGGGCGAGCAGGGCATAGTCCGAGCTATCGGTTTCCGCAATGAAAAATGGAAGTACAGAAACGATTCCGTAGAAAAACACCTTTCGGGTGATGAAAAAGGTGTCGTATTTCTTGGCCATACGGCGTACAATCAGGCAATAGCTCGACCATAGAAGCGCGGCAACTATGGTGAGGAAATCGCCGAGCGGACTGATTTCAAACTCCATGCCCTCGTTGATGATTACCAGGCCTACGCCTGTCAGTGCAATCATTGACCCTCCGAGCAAACTTTTGCGCAGCGGAGTCTTGTAGATTGCTCTTTCGAGGAGGACTGTGAAGATCGGGGCTGTGCAGATGAGGAGCGAGACATTCGAGGCAAATGTTATGCCGAGAGCGGTGTTTTCTGTGAGGAAATATATCGAGCCTCCCGCAAGGCCTCCGAGGGCGAGGGTAAGCTCGTCACGGAGGTTGGCAGCCAAGAATCTGCGCATCATGGGAAGAATGCACAGATAAGCTAATATGAAGCGGTAGATAAAGATTGCAAGAGGTGTCAGACCCTCGGCTATGAGCAATTTGGTTGAGATGAAGGTCACACCCCAGATGATTGCCGACAGGGCTGCAAGAAAATGCGGGAGGATAGTGCTGCGATTCATTATTGATGTTGACTTTTGTCGGTGCAAAATTACTTATTCTTTACCATAGTGCTGCAATATTGCTTGAAAGTAAGAAAATATTCCTATATTTGCCCGCAAAATGCGCTCCTATTCCTCCCGACGGATTGATGCGGGTGCTTATAAAGGACATAATGACTATGATACAGCTCGACGAAACTGACGTGAAATTGCTGAAAGCATTGCAGCGCGATGCTAAAATGGCCACCAAGACTCTCTGTGATGAGGTCAATCTCTCGAAAACTCCGGTCTATGACCGAATCCGGCGTCTGGAGAAGGAAGGTGTCATCAAGGGTTATACTGCCGTTGTGGATCAGAAGAAGGTGGGTTTGCCTCTTGTGGTATTCTGCAACGTCTCGGTTGCGGTCCATGACGATGAGCACATCATGCGCTTCTGCTCGGAAATCGCTGAGATTGATGAGGTCATGGAGTGTTACTGCACCGGCGGTCACTATGATTTCCTTCTGAAAGTGGTTCTGAAGGATCTGGAGTCCTACAATAAGTTTGTTTTTGAAAAACTGACCAAGGTGCAGGGCATCATCAAGATGCAAAGTTCATTCGTGCTCAATGAGATAAAATCAACCAATGTACTTGAGATAAAGCTGTAGGATGGCCCATGCGGATGTGTGAAACATGCGGAAATCCTGTGAATCCGGGGTTTTGGCCAGGAAATAAAAAATTTTTTCAGCCCTCTAAAATATTTTGCGCTCTCGTGTGTCATCCTTAGTGAAGGCCCTTCATCACAGTTTATTTAATTCAACATTGACACGATTATGAAAAAAAGATTTTTTGGTTTTCTCGTTTTATGGCTGGCTGTACCTGCCGCCGCAGGTGCCGGAATCATGCTGCTTTGGAATTTATTGTTCCCTGCAATATTCGGATTGACGGTGATAAGCTATTGGCAGGGATTGGGCCTTTTTCTGCTTTGTCAGCTTCTGTGTGGCGGTTTTATTTTCGGTTTGATAGGAATGGCGATGATGTTTGGTCATCATCATGCATCTGACGGCCATCGGGCCATCCATGATCACTGGCATAACATGAGCCGGGAGGAACGTCGTGAGTTCATCAACCGCCGCATGGGATTCCGTGGACCGTCTTTCGGTGGCGGGGTTGACGGGACTGCGGAATCCGGTATGGACGCAAAGCGCTGCGGGGCTGATGGCGAGGCGCGCTAAAGCATCTGAAGCGGAGGAGATCCTGCGCGATTCAGGTCCGGGTGTGAAACGGTTTATCCGTAGCCTGACGAAGATACGCGAGGATGCCGAGGATATTTGGCAGGAGGTGTGCTACAGTTTCCTGCGACATACGGATGATATTGAGAATGTCACCGCATGGCTCATGCGTGTGGCCCGCAATGCCGTCATCAACAATTCAGTACGCCGCCATGAATATCCCGATGCTGACGACGATCTTTCCGTAAGTCGTGAACTGGAGGAAATCATGTTTGCTCCTGACACTGCTCCGCCAGACATTATAATGCTCAGGTCGCTTGTCTGGGATGAGCTTGACGATGCTCTTGCCGAACTTCCCCCCGAACAGAGCGAGGCTTTCCGTCTGACCGTAATCGAGGGTATGTCGGTCAAGGAGATTGCGGAACTGACCGCAGTCCCGGCTGCAACAGTCACCTCGCGGAAATATTATGCTGTCAGACATCTCCGTGAACGTCTGGCCGACCTCTATATGGAGTTGCTTGGAGAATAGGGATGTTGTCCCCGCTTGCCCGTTGCGAAAACCGGGTGACAGACTCATTAAAATCCACTGAAAGAACAATGTTTAAGAATATATTTTGGATGGCGCTGATGTGCCTTCCTCTCCCTCTGTGTGCCTCAATTTCCCTGCCTGCCGATTCCATTCCGGAAACGGAGACCGTTGTCAATACCCTGCCGCCTGATGGCGATGACCTGTGGGACAGCGATTCCATCCTGATGGAGCTTGATGATGTCGTGGTGTCGGCTGCCCGCACCATTGTAAAGTCTGACCGAAAACTTCTCTATCCGCAGCGCGGACAGATTGAAGGTTCGACGAGCGGACTTGATCTCATCAACCGTCTTCATCTGCCCGGTCTGTCAATAAATCCGGTTTTCGGGACGATAAATCTGACCGGCGGTCGCAGTGTCCAATTGCGGCGCAACGGTGTGTTGGTCTCGGAGAAAGAGATTGCGGCCATTCCTCCGTCGGATATTGTCCGCATCGAGTATATCGATTCTCCCGGTCCGCGTTATGAAGGTGCGGATGTGGTGATTAATGTACTGACACGTCGGAATGATTCGGGAGGTAATGTCAGCGGTGAGTTTATGAATGCAATCGGCAACGGCAAATTCGCTTCGATTGACGATGTTGCTTTTTCTCATGGACATGGGCCATCGGAATTGGCTGTGAATGCTTCATGGTTCATGATGACGCGCGACAATTGGGTGCGTGACTACAATGAGACCCGTCATTATGCGGATGGCACCGTCGAGGAGCGCCGTGAGGTCGGTATACCGGTGAAAATCGGCAACTCAGGACTGGTCACGGATGTGAACTATTCCTACACTCCCTCGGAAAGCGACATGTTGAACGTCCGCTTTAACCTTGGTTGGGATCTCATTCCCTACAATGAGGAAGGTGACCGCCATTCATATCTCTACACTTCCACCTCCCCTCTTCCTGTGGAAATCAAGGAACATTCGTCGGAGCGCTCGCTCACACCGGCTCTCAGTCTCTATTACCGCCATGCTTTTTCGCGTGGTGAGAGTCTGACTTTCGAGGTCACCGGCACAAGGGTGAATTCCCGAAGTAAACGCCGGTATTCCGAACGCGGAGAGGGGCGTCCGGAAGAGGATGTGGTTTCCGACAACCGTGGGAGGAGCAATTCTTTAATAGCTGAAGGCGTGTGGGAGAAAAATATCTCAGCGTGGACATTTCTTGCAGGAGGTCGTCATCTTCAGCGCCTCACCTCTGACCGCTATGCCGGGACAGTCGCGGCCGACATCACAGTCCGTCAGGCTGAAATCTCGCTCTACGCTGGGCTTTCCCGCCGTGGAACGGATTGGTCCGCCTCGCTCTCTCTGAAGGGTTCACGCATCTATTCGCGTCAGGAAAATGTCAGCCGCAGTGACTATGCCTTTCAACCGGAATTTGTCGGTTCATATTCACCGGTGGCGTCTCTGACCATCCGATATTCCGCAGGATTATCAGCCTCCTCTCCGGCAGTTGCGATGATGAGCGACGTGGAGCAGATTGTTGATGCCGGAATGGTTGTTAGGGGCAATCCCGGATTGAAAGCATACAGGACTTTTAACCAACGTTTCAACCTCGGATTCAACCATCATCTCTTTGATGTGGACTGGACAGTGGGATTCAGCCGTGAGTATAATCCTGTGATGGGTGAGATTATCCGTGAAGGAACCCTGTTTGTGAAGACCTACGCCAATCAGCGTTCGTTTGACTGCCTGTCGTCGGAACTTAACTTGCTCATTCATCCTTTCGGGGACTATCTCACGCTCTCGCTGTCGCCTCTCTTCAACCGCTATATAAGCCGGGGGAATACCTATACCCATACATGCAATATGTTCCGTTTTCGTTGGGATTTGGATGTGAAGTTCGGGAACTGGGTGCTTTCCTACAATACTTTCATGGGTCCATCGAACCGTATGTATGGCGAGGAAATCATAGAGGAGAAAAATATGAATATGATACTTGCAGGTTATGTAGCCCCGACATGGTCACTTCAGCTTGGAGCATTTGATCCGTTTATGAAAACGTATTGGATGGAGACTCGCAATCTGTCGGAAATCGCTCCCTACACTTCGCGTGCCTATTGCCATAAGAACCCTTATTTTACAATAAAGGCAAGCTTCTCCCTCAACTATGGCAAAAAGCAAACCTCCGCATCACCCACCCCCCACCTCAATACCGCAGACGACAACCAAGGTCTGATGAAAGGATTCAAGTGAAATTTAAATAAGGCAAATAAGCCTAATAGGGCTAATAAGTCTAATAAGCCCAATAAGTCAAATAAGCCCAATAAGTCAATAATGCTTATTGGGCCTATTTGTCCTATTAGACTTATTGGACCTATTAGACTTATTAGCCCTATTTGCCTAATTATCCCTATTATCTTCCCCCAATCATCCTCTCGGTTCCGGGCGGAGGTTGTAGTTGTTGCGGAGGGATTCGAAGGTGGCGGGGAGGGAGGCCGTGTGGATTGATTTCAGGGATGAGGTGTCAGCATCAATGTCGTAGTTGATTGCTTCGGGAGTGATGGTTTTAGGAACGGGGGCGGTGTGGGGAAGGGTTGCGGTGAATTTTTCAGGAGTGATGTCCATTCCGTAGTGTCGGGCAAGATGACGTGCAAGCGCGTCGAGTACCATTGAGGTCGCGCGGATTTTGCCTTCTTCAGAATAACCGGCTATATGTGGTGTGGCCACGGTTGCCATTTCGAGCAATTCTGTGTCGATGGCAGGCTCTCCTTCCCAGCAGTCAATGGCAAGTGCTGAAATCTTGCCGATATTGAAAGCCCGTTTCAGCGCATCGGTATCCGTAACGGGACCACGGGCGGCGTTGATGACCATCGGTCGCTTTTCGGTCTTGTCAAGGAAACTGTCGTTGATGAGGTGATAGGTCGGGTGCTTTCCGGTGCGTGTCAAAGGGGTATGGACAGTGATAACGTC
This sequence comes from uncultured Duncaniella sp., assembly GCF_910577345.1. Classification (GTDB taxonomy): domain Bacteria; phylum Bacteroidota; class Bacteroidia; order Bacteroidales; family Muribaculaceae; genus Duncaniella. Next base: position 29,436 of record NZ_CAJTMT010000016.1, read on the forward strand.
ACACTTCCGTGCAATTTTATCAAGCCCGACATACTCCTTGCCGTCTTTTCCCTCCTCTTCGCGTGGAGGGTCGTTGAGCAGCACGGTCATGCCAAGTCCCTTTGCCCAGCGTTCGAGGATGGATCCGACATTTCCGACACCGATGATTCCGAGTGTCTTGTCGGCAAAGGTTTCGTCCGGGCGGAGTGTGCGTCCGATGGCTGCAAGCACATATTGCGCCACAGCGGGAGCGTTGCATCCGGGAGCGTTGGCGACGCATATTCCCCGTGACGAGCAATAGTCAAGGTCAATATGGTCGGTGCCGATTGTCGCTGTCCCGACGAAGCTGCATTTCGATTCATCGAGCAGATTGCTGTTGCATTTTGTGCGTGTGCGTGTAAGGAGAATGTCAGCATCGCGCATCACCTCCGGCGTTATCGCATCGCCGGGAAGATAGATGGCGTTGCCGAGCCCTTCAAGAGCTTCTTTAAGAAAAGGTATGTTGCGGTCGGCAACTATTGTCAGTGTCTTGTCCATAGTCATGCAGGGGGAAGAATCAGACGAGCATAGCCCAGGTGTAGATTCCAAGGTAGGCCACTATCAGTGAAACGACCACGATGTAGCCTCGCCGCATGACTGTCAGACGGAAGAAATGTCCCACCTGAAAGGCTATGCAGGCGTTGAGTATGGTCACATAGAAGGCTATGTTTGTGAAGTTGATGATTGCAAAGAGGCCAGTCGCGACGGAAATCAGCGAAATCATTCCGTTGTAGGCACGAGCCTGTGCATTGAATCCTATGATTTTGAGTAGATTGAAGCCTCCGAGGAAGAATCCGGTAATGAGTGTCAGCAAGGTGGCTGCAAGCATCGGCCAGCTTCCCGGCATCGATAGCAACATTGCCGGAGGGGTGAATTCGAAGTGTGGGATTTCCGGTTGTGGAACTATGCCAAGTCCCCACACGATCCATGCGGGAGTGATGTTGCCGAGGATGGCCGCAAGTATCTTCTTGAATTTGAAGATGCGCATCTGGCCGAGCCCGGCAATGAAGAGAGGGATGTAGAGGACGGTGGTATATTCAATCAACTGGCCTATACCCAGAAGGAAGAAGGCAAGGAATACCCTTCGGCTGCTTTGCCTGATGTTGTAGACACTGAACATCAGCCACACTCCTGCGAGGATGAGCAGGGCGATGATTGACGATGCACCCAACTGCCCCATGACGGCAGGAACACAGGCCATCGTGAACATAAAGTAGGCCGCGAAGAATACCGATGTGGTCCGCAGGAGATTGAAATGCCTGTTGATGAGTATCATCAGTCCGGCTGTCGCGCCGACGAATATCACGTTGGCCCATAGCGAGAGCCACGATGATGAGAGCCATTCGGCGGGTGTCGGGAAGGCTATTGTGCGGAAGTCGCCGATACGCGGGATTTTTCCGAATGCGTAGGCCTGTATGGTCATGAAAATGGCCGCGAGGGCGATGAGCACTGCCATCCCTCGCGACCTGATGATTCGTGTGAATGTGACTTCCTTTCGGGTCATAGATGAAAATTAGAGGAGTGAATCGACTTGACGAGTCAAATCCGCATGAGCAGCGGAATCCTGACTCATCGTCTTCAAGACAATTTTTTGAGATCCTGTCCGATGTCGCGGCGCATGTATTTGCCTGCGAATTCAACGGTGTCGGCTGCGGCATAGCTGTTGGCGAGAGCTTCGTCAATGTCTTTGCCGTAGGCGCTACATGCGATGACTCGACCGCCTGAGGTGACGAGCTCGCCGTCGTCGGCGCGGCTTGTTCCGGCATGGAAGAGAATGGCGTTGACTGCATCCTCGGCTCCGGTGATGACCTCACCCTTGGAATAGCTGCCGGGATAACCGCCTGACACAACCATGACGGTGGTGGCGAAGCGCGGGTCTTCGGCAAGAGGAAGCTGACCGAGATTGCCACGGGCTGCAGCTTCGAGGAGCGGGAGAAGGTCGGAGGCGATGCGGAGCATCACAACTTCTGTCTCGGGGTCGCCCATGCGGACGTTGTATTCAATCACCATCGGTTCGCCCTCGACTTCGATGAGTCCGAGGAAGATGAATCCGCGGTAGGTGATACCTTCGGCGATGAGTCCGTTGACGGTCGGGAGGATGATGCGCTCCTCAACCTTGCGCATGAATTCCTCGTTGGCAAACACCACGGGACTGACAGCACCCATGCCGCCGGTGTTGGGGCCGGTGTCACCTTCGCCGATGCGCTTGTAGTCCTTTGCGACGGGGAGTATGCGGTAGCCGCCGTTGCCGTCGGTGAGGACGAAGACCGAACATTCGATTCCTTTGAGGAATTCCTCGATGACTACTGTCGCTGAGGATTTACCGAACATTCCGCCGAGCATTTCGCGGAGCGATTTCTTGGCTTCTTCGAGCGAGTCGATGATGAGCACGCCCTTGCCTGCTGCGAGGCCGTCGGCTTTGAGTACGTAGGGGGCTTTGAGGGTTTCAAGGAATTTGCATCCATCCTCGACAGTCTCGGCAGTGAAGCTCTGATAGCGCGCGGTGGGGATTGAGTGGCGTACCATGAACTGCTTGGCGAAATCCTTGCTGCCTTCGAGGGCGGCGCCGGCTTTCGAGGGGCCGACGATGACGGGCGCACCTTCGATTTCCTGGAAATAGTCAAAGATACCTGCCACGAGCGGGTCTTCATTTCCGACCACAATCATGTCAATCTCCTTTTCAGCCGCGAAATCGGCGATTGCCTTGAAATCGAGGGGGGAGAGCTTGACATTCTCGCCGTAGGCTCCTGTGCCTCCGTTGCCGGGTGCGATGTAGAGCTTTTCGAGACGCGGTGAGAGTGAAATCTTCCATGCAAGCGCACATTCACGGCCTCCGGAGCCGAGGAGAAGCACTTTCAGCTTTTCGCCCTGCTGCGCTAGGGTTTCACCTGCATTGAAGGGGCTCTTTTCGGGAGCGTTGCTTACGGGATGACGAAGCGTGTTGAGGTTCTGTTGGATCGACATGGGTAATTTATGGTGTGGGGATGAATGGGAAATGGATTAGTTCTCACTGTTGTTCTCTCCTGTACGGCTATCGCTGTCGGGACGCTTCCAGCGGCGGCGTGTGCGCATGAACGGGCCTGTCGGCGCAGGGATAGAGGGGCGTTTGGGTGATTCGCCGAGCGATTTGAGCGCGTGGGGATTGCGGTGGCGCGAGAGAAGTTCCTCAGCCTCATTCTGAGCTGCGGTTTCCTCTTTGAATTTGCGGCGGCGTTCCTCGCTCTTGGCATATCCACCCTTCTTCGGACGGTATTTGTCCTCGAGAGGATTGGATTTGTGGCGCGCGGGAGCGGCTTCCTTGCCTCCCATGCCTTTGGCGCGGGCATCACGCTTCCATTCGCTGTCGCTCTTGCGTCCGGGGCGTTTGCGGTCGGGACGGTCGACGGGGCTTTCCTTCAGTATGCCACCTTCCTTGCGGAAGTCGCTCTTCGTGCCCTCGAAGATTACATATTCGCGCAGTTCGCAGTCAAGACCGCCGTTCTGCATGGCTTCCTTGGTGGAAGGGCTGAGGCCGATGGCTGCGAGATAGTCGGTGTTGGATGAAATCACCCATGCATGGTAGCCGAGGAAGACGCGTTTCAGCTTTGTGCCGATGAGCTTGTAGAGCTGCTCCATGTCCTGGGAGTTGATGCGCTCTCCGTAAGGGGGGTTGGTGACGAAGACGCCCGGAGTTCCGTCGGCGGGAGCTGCGTCCCACTGCTGGAGTGATTTGATGCGGAGGTTGATATATTCGTCGACACCGGCTGAGAGGATGTTGCGCTCGGCGATGGCTACTGCCTTGGGCGACACGTCGGCACCGTAGATTTTGAAGGGTACGTCGCGGCGCTCGGAGTTCTCGTCCATGACCTTCTCGAAGAGATCGCTGTCATAGTCATGCCAGTGTTCGAAGGCAAAGCCCTTGCGGTAGCTGCCGGGCTTGATGTTGGCTGCAATCATGGCTGCTTCGACAAGGAAGGTGCCGGAACCGCACATGGGGTCGACGAAGGGGGAGTCGCCGCGCCATCCGCTCTTGAGGATGATGCCTGCGGCGAGGACTTCATTGATGGGTGCTTCGGTCTGGGCCACACGCCATCCGCGTTTGTGGAGGGATTCGCCCGATGAGTTGAGCGAGAGGGTGACGCGGTCGCCATCGATGTGGACGTTGATCATCACGTCGGCATCGCTCAGACGCACGCCGGGGCGCTTGTCGGGACCGAAACGGTCCTTGAAGTAGTCCACGATAGCATCCTTGACCTTGTAGGTCACGAAGCGGGAGTGGGTGAATTCGGCTGAGTGAGAGGTGGTGTCGATTGAAAAAGTCTTTTCAAGCGTGAGCACATCGCTCCAGTTATACTCTTTGACCATTTCATAGAGTGAGTCGGCATCCTTTGCGATAAACTTATAAATCGGCTTGAGGATGCAGAGTGCGGTGCGGCAACAGATGTTGGCGCGGTAGAGCATAGCGAGGTCACCTTCGAAGGATACCATGCGTCGTCCCGGCTCAACGTTGACTGCCCCGAGTGCGCGCAGTTCTTCGGCAAGCACTTCTTCAAGACCTTTGAAGGTCTTGGCGACCATTTCAAAACGATGTTCCATTCTTTTTCTTTGACTTTCTGATTATTCTATTCTTATCTGCTATAATTATCCTATATTATATGGAATATGGATTCGGGAGAGACCGGCACGGCGGTTGCGTGGACAGTGCCGGAGCGGGGGTGGACGTCTGCGGAGCCGCCGGGGGCTTTCCGATGGCGGTCAGCGCGTCGAGCGGAAATTGTCGGCGCGGGCCTGGATGAGCTTTTCGCCCGGCTCGACGTCGCGCGTCACCCAGAGGTTACCGCCGATGATGGCATTGTCGCCGATGGTGACGCGGCCCAGTATGGTTGAGTTGGAGTAGATGACGACGTTGTTGCCGATGATGGGGTGGCGGGGGATTCCCTTGACGGGGTTGTTGGAGTCGTCGGTCACGAAGCTCTTGGCTCCGAGGGTGACACCTTGATATATCTTGACATTGTCACCGATGATGGCCGTGGCTCCGATGACCACGCCCGTACCGTGGTCGATGACGAAACGTTCGCCTATCGTGGCTCCGGGATGGATGTCGATGCCCGTGTCGGAGTGGGCAAGTTCGGTAATCATGCGGGGGACGATGGGGACATCAAGCCGCAACAGGCAGTGGGCGATGCGGTAGCTCATCGTGGCGCGGAACCCGGGGTAACAGGCAATGACCTCGTGGGTCGAGACGGCTGCGGGGTCGCCGAGATATGTCGCGTCAATGTCGGTGTCGAGGATGTGGCGGAGGGCCGGGAGACTGTCGATGAAGGATTCGGCGCAGAGCGCGGCGCGGTCGCGGATGACGGTCAGTGACCTGTCGCAGTTGTCGCCGTCGAAACACATTCCTGCGGAAATCTGTTCGACGAGCAAGTCATAGAGTTCGTGACATTCGAGAGTCATGACCGCGCGCATGACGGAGGATCCGCGGTCCCCTTCCGTAAAGAATCCGGGAAACATGAGGCGGGATGCAAGCTCGACTATACGGCGGACATCACTGTTGGACAGAAGAGGGTCACCCTCACCCGCGCGGGTGGGGCAGACGTGGCGCATCTCGTCTATGCTACACAGGTGACCTATCACCCGGTCGATGCTTGGCCTGTTGGTCAATGTCTGTTCTGCCATGATTTCAGTTTCGTTTCGGGATGTCAGGCGCGCTCCATTTTTATGATTCCATCTTGCAGCGGCATCGCCTCTGCGGGATGGAATGAATCAATTGTCGCGGCGCGCAATCCGCTCCCGGTTCCAATGATGCAAAGTTACTATTTTTTTGAGTGTCGGAAAACTTTATTGCTTATAAATTTTATTTGTTTGTGTGAATTAATCGGTAAGATTGTGTCGATATTTGGCGGTGTATTGGCGGATGAGGGAGGTGATGTAGACGGTGAAGAGGGGGAACATGACGATGCCTCCGACCGATAGGATGCAGCCGAGGATTTTGCCGGTGATGGTGACGGGGTAGATGTCGCAGCCGAGGGTGGTGGCGTTCATGCAGGCCCACCAGAGTGCGAGGCCGAAGTTGGTGACTTCGTGGTTTGCTCCGCTCTCGCAGTAGTAGAAAAGCAGGCTGCCAAGATAGATGAAGGATGCGAGGGAGACGATGTAGGACGCGAGGAAGGAGGTCAGTTTGTTTTGCGAGAAGGCGCCGACAACAATGGTCATGGCCATCACTCCACGGGCAAGGGGGATGAAGCGCACAAAGAATAGTGCTTCGCCACTGAGACGGATGTCGAGGATGTTGATGAGGTTGAGATAGGGGATGGACAGGAGGAAGTAGAGGAAATGGGAACGCAGATAGTGCCATTTGTTTTCCGACAGACCGAGTTCGAGGAAGAAGTCGGCCATGAAGATGACGCAGACCCAGAACTGGAAGGTCATGTAGCGGTGGTTTTCAAGGAAGTTGATTCCCTTGAAGGTGTCGACAGATATGAACACGATGAGTAGCACCGACAGGATTATGATGATCCACCGGAGAATGTCCATCAGATATTTGTGCAGTTTGCTTGTTCCCTCGTTGCTTGCCATAATATCATATATATAATAATGTGAGAACTGTAATGTGTGTATATGTTAAAATAACGCCTATACCGGTTGCTTGGTTGATTGGAAGTGCGGGATTAATTACGGGATTAAATGGATATAAAAAAGACTCACCCGCGTCCGGCTGACCGGATGCGGGTGAGTGGATTGTGTTGATGAAGTCTCTTTGCGGGAACCGTCAAGCAGCCCGCAGTAACCTTAATTAGAGGTTAGAGACGTTGAAACGTGCAAATTCGAGGTCGTTGGCAGCCTGCTTTGCGAGCTTGTTGTCAAGCTTGATGGCCTGACGGAGGTTAGAAGTAACCATCTGCTCGTTGTTGGTGCGGGCACCGAGAACGGCCATGAGGTAGTAAGTGGTAGCGTCGGGGTTCTGGATTGCAGAAAGGGTAGACTTAGCCTTGCTGTAGTCCTTGCTGAGGAGCTGTGCGAGAGCGGCGTTGTTGCTCTTGTCGTTGCCGAAGGCCTTGACAGCAGCATTTACATCACCCTGCTGGAGGTAGTAAACACCGAGGGCAGAACCGAGTTCGGGGATACCGCCGGCCTTGCCGAATGCCTGGTTGGCAGCCTTGAAGTCGTTGTTCACGAGAGCAACGAGACCCTGGTTCATCTGAACTTCAGGAGCAGAGGGGTTGATTGAGGCAGCCTTCTTGAAGTTAGAGAGAGCTCCGTCGAAGTCACCCTGCTGATAGAGAACCATACCGAGGTCGTTGAATCCGCGGTAGTCGTTGGGATAGTTCTTGGCAGCAGCAGCGTAGATGGATTTCTTGCGGTTGAGGTCGTCAGTGAGAGTGGCAGCATAGAGGATCTCGTCGATAGTGAGCGAAGAGGGGTTGCTGTCGAAAGCCTGGTTGATCTCAGCGTCGCTCTTTCCGATAACGTCGATAGAAGCAGTCAGACGAGAGTAGCGGAGACGGGGGAGGATAGTCTCGGCGAGTTCGTCGAATACGCTTGACATGTTGCGGATCTCACGGTCGCGGACTTCAGGATCCTTGTACATTTTGAGTACGCTGAGGATGAGGTCCTTGTCCTGGATGTTGCTTTCAGAAACGAGCTTCTGGAAGCCTTCCCAGTCTTCGGGAGTGAAGTTGGCAGTGAGTTCGCCGAATTCAGTGATGTTGTCTTTCTTGAGTTTCTTCTCGAGGTAGCCCTTGGTGTTGGTCTCACGCTTTTCAGCAAGCTGAGCGTTGAAATCGTAGGGACCGTCAGGTGAAGCGTAGGACTCGATGTTGAGTTCCTTGATTTCGCGACGGTTGTCAGCGTTAGCGTCGGCAACCTGCTGGTTCCAAGCCTTCATCTCGTCAGAGTTGAGCTGGCTGTCGCGGAGGTTGGCAACGTTGATAAGGAAGAGGATGTCAGCCTTGTACTTTTCGTTGATGATGCGCTGGAACTTGTCGGCTGAGAGGGCGGGGTCCACAGAAGCTGCGTCGGCGATGGCTGCAGTTGCGATAACGCCGTCGGCAACCTTCACGCGGGGAAGCACATACTGCTTGCCCTTCTGGTCAACGGTGAAGCCGAGGTAAAGCTCAGACTTCTGCATTTCGGGCTGGTAAACATAGTTTACGGGGATGGTCACTGTTCCGCCGTTGTCGTAGGAGATAACGCGGTTGTTGCCACGAACTTTCTCACCCTGGAATGTCATAGAGCTGCCTGCGAGTTCCTGGTTGTCGAAAGTAAGATAGGGAGTAACTGTCACGGTAGCATTCTTGACGAAGAACTTCGGGGGAATGTTGCCGGTTACGGTAGCGGGTACGTTCTGACCCACCACTTCGAGGGGATTGGGGTTGGTTGAGAAGTAATCAGCTGCAAACTGATTCATCTTCTTTCCGCAGCCGGTCAGCATGACTGCCGAGCCGAGAAGCATTGAGAAAGCGATTTTTTTGTCCATAGCAAAAAAAGTAGTTATAATTGTGACGAATTTATGCGTTTAAATATAGGCGGACGCAATTCAATAGCAAAGATACAACCTTTATTGTAAATAAACCAAATTTATGAAAATAATTGTGTGAAAAATGGATGATTTCGTAAATAAGTTGTACTTTTGTTTGTTGAATAATAGCATCGCTACGGCGGGGCACATCAAAAACCGTTTGTTTTCATTAGTTCTAATAAATTTTTTATAAGCAACACCAGCCGATGAGAAAATGGCGAATTGAAGACAGTGAGGAGCTGTATAACATCCAGGGATGGGGACGTAAGTATTTCTCCATTAATGAAAAAGGAAATGTGGCAGTGACACCCCGTGAGGGTTTCGCCTCCGTAGACCTCCGCGAAGTGATGGATGAGCTGCAGGTGCGCGACATCACATCGCCCGTGCTTCTGCGTTTCCCGGACATCCTGGACAACCGTATCGAGAAGATTTCCAATTGTTTTGCGGTTGCGTCGAAGGAGTATGACTACACTGCGCAGAACTACATCATCTATCCCATAAAGGTGAATCAGATGCGTCCCGTTGTGGAGGAAATCGTCACTCACGGCGAAAAGTTCAATATCGGTCTTGAGGCCGGTTCAAAACCTGAGCTTCATGCCGTCCTTGCCACAAACATCAAGGAAAACGCCCTTATCATCTGCAACGGCTACAAGGACCAGACCTATATCGAGCTTGCGCTGCTTGCCCAGAAGATGGGACGCCGCATATATATAGTGGTGGAAAAGCTCAACGAGCTCCGCATCATCGCCGATGCCGCCAAGCGTATAGGCATCGATCCCAACGTCGGCATCCGCATCAAGCTCGCATCGTCCGGTTCGGGCAAGTGGGAGACAAGCGGCGGAGACGTCTCGAAATTCGGACTCAATTCCTCCGAACTTCTCGAAGCGCTTGATTTCATGGAGCGCAACAAGATGAAGCATTGCCTCAAACTCATCCATTTCCATATCGGTAGCCAGATTACCAAGATCCGCCGCATCAAGACAGCCATCCGCGAGGCGGCGCAGTTCTATGTGCAGCTCACGCAGATGGGCTTCGACATCGACTTCATGGACATAGGCGGCGGTCTGGGCGTTGACTACGACGGCACCCGCAACTCCGCATCCGGAAGCTCGATGAACTACAGTATTCAGGAGTATGCCAACGATGCCGTCTCGACCATCGTCGACGCATGTGCCAAAAACAATATCAAGCAGCCCAATATCATCAACGAGAGCGGACGGTCGCTGACCGCCCATCACTCGGTGCTCGTTTTCGAGGTGCTTGAGACAACCCAGCTCCCCTTCTGGAAGGATTCAAAGGATATTCAGGATACCGACCATGAGCTTGCCAAGGAGCTTTACGAAATCTGGGACCGCCTTGACCAGCAGCGTCTTCTCGAAAGCTGGCATGATGCCCTCCAGATACGCGAGGAGGCCCTCGACCTGTTCAGCCTCGGTATGCTCGACCTCCGCACCCGTGCGCAGATTGAGGAACTGTTCTGGAGCATTGCCCGCGAGGTGGGCGACATCGCCGCCGGAATGAAACATGCTCCCGAGGAGCTTCGCAAGGTGGCAAAGATGGTGCCCGACAAATATTTCTGCAACTTCTCGCTCTTCCAGTCGCTGACCGACTCATGGGCCATCGACCAGGTGTTCCCGATTATCCCGCTCTCGCGTCTTGACGAGAAGCCCAACCGCACCTGCACGCTCCAGGACATCACCTGCGACAGCGACGGCAAGATTTCAAACTTCATCTCGACCCACGGTGGCGTGGCCAACTCGCTCCCCGTCCATCCCGTCAAGCCGGGTGAACCCTATTATCTCGGTGTGTTCCTTGTCGGTGCCTATCAGGAAATCCTCGGTGACATGCACAATCTCTTCGGCGACACGAATGCCGTGCATATCTCGGTTTACAAGGACCGCTATGAGATTGACCGCATCATCGACGGTGAGACCGTGGCCGATGTGCTTGACTACGTTCAGTTCAATCCCAAGAAACTCGTGCGCAATGTCGAGGCCTGGGTAACTGCCTCTATGAAGGCCGGAAAGATTACTCCCGACGAGGGTCGCGAATTCCTCAGCAACTACCGCTCCGGACTTTACGGCTATACATATATAGAAAAAGATTGACCGCTGTGGGACAGACGAGATATTTCATGCGTCTGGCCTACCGTGGCGCGCCTTTCCACGGTTGGCAGTGCCAGCCGGGGGAAGTGACGGTGCAGTCGGTGATTGAGGCGGCGCTGTCGACCATAATGCGTACCGACATGAAGATTGTCGGTGCGGGCCGTACCGACACTGGAGTCAATGCCCGCATGATGGTCGCACATTTCGATGTGGCCGAGCCTCTTGCGGAGCCGGGACAGCTTGTCAGGAAGCTCAATGCGCTCGTCGGCAAGGATATTGCCATCGAGGAGATTTATGAGGTGGGTCCGGAGAGCCATGCGCGCTTCGATGCCACTTCGCGCACCTATCATTACTATGCTGTCACCTCCAAGTCGCCGTTTTTCTATCCGCTGAGCTGGAAAGCTCCCGCCGGTCTCGATTTCGACAAGATGAACGAGGCTGCGGCTCTGCTGCTCGAAACCTCGGATTTCACTTCTTTTGCCAAACTCCATACGGATGCCAAGACCAATATCTGCCGCGTCACCAAGGCGCGGTGGGAACAGGTCGGGCCTGACGCATGGGTCTTTGTCATCACCGCCGACCGTTTTCTCCGCAATATGGTCAGGGCCGTGGTGGGTACGCTCGTGGAAGTGGGCCGTGGAAAGATGTCGGTCGAACGTTTCGCCGAGGTGATAGCCAAGAAGGACCGTTGCGCGGCCGGAACCTCGATGCCGGGCCATGCGCTCTATCTCTGGGATGTGACCTATCCCGAAGGAACACGCAGGTCGGTGGACGCATAGACAAAATTTGCAGGAAAAATACATTTGCAGGAAAGCACTCGCAGGAAGGGTACAAAAGGACAAAAGGTCAGAAGAAACAAAGAAAAGATATAATCCGTATGATAATCAGATGGTTATCGACTGCCTGTCAGATTGTGCGGATAAGATGATTTGAATGATGAATATAAATAATTGTGTTTCTTCTGATCTTTTTGTCCTTTTGTACCCTTCCTGCAACACATATTATCAACCATGAATTATAAACACATACTTTCGGAAATTGCAGCGGAGATAGAGCCGTTGCGTACAGTGGGCCGTCAGGCAGACTATATCCCAGCACTTGCAAAGGTCAATCCCGACCGTTTCGGCATCTGCATCACGACAACTCACGGCGATGTGATTGAATGGGGCGATGTCGACGAGCGTTTTTCAATCCAGAGTGTAACCAAGGTGTTCACTCTTTCAATGGCCCTCTCCATCATGGGTGAGAGACTGTGGGAGAGGGTGGGGAAGGAGCCTTCAGGGGCGGCTTTCAATTCTCTCATTCAGCTTGAACTCGACCGTGGAGTCCCGCGCAATCCGTTCATCAATGCCGGTGCGATAGTGGTGGCCGATGTGCTGCTGACGCAACTGGCCAATCCCGAGGCTGATTATCTTGACTTCGTCAGAAAAATTGCTTGTGACGACACCATTGACTATGACCGTGAGGTGGCCGCTTCAGAGCGTGAGAAAGGCTATATCAATGCTGCCATAGCCAATATGCTGAAGTATTACGGGAATCTTGAGAATGATATTGAGGAGGTGTTGCACTTCTATTTCCTGCAGTGTTCGGTAGAGATGAATTGCCGGCAGCTTTCGCGCGCTTTCCTTCCGTTTGCCGACCGCCACTCGGAGTTTTCCTTTGGCGATGTAAGGCTGACATCCTCACAAGTGAAGCGAATCAATGCCGTCATGCAGACATGCGGATTCTACAACGATGCCGGGGAGTATTCCTACCTCGTCGGTCTTCCCGGCAAGAGCGGTGTCGGAGGTGGCATAGGCGCGGTCTATCCGGGGAGATATGCCGTGGCCACATGGAGTCCGCGCCTCAATGAGAAAGGCAATTCCGTGATGGGCATGAAAGCCCTCGAGCTCCTCACAACCCATACCCGCGAGTCGATATTCTAAGCTGATTAATTTCAGCTTTGTAGGGACGCGCTGTAGCGCGTATGCCGGATGAAAGATACAATATGCTGCATTGTATATCCTTTTGTCATCCGGCATACGCGCTACAGCGCGTCCCTACAAACGGTTTGCAAAAAAATCCTGCCTGTTTTGCAAATTCGCACCTTTTCCGGGATTTCCGGTTTTAACTTTGCATCAAACTTAAAACCAAAAGACAATGGAAAACACCACAAATTACAAAAACAGCCGTTTCGGCACACGCAAAATAGGATGGGAATACGCGATAAGAGGGTTGAAACGCCGGTTAGCGGTACGAAAAACTTGTTTCAGACCACTCTATGAGAAACTCATGGAATGGTTATCAGTGATTGTTTGCGTCCGGGTGGCGGCGTTGAGAGTGCTATATGATTTCCCGTAGGAATCTTATGGAATCCTGTAGGTTTGCAATATCATTGTCCGCTATCAGCGCTCTATCGTAAGGCATAGATTGCATCGCGGGTTATTTCCGATTTCAGGAATGGGTTGAGACTCTTGCGGTCACGGACAATATCGACTGACTTTCCGAGTAGTGTTTCAAGATAGCGTTTCAGGCGTATTATGAGAAACATTTTTGCATCCATGTCCACGCAAACGTCAATGTCGCTGTCATCTCTCTGTTCGCCACGCGCAACCGAACCGAATATGCACAGAGATCGCACCCCGAAATCGTCGCGGAGCGTATGGGCGTTATGCCTCAGGATGTCGATATATTCATCACATGTTCTCATATTGCTTTTCTCGGTCGTTTTTACAAAGTTACAACAAATTTCCTTAATTCAAAGTTGCGGTTGGTAAATTATCCGGAAACTTCTGATGGAAATGTTCTTTTCCGGAACTATATGAAGCAGAGGATTATGAGTTGGGCGATGATTACGCGGCAGAACATCGAGAGGGGATAGACTGTGGCGTAGCTGACGGTTGCGTAGTCGCCCGGGACGATATCGTTGGCGTAGTTGAGGGCCATGGGGTTGGCCATGCTGCCACAGAGCATACCGCATGTGAGGCCGAAATCGAGGCGGAACATCTTCATGGCGACAGCTCCCATTATCAGGACCGGAATGACGGTGATGAGGAAGCCGAGTCCGATCCAAAGCAGTCCTTCCGAGCGCATGATGGTGTCGAGGAACTGCGCTCCCGCATCGAGTCCGAGACAGGCGAGATAGAGCGACAGTCCGATTCCGCGGAGCATGAGATTGGCACTGCGGGTGGTGTAGGTGACGAGGCGGAACTGCGGGCCGAAACGACCGATGAGTATGCCGATGATGATGGGACCACCGGCAAGACCGAGTTTGATTGGTGTGGATATGCCCGGGATGGCGATGGGGATTGAACCGACCACAAGGCCGAGCACAATACCGATGAAAATGGCACCGAGATTGGGGTCCTTCAGTTTGACTTCGGTGTTGCCGAGTATACGTTCGACCTTCTCGATGTCGGCAGCACTGCCCACGACATTTAGCACGTCGCCCAGTTGCAGGACGAGACCCGGAGTGGCGAGGAGATGCAGACCACTGCGGCTGATGCGGCTGATGTTGATGTGATACTGGTTGCGGAGGCGGAGCGATCCGAGTTTCTTGCCGTTGATTGATGAACGGCTGACGATGATGCGGCGCGAGATAAGCTGGTTGTCGATTGAATTCCAGTCGATGTCTTTCTTGTTCCAGTCGCGGGCCTCCTGCTTGCCGAAGAGCACTTTGAGTTTCGGACAGTCGGTCGGAGTGGTGATGACGAGCAGATGGTCATCTTTCTGCAATATCGTGTCGGAATCCGGGAGGCTCACATTCTCGTTTCTCCACAGACGGGAGATGACAAACGGCGTTTTCGTGACCTGTGAGATCTGGCGGACGGTCATGTCGTAGATGGCAGGATTGCAGACCTTGAATTCAGCGATGAAAGTGCCGTCAGGCTCTTCGGTTGCAGACGATAGCGGTGTCCCGGGCTTGATGAGGATTTTGCGTAAGGCTATTATTCCGAGGATTACGCCGACAACGCCGAGCGGATATGTCACCGCGCAGCTCAGGGCGGCACCGTTGGCCGACAGCCCCATCTGTTCGAGTGCCTGTTGGGCCGCACCGAGGGCAGGGGTGTTTGTCGTAGCGCCGCAGAGGATACCGGTAGCTTCCCCTATTGGTACGCCGAGACAGAGGCTGATGAGTATGGTCATGACTGTTCCGATGGCCAGCACTCCCAATCCGAGCAGGTTGAGCTGCAGTCCACCCTTGCGGAAGGAGCTGAAGAAACCGGGGCCGACTTTCAGACCAAGCTCGTAGACAAAGAGGACGAGGCCGAGATTCTCGGTGTAGTGCAGTATCGTCGGGTCGATTGAAAGGCCTATGTGACCTGCGAGAATTCCGGCAAAGAACACGAAAGTCACTCCGAGCGAGATTCCCCACACACGGATTTTACCCAATGCAAGCCCGACAGCGATGATGATTGAGATGACAATCACCGCCTGAAGGGCCGAATGGCTGAGAAATATGTCATAAATCCATTCCATGATGCAAAATTAGTAAATAATGCTTAAATTTGCAGACAAATCAGATATTTATAAACCCGTTTCATCCGTAACCCATATTATGATTACTCAGGAACAATTAAAAGAGACTTTTGAGCGCAAGTTGGCGCTGAGGAGGTATCTTTGACATCGACAGCAAGAAAATCCAGGTAGAGGAGGAAGAACTCCGCACACATGTGCCCGATTTCTGGGAGCACCCCAAGGAAGCTCAGGCACAGATGAAAAAAATCAAGGACCTTCAGGCATGGATTGAAGGCTATGAGGAGATTGACAAGACCGTCAACGAACTCGAACTCGCATGGGACTTCCTCAAGGAAGGTCTCGTGGAAGAGAGTGATATTGACGCTCTCTATGCCGACGCAATTTCCAAGATTGAGAAACTTGAGCTCCGCAACATGCTCCGCCGCGAGGAGGACAAGCTCGGCGTGGTTCTGAAAATCAACTCCGGTGCCGGTGGCACGGAGAGTCAGGACTGGGCTTCGATGCTCATGCGAATGTATCTCCGCTGGTGTGAGAGCCACGGCTACAAGACCTCAATCGCCAACCTTCTTGAAGGTGATGAGGCCGGTATCAAGTCATGTACCATCAATGTCGAGGGCGACTTTGCCTACGGCTATCTCAAGAGCGAGAACGGTGTCCACCGTCTCGTCCGCGTGTCGCCCTACAATGCACAGGGCAAGCGTATGACCTCATTTGCATCCGTATTCGTCACCCCGCTTGTCGACGATACCATCGAGGTCAAGGTCGATCCGGCGCTCCTGTCGTGGGACACCTTCCGTTCGGGTGGTGCCGGCGGTCAGAACGTCAACAAGGTGGAATCAGGTGTGCGTCTGCGCTACCAGTTCACCGACCCCTACACCGGCGAGCAGGAGGAAATTCTCATTGAGAACACCGAGACCCGCGACCAGCCCAAGAACAAGGAGAACGCTATGCGTCAACTCCGTTCAATCCTCTATGACAAGGAACTGCAACATCGTCTGCAGGAACAGGCAAAGATTGAGGCCGGAAAGATGAAAATCGAATGGGGTTCGCAGATACGCAGCTACGTCTTCGACGACCGCCGCGTCAAGGACCACCGCACCAACTATCAGACCAGCGACGTCGGAGGTGTGATGGACGGCGACCTCGATGCCTTCATCAAAGCCTACCTCATGGAATTCGCCGCCACCGAGGAGTAACCACAGGCGCCCTTAGCCCTCACAGGGGTTGGAAAATCCCATCCGGAGTCGGAAAATCTATTCGATGTCAGACTTGTCGGACTCGTCGGACAAGTCTGACAGGTCCGACCGGTCTGACAAGTCCGACAAGTCCGACCCGTCAGAAATCCCACCCAATCCCCCTCGGGAAAGCCACAGAAAGCCGGAAGGTCAGAAGAAACATAAGCCAATAATCAGCATTCCCAAACGCTGAAAAAACTCTTATGTCCCTTCTGACCTTCTGGCTTTCTGTGCCTTTCTTGCTTAATCCATATTGCTCGCTAATTTTACTCCCAGCATTCGGTCTCATCCGCGATTTCGGGGATGGTCGATGAACGGTAGACCGGATCCTTGCCTTCACGGAGTTGTTTTCGGTAGTCTTGCATCAGCCTGACAGCATACTTGCCAAGCATAAGGATGGCCGCGAGGTTGCAGAGGGTCATCAGTGCCATTGTGATGTCCGCAAAGCCCCACACAAGGTCAAGCGACATCACAGCCCCGGCATATACGATACCTCCGACGAGCAGACGGTAGATGTTGATGATAGTGTCGTTGTTGTGGATAAAGCGTATGTTGGTCTCGCCGTAATAATAGTTGGCGATTATACTCGTGAACGCGAAGAAGAATATGGCGATGCTGACGAAGGTGGAACCGTAGTTGTGACCTCCTCCGAATCCAGCGTCGATGGCGCGCTGTGTGAGCACGATTCCGTCATGCCCTTCCATAAAGATACCGCTGCAAAGGATAATGAATGCAGTGGCTGTGCAGACGAGAAGAGTGTCGGTGTAAACACCGAGAGTCTGTATCAGTCCTTGCTTCACGGGATGGCTTACCGAGGCGGTCGCGGCGGCATTCGGTGTGGAGCCTTCGCCCGCTTCGTTGCTGAACAGTCCGCGCTTTATACCCATGATCATTGCCGCGCCGATTGTGCCCCCCATAGCTTCATCAAATCCGAACGCATTTTCGACTATCATTGCCATCACTTCGGGGAAGCGATGGATGTTAAGAATGATAATCACGATGGCCATGACTATATAGGCAATGGCCATCACGGGCACTACAATCTCGCTGAAACGCGATATGCGCTGCACACCGCCCCAGATTACGGTCAGAGTCAGTATGCAGAGTCCCCATGCCGTCCATTGTGTCGGCACTCCGAACGAGGTGTGGAGCGCATCGGCGACGGTGTTGGATTGCACTGAATTGAATGCGAAACCGAAGGTGAGGGTGATGAGGATGGCGAATGTCACTGCCCACCACCGTTTGTGAAGTCCTTTGAGTATATAGTAGGCCGGGCCACCCATGAATGATTTTTCACCCTTGACCTTGAAGAGCTGTGCGAGTGTGGATTCGACAAAGGCGCTTGCCGCACCGAAGATAGCGATGACCCACATCCAGAACACGGCTCCCGGACCTCCTATGGCTATTGCTGTGCCAACACCGGCGAGGTTGCCTGTTCCGACTCGTGAGGCTATCGAGAGGGCGAATGCCTGGAATGAACTGATGGAACCGTGGTGAGGTGCATCGTTCCTGCGCTTGTCGTTGTTGCGCTTACCCGAACGCATGAGCAACCTGAGCATCTCGCCCACCATGCGGAACTGAACGCCACGGGTAACTATGGTGAAAAACAGTGCGGCCGCAAGCAACACAGTCACCATGACATAGTCTGTCAGCACTCCACTGACAGCGGAAACAATATCCTGAAGGGTTGTAGAAGTCGTCATAATACTGCAAATATACTCAAAATGTGGGATTATGGAAACAGCAGGGGTACATAAATTCAGAAATAACAAAAATAACAGACCATGCTTTAGCGGTTTGTTTTTCTAACCGAAGTATGGTCTGTTATTTTTGTTATTTCTGAATTTATGTACCCTTGAATATTATAACAGGGATATTCAGATGGTGTTGAGCTTTATGCGATGCCGAGATCTTTCTTGAGGGCTTCGATCTTCTCGTCGGCGAGTTTGCCACACTTGTCGTAGTCCTCAACCTTCTCCATGGGAACTTTGACTTCCATGTAGAACTTGATCTTAGGCTCTGTTCCCGAAGGACGTACAGAAACCTTCGAACCATCCTCTGTGAAGTACTGGAGCACGTTTGAAGTGCAGGGGAAGTCGAGTTTCTCCTTGGTGTTGGTGTCGACATTGATGAGGTCGAGCGAGCCGTAGTCCTTGATGGTCTTGACGGGGCTTCCTGCGAGTGACTTGGGAGGATTCTCGCGGAACTGCTTCATCATGGCCTGAATTTCTTCAGCGCCGGTCTTGCCGGGACGTACCACAGACACACCTACTTCATGGCTGAAGCCATATTTCAGATAGATGTCGGCGAGCATACCCTGGAAGTCCATACCCTTGTCCTTTGCCCATGCGCAAGCCTCGGCCATGAGTGAGCAGGCAGAAACTGCGTCCTTGTCGCGGACGAAGGTTTCGGCGAGGAAGCCGTAGCTTTCTTCACCGCCACCGAGGTAACGGAGCACGTCTTCGTTGTCGCGCATCACGGCTGCAATCCACTTGAAGCCGGTGTAGCAGTCATAGAGACGGACACCCATTGCGTCGCAGATAGCCTTGATGGTCTCTGTGGTCACGATGGTCTTAACGGCAAACTCGTTGCCTTTGAGGAGGCCGAGTTCCTTGTTGCGGGTGATGATGTAGTTGAGAAGAATCATCACAATCTGGTTGCCGTTGAGGAGCACATATTCACCGCTGTTGTCACGGATGACGCAACCGATACGGTCAGCATCGGGGTCGGAGGCCATGACGATGTCGGCGTTCACTTCCTTGGCCTTTGCGATAGCCATTGCCATTGCCGAAGGAACTTCGGGGTTGGGCGACTCGACAGTGGGGAATTCTCCGCTGGGGACATCCTGCTCGGGAACGTGGATGATGTTGGTGAAGCCGAAGTTGCGGAGCGAGTCAGGAATCAGCTCAACGCCTGTACCGTGAATCGGGGTGTAGACAATCTTGAGGTCCTTGTGGCGCTCGATGACATCGGGGCTGAGTGAAAGACCTTTGATTTTCTCGAGGTAAACCTTGTCGACATCTGCACCGATAATCTGGATTTTTGACTTGTCGCCTTCAAACTTGATGTCCTTCACGCTCTTGATGCGGTTGACATGGTCGATGATGTTGACATCGTGGGGGGCGATGATCTGTGCGCCGTCTTCCCAGTAAGCCTTGTAACCGTTGTAGATTTTGGGGTTGTGGGAGGCAGTGATGTTAACACCGCTCTGGCAACCGAAGTGACGGATGGCGAACGAAAGTTCGGGAGTGGGGCGGAAGCTGTCGAAAAGATATACCTTGATGCCGTTGGCCGAGAAGATGTCGGCAACGATTTCAGCAAATTTGCGTGAGTTGTTGCGCACGTCGTGGCCTACTGCTACGCTGATTTCGGGAAGATCCTTGAAGGCTTCCTTGAGGTAGTTTGCGAGACCCTGGGTGGCTGCACCCACTGTATAGATGTTCATGCGGTTTGAACCTGCACCCATGATGCCGCGGAGACCGCCTGTTCCGAATTCGAGGTCCTTGTAGAAACTTTCGATAAGTTCGGTCTTGTCGTCAGCGTCAAGCATACGCTTCACTTCGGTGCGGGTTTCTTCATCGTAACCGTCACCCAGCCAAACCTGTGCCTTGGCGGTGACTTCTTTCAATAACTGTTCGTTTTCCATATATTTTTAGGGGGTTAATTTTGTTTTTCTTTATCCGTCCGGATGCGGACGGGGATGGTATCAGTATCGTAGATCTTAACTTAATGAAAAGATATAGGTCCGTTCAATAAATTAGAATTGTGATTAAGGCAAATTTACGGCCTTTTGTGGAAATAACAAAGAAATCGGGACAAAAATGTTAATTACCGGTCTAAAATAGGTTAATAAATTCGGAGATGGATACCGTAAGTTGTCGAGTCGGGGGAAGGGCACATAAAGACTTAGGGTCAGAAGTTACATAAGAAGACTTAAAGTCAGAAGTTACATAAAGACTTAAGGTCAGAAGTTACATAAGATTTTTATAATCCATACGGCAACTACTCATCCATGCTGCGCATGAGATTCTGCCTTGGACTCTCTTATGTTTCTTCTGACCTTAAGTCTTTATGTGCCCTTCCCTGAAAGTTGAGAGGGGCTTATTAAAATAGGTGACGATTATTTTGCGGCTTTCATTGCATTGGCCACGGCTTCGCGGAGTTCATCGTTCTGCTTGTCGCGGCTGATGATTGTTCCATCAGGACCGAAGAGGATAATGCAGGGTATGCCCTGGATACCGTAGAGTTCGGTAGGGATGCTCTGTGCGTTGATGACATTCATCCAGGGAAGCTCGTGAGATTCGATGCCTTTGAGAGTGTCCTCAGGTTTGTCCCATACGGCAACGCCGATGACTTCGAGACCCTTGGGACCATATTCCTTGTAGAGATCCTTGATGACGGCTGTCTGACGGATGCAGGGACCGCACCAGCTTGCCCAGAAGTCAACGAGTACATATTTGCCCTTGCCGACATGGTCGCTCAGACGGAAAGTAGAGTCGTTGTAGGTGACTTCGAAGTCCTTGAACATCTTTCCTTCCGATGTCTCGGCCTGATTCACGAATGCCTGACGCATTTTCTGGATGCGCTGGTATTCGCCGAGTGAGGGATGGGCTGCGATGGCCGAGTCGAGACCGGCGAGGTCGAGGTTGCGTGCGGGACCATAGAGGAAGTAGTAGTAACCGAGAGCATTGTCGATGTTTTCGTCCATGAGTTTCTTCTCGGCGTCGTTGATGCGGGTCTGGAATTCCTCGTAGCGGGCCTGCTGGAGCGAATCGGGGAGTTCGCGGAACTCTTTGATTGCGTCCATGCGCATTGTCCAGTATTCATCGTTCTTGGCGTTGAGTTCGCCACCCTTCACGCCTTCTTCGCTGACATTGATCGAGTCTGCTTCAAGGTAGAGGCTGCCTACGCCTGTTCCGTCAACGGAAATGGCAACGTAGCGGGGCTTTGCGACTTCGCCCTCGAAGACTGCAACGCCGTTGGAAATCATGGCGCTGTCGAGCTTGTCCTCGGTGTCGAAGTCGATGATGTAGGCCATCTTGTCGTTCATGGCGTCGCCTGCATTGAGGGTGACTACATAGTTCTGCTTCGGACCTTGAGAGCATGATGCGAGCATCAGAAGTCCTGCGGCATAAAATAATGATCGGTTCATTGTATCTAAGTGTTTTGTTAAATGATTAAATTTCAAATGATAAGTTTGTTTGCGGAATAGCTCATGGCTGTTCCGCTTGCAAAGGTAACGCTTTATTCCAATACCATAAAATTATCCAAAGTGTTAAAGAACAGCAAATTTTTTTGATTGCTGAGAAAAAATAATCCGTATATTTGCCGTCTACTACCTACTTTCGGCCTTGCAGAGCGTTGTAGTCAATGACGGCCCTCTGCTTCCGGCCGCTACATTCAATCATAACAAATACCTTACAGCATCTCAAAATTTACCATCCGGATGGGAAAAGGAACTGAAAAATTTTCGCAGCGACCGTCATCTTTTCTGCCCTCGTGGCCGGGAAGGGTGGTGAGGTTCTATATCGACGGTTTCAAGTCGATGACTGTGGGCCGTAAGCTGTGGATGCTGATACTGATAAAGCTGTTCATTCTCTTCTTCGTGTTCAAGCTTTTCTTTTTCCCCGACATACTCCAACGTGACTACGACAATGATGCGGAGAGGGCGGAAGCCGTGCGCAGCTCCCTCATCAACCGCTGAATTCTCACTGTTCAAACATTTGAATATACATGCATTAATAAATCATAGACTCTCCGAATAATATCCTCTTCTCCCGATTTTTTCTCCTCACGTTTCCGATTACTCACAAATCCGATAATTCTTAACTTATCACACATTACTTAGTTTATTTATGGATGATTTAATGACCGTAGTCGACTGGTCGCGATGGCAGTTTGCCCTCACAGCCATGTATCACTGGCTCTTCGTGCCGCTCACGCTCGGACTGAGTGTGATTGTCGGCATCATGGAGACAATCTATTACCGTACGAGAAATGAAAAATGGCTCCGCACCACGAAATTCTGGATGACCCTCTTCGGCATCAATTTTGCAATGGGTGTGGCCACAGGTATCATTCTTGAATTTGAGTTCGGAACCAACTGGTCGAACTACAGTTGGTTTGTCGGCGACATCTTCGGCGCTCCGCTTGCCATCGAGGGCTTGCTTGCGTTCTTCATGGAGGCGACTTTCATCGCTGTCATGTTCTTCGGCTGGAAGAAGGTCAGCCCCGGTTTCCACCTTGCCTCCACATGGCTCACCGCTCTCGGCGCCTCTATCTCGGCCCTCTGGATTCTCATAGCCAATGCGTGGATGCAGTATCCCGTCGGCATGGAATTCGATCCCGGTCAGATGCGCAACATCATGGACAATTTCTGGGATGTGGTGCTCTCGCCGGTGGCAATCAACAAGTTCTTCCACGCTGTGTTTGACGGCTGGGTGGTCGGAGCAGTGTTCGTCTGCGGTGTCAGCGCATGGTATCTCATGAAAAAACGCCGTCAGGAATTCGCCATGGATTCCATCCGTATTGCCGGATGGGTCGGTCTTGTCGGTATCGTCATGACCCTCTGGACAGGTGACGGTTCTGCCGTTCAGGTTGCCAAGGTGCAGCCCATGAAGCTTGCGGCCATGGAAGGTCTCTACAACGGTAAGGTAGGGCAGGAGCTCGTCGGAGTTGCGATCCTCAATCCGTCGAAGGAACGCACTGATGATTCCGATCCGTTCCTCTTCGACATCTCGATTCCATACGGTCTTTCAATCCTTGCGAACCATGACCCCAACACTTTCGTGCCGGGCATCAATGATCTCATCAATGGTATCGCCCTCACTCCGGAAGGGGACACAATCCGCACTGATTCCTACGCCGAACGCATCGCTATCGGCAAACGTGCCCACGAGGCTCTCCGCGAGTTTGACCGTGCGATGGCCAACGGTGATGATAAGGCTATGGCCGAGGCCCGTGCCAAACTCAAGGAGGATTACCGCTATTTCGGCTATGGCTATCTCGACAATCCCGACGAGGCTATCCCCCCTGTAGCTGTCACTTTCTATTCTTTCCGTATCATGGTCATGGCCGGAGGCTATCTGCTTCTGTTCTTCCTCGTGGCTGTCTTCACAATGGGCCGCCGTTCGCGCCTGTGGCAACAGCGTTGGTGGCAATGGGTGGCCATGCTTACCATCCCGGTGGTATGGATCTGCTCGGAAGCCGGATGGATCACCGCCGAAGTGGGTCGTCAGCCCTGGATTATCGAGGGGCTTATGCCTAACCGTGCTGCCATCTCCGCCATCTCCGCATCGACTGTCCAGTTGACATTCTGGATGTTTGCCGCCGTATTCACCGCGCTGCTTGTGGCTGAGATTACAATCATGATAAACCAGATCCGGAACGGTTCGGACAACAACGAGTATTAACCACCCTCAAAAACATCATACTTCAATTATGGAACTTGAATCCTTACAGATATATTGGTGGCTGCTGATCTCAGTGCTCGGTGCCATCCTTGTGTTCCTCCTCTTTGTGCAGGGTGGACAGACTTTCCTTCTCGGTGTCAATGACAGTTCGGAGGCATCACGGCGCATGATAAGCTCATTCGGCCATAAGTGGGAGCTTTCGTTCACGACACTTGTCGTGTTCGGCGGTGCGTTTTTTGCCTCTTTCCCGCTATTTTATTCCACGAGCTTCGGCGGAGCCTATTGGCTTTGGATGCTCATTCTCATCAGTTTCGTGCTTCAGGCGGTGAGCTATGAGTTTCGTGCTAAAAAGGGAAATATTTTCGGAACGCGTACCTACGACACTTTCCTCTTTCTCAACGGTAGCGTCGGTTGCATCCTTTTGGGTGTGGCTGTGGCCATGTTCTTCTTCGGTGCTGAGTTTACGGTTGCAAAAGGCAACATCCTCGATGCGTCTGCTCCCGTGATTTCCACATGGGCACCTTCCCACGGTTTCGAAGCCATCTTCTACTGGAAGAATCTTGTGCTTGGATTTGCAGTACTCTTCCTTGCGCGCACTCAGGCCGCTCTCTATCTGATGAACAACAATCCGCAGGATGACGACTTCTTCCGTGCCAACCGCAGGCGAGTGCTTGTGAACGCTGTCATCTTCCTCGTGTTCTTCCTCCTGTTTGTCGGGCTTGTATTGACCACAGATTCGCTTGAGACCACATACGATGGCAGCATCGACGGTCGTCAGAGTCAGTTTGCAGTGCGCGAGTTCAAATATTTCTTCAATCTCATCGAGCTTCCGTGGGCGCTCGTCTCCTTCCTCATCGGTGTCGTCATGGTACTCTATGGCATCATCCGTTCGGCTTTTGCAAAGCATTGGACATGCGGAATCTGGTGGAGCGGTATAGGAACAGTCCTTGTCGTGCTTGCGCTTTTCTGGATTGCAGGCTACAACAACACACCCTACTATCCCTCGCTGACTGACCCCGCATCGTCATTGACTATCTTCAACAGCTCGTCGAGCCTCTTCACGCTCACTTGCATGAGCTGGGTTTCGGTCATCATTCCCTTCGTCCTTGCCTATATCGTCTATGCATGGTATTCGATGGACCGAAAGCATAACTGACTTGAAAGGTACATAAATTCATAATCATACAGAAACGACAGACTCCACAGTGTGGCATTTGGTGCCGGCTGTGGAGTCTGTTGTTTCTATCTTTTATAATTACTTACTTTGACAATGGGGCCTATAGGAGGTAAAACCGGTTGACTGTTTAATTTGTTTTTGTATTACAAATGTATTAATTTTGCACACAAACAAAATCATTATGGATATAGCAATACAAAAGAAAGCCCAGAGTTTCCGTCTGCCAGTGGATCTGATAGAGCGGTTGAAACAGATGGCAAAGAAGCAAAACCGCAGTCTCAATAATTTTGTGGAGTGTGCGCTGCTGGATTTGGCTTACAGAGAGCCGAATGCCGAAACGCGTGCTGCAATAGAAGATGCAAAGGCCGGAAAATATGAGGGCACTCTTGATGTGTCGAGTGTCGAGGCAATGTATAAGTCGATGGGCTTATGAAAATACTTCGTTTCTCTTCTCAATATAAGAAGGATGCCAAAAGATTCCGCAATCAACCCAAGAAGATGGAGAAAGTGGCGCGCATCCTCCAGATGTTGCGTGATGAAATTCCAATCCCCGAAATCTATAATCCTCATTTCTTGACAGGTAATTACAAAGGCTGCATGGAGTGCCATGTCGAAGGTGATTTCTTGTTGATATGGATAGATGAGGATGAGGATCAGATAGGGGTTCTTCGTCTTGGTTCCCATTCCGAATTGTTCGGTTGATGGGAATTGGTAAAAGATAAAAACAAACAGACTTCACTGTCGGGATTGAATTTTTCAGTCGGACAGTGAAGTCTGTTGGTTTTATGGGGGAATAGGGCTAATAAGGCTAATAGGACTAATAAGCCTAATAGGGCAAATAAGCCTAATAGGGCGGATAGGGCTAATAGGGATGACTATTTCAGAGGTCGAAGAAGGTTTTGAAGGCGCGGATGGTGTAGGCGTGGTCTTTTGTGGCCATTGTTTCGCGGACGGAGTGCATCCCCCAGATGGCTTCGCCCATGTCCACTCCGCGGAGGTCGATCTGCGAGGTGAGGATGTTGCCGAGTGTGGAACCGCCGAGGACGTCGCTGTGGTTTACAAAATACTGACACGGAACGCCAGCCTTTTCGCAGATGCTCTTGAAAATGGCTGCCGATTCTGCATCGGTCATGTATTTGCAGTTGGCATTTATTTTGATGGCCGGACCGCCGCCGACAACCGGATGGTTGGTCGGGTCATACTTTTCGGGATAGTTGGGATGGAAGGCATGGGCATTGTCGGCCGAAACCATGAACGATGCGTCAATGCCGCGCAGATATTCCTCCTCGCCGCCGCCAAGACAGCCGACGATTCTGCGGAGGAGCTGCATGAGCACAGGAGAGGCTGCACCCTGCTTTGTCCCTGAGCCGGTCTCCTCATTGTCGAAGATGGCCATCACGCGGGTCTGTTTTGTCGATGAGGTTTCGAGGAGGGCCGTCATGGCACCGTGGACCATGCTGAGGTCGTCGAGGCGGCCTGAGGTCAGGAATTCCTCGTTGAGTCCAACGAGACAGGCAGGAGTGGTGTCGTAGAGCGAAAGGTCGAAATCGAGAATGTCCTCTATGCGGACACCGACAGCATCGGCGATGGTGCGGAGAAGGAGATTGTCCTTCTCGGCAGCCTCCTTGACGATGGCAATGACAGGGAGCATATCTTTCTGCTTCGAAAGAGGGTTGCCCTCGTTGACCGCACGGTTGAAATGGATGGCGAGATGGGGAATTGTGAGGAGCGGACGGTCGAATTTTACTATTTCAGTGCGCGGGTTGAGGGGATCATCGCTGCGGAGCACCACGCGTCCGGCAAGCGAGAGGGGACGGTCAAACCATGTATAGAGAATCGGGCCACCGTAGACCTCGACGTTGAGCTTCACGATGCCACCGTCGCTGAGCATCTCGGCGTTGGGCTTCACGCGCATACACGGAGAATCCGAATGTGCGGAAATGATTCGGAAACCTGCCTCCGGGCCTTCTGTAGTTACCACGAAAGCGAAGATTGCGCTTGAATTCTTGGTGATATAGTATTTGCCACCGGGTTTGAGGTCCCATTTGTCGCGAGGGTCGAGACGGGTGAATCCAGCTTCGTCGAGCTGTGTGCTGACAGTCTTGACTGCCAGAAAGTTGACGGGGCTTTTGTCGAGGAACTCCATCAGGGAGCGCGCGATGACTTTTGTTTCTTCCATAGGGGTGTTATGTTTTTGGTATTACGATCAGCAGCAAAGATAAGTAAAAATCGGATAATTGAGAAATTAAAGATATTGGTAAGGAGATACAGAAGCCCAAAAGAGCACAAGAAACAAAAGAATAAAGTTTTCTGTAAGATTGAATGTTATCTTCAGATTCTTTATTCTTCTGTTTCTTATACTCTTTTGTGCGTTTGTATCGAAAAAACGGAATCTACGATACAGCGTCTCTTATACTTATTATATTATATGGTCAGAAACCCTCGTCGAAGAGGTTGCGGACGCTTGGCTGGAGGAAGCGGTCGATTTCGTAGGGGTAAACGGCCACATCGACAGCTCCGAGTGCATACGGGCCAATCTCGTATGGATCGTAGTGGAAATAGAGAGTGTTGTTGGATATGTAGGGACGGCCAGCATACGTCAGTTGGTTCGACCAGATGCCGGCACGGTCGAGACCCTTGACCGTTACGCCAAGCTGTCGGGCGAGCGCTTCCTTGATAACCGGGACAATTGAATCGGTGGGAACTCCCGGAAGATAGATGTTGGAGTTGTCAAGGACGGTAGCATCGGAGAAATTGTAGGTGAAGGGATGGATGGCGGTCATCGGATGTGCGCCGCCGAGGTAGGTCGAACCGAGCACCTGATAGGTGACCATCTGTTCGTTCAGGTCAAGGATGCTTGCGGTAATGGTGTTGAAATATGTCATGGAGTCGGCAGGCAGGGAGTCGATTACCTCTATATTTTCAGCACCGTCAACGACAGAGGTGTCGGCGATGTATTTTTTGACAGCCTCGCGGATTGAGGTCGAGGTCGTGTCGGAGTAGGCGAAGTTAAGGAGTGAATCGCGGAGCGTGGTGAGGTCGAAGCCTCCCATCTTTTCCGGCCACTGGATCGAGGTTGACAGTTCGAGGTAGACAGTGCCGTAGTCGGTCTCCACCTTGTAGTCTTTCTGTGCTGTGACGAGTTTCTGGTTAATGTCAAATTCCGTAATGTCGTCTTCACCCGCCGAAGAGGCGTCGTTTTTTTGTCCGCAAGCGGTTGCGAGAAGCGCAACGAGCGGAAGTCCAAGCAGATAAAATTTACGATTCGTCATCATGCCTTTAAATAGTTTGTCATTCGTGAATATTCGGACGCAAAATTGGATAAAAAAATCCTTTTGCAGATATAACATCGGCATAACGTAACAAGTTTGTAACATGAGGACGTAAATTTTTAACCGTGAAACAGGACACTCAGAGGGGATAAATGGCTAAAAAATCGGCAAAACGATGCCCTGTTAACATCTTTATACGTTTGGATAGTTGAAAGTTGTCAAAAAATACTTAACTTTGCACCGCAAATGCGAAAATATCAGCGTTTGCCCCTAAATTTGCCCCTAAAAACGAAAATTAATCATTAAACTTACAATTTTACAAAGCTATGTCTGAAATTGCATCTCGAGTTAAAGCTATCATCGTTGATAAGCTCGGTGTTGACGAAAATGAAGTAACCGAAACCGCTGAATTCACAAAAGATCTTGGCGCAGACAGCCTCGACACCGTAGAACTCATCATGGAATTTGAGAAAGAATTTGGCATCACTATCCCCGATGACCAGGCCGAGAAGATCAGCACCGTACAGAACGCTATCGAATACATCGAGGCCAACACCCAGAAGTAAAAACCGGTCTGCAGCCGTCACGGTTGCGCTCTGACCGAGCCACAAAAGGCTCCCCACGCCAATTCAAATCAGCGCGGTGGAGCCTTCTTTTCAATTTAGGCAGAGGGGATTGCGCTCCCCTTCGCATCCTCCTCCACGCTTCACAGCCTATTATGCCTCTCTCATCATTTCTCCCCTTCATTTTTCCCTTATCACGAATCCATCTAATTTGCCAATGGAATTAAAAAGAGTAGTGGTGACCGGCCTCGGTGCCATCACCCCCATAGGCAACGATGTTGAGACCACATGGCTCAACGCCGTAGCCGGCAAGAGCGGCGCCGCTCCCATCACCCATTTCGACGCCTCCAAATTCAAAACCCAGTTTGCCTGCGAGGTCAAGGACTACAATGCCAACGACCATTTCGACCGCAAGAAACTCCGTCAGCTCGACCTCTATGCACAGTATGGTATCGTCGCAGCCCGTCAGGCTGTCGCTGATTCCGGTATCGAGGATGCTGCCAATCTCGACCGCAACCGCGTCGGCGTAATCGTTGCCGCCGGTATCGGTGGCCTCCACACTTTCGAGGAGGAAGCCGGCTACTATGCTGTCAACGGTGCGGAGCAGGGTCCCAAATACAATCCCTTCTTCATCCCCAAGATGATTGCCGACATCGCTTCGGGCCACATCTCCATGGAATATAACTTCCACGGTCCCAACTTCGGCGTGGTTTCGGCTTGCGCTTCGTCAAACAACGCTATCATCGACGCTTTCAACCTCATCCGTCTCGGCAAGGCCGATGCTATCGTGACCGGTGGCGCCGAGGCTGCAATCTATCCCGCAGGTGTGGGCGGCTTCAACTCGATGCACGCTCTCTCGACCCGCAACGATTCTCCCGAGACTGCTTCGCGTCCCTTCAGCAAGTCGCGCGACGGTTTCGTGATGGGCGAGGGTTCTGTTGTCCTCGTGCTTGAGGAACTCGAACATGCCAAGGCCCGCGGTGCCAAGATTTATGCTGAGGTAGCCGGTGGCGGTATGAGCGCCGACGCTTACCACCTCACCGCAACACATCCCGACGGTCTCGGTGCGAAGCTCTCCATGAGCAACGCTCTTGAGGATGCAGGCATGACTCCCGCTGACATCGACTATATCAACGTACACGGCACTTCGACTCCCGTGGGCGACATCTCTGAGGTGAAGGCTATCGTCGAACTTTTCGGCGACCAGGCCCACAAGCTCAACATCAGCTCCACCAAGTCGATGACCGGTCACCTCCTCGGTGCCACCGGTGCCCTCGAAGCAATGTTCTCTGTTCTTGCCTGCAAGAACGACATCGTTCCCCCGACCATCAACCACGAGGAAGGCGATGAGGATGAGAACATCGACTATACCCTCAACTTCACATTCAACAAGGCAGAGAACCGCCCTGTGCGCGCAGCCCTCTCGAATTCATTCGGTTTCGGCGGCCACAATGCGACTGTCATCGTGAAGAAGTACGAGGAATAATCCGCTTCCCCGCAGATTTCTCAAAACAAAGCCATAGCCACCGGAAGGTGTTCGGAATTAATGTTGATTCCGAGCGCCTTCCTTTTGGTTTGCTCAATCCGAAAATCCGGTTTATAGGCGGATGAAGAGAGATACAAACGAACAGAAGAGACAAAAGTCACAGAAGAGTAATTTACGGTTCAATCCGCAAATCCGGTTCATGTATGATGAAAAGAGATACAAAAGAACAGAATAAACAAAAGTAACAAAAGTATAATTTGCTGAAATTAATCCTTTTGTATCTTCTGACCTTCTGTCTTTCTGTACCCTTTCAGATTTTGACGGATTTAATGCACCGTAATTACGGCTTGTACCATTTGATCCGTTTTCTTCGTGATTGTCTTGGCGGAAGAGCTTGTCAGGGCGGTTGGAGAGGGGCAGATTGGAATTTGAGCTTAAAAAGTGGTTTTGAATTCTAAAAATAGTGAAAATCTTTTGGTTAAGCGGGAATAAATTCTTAACTTTGCAGCCGAGTTTTGTGGCACATCCTATGAAAAAGGCTTTGAATGATGCACTTAGCCTTGATATGAGAAAGGAGATGGCGGCCACAAGGCGCTGTGACTTAAATTAATAGTTAAACAAAAAGAGATAAAAACCAACAGCCATGTCAAAAATTTGTCAGATCACAGGCAAGAAAGCAATGGTGGGCAATAATGTGTCGCACTCAAAGCGTCGCACTAAGCGCAAGTTTGATGTCAATCTCTTCAACAAGAAATTCTTCTGGGTTGAGGAGCAAGCTTGGATCACCCTTACCATTTCCGCCGCAGGCCTTCGCACCATCAACAAGAAGGGTCTCGATGCTGCTATCAAAGAAGCAGCCGCAAAGGGTTATATAACTGAAATCAAGTACTTAGACATTTTATAAGAAGATGGCAAAGAAAGCTAAAGGAAATCGCGTTCAGGTCATCCTCGAATGCACTGAACACAAGGCATCAGGTATGCCCGGCACTTCTCGTTACATCACAACGAAGAACCGCAAAAACACCACCGAGCGTCTGGAGTTGAAGAAATACAACCCCATCCTCAAGAAAGTTACCGTTCACAAAGAAATTAAATAATTCACTGACTCATGGCAAAGAAAACCGTTGCATCTCTGCAAAAAGGCGAAGGCCGCACCTATAGCAAGGTCATCAAGGTCGTTAAGTCGGCGAAGACCGGTGCCTACACCTTCCAGGAACAGATGGTTCCCAACGACGCTGTCAAGGATGTTCTTAAGTAATAAGACCCTCCAAGGACACTTCGGAAACGAAAATATACCCCGGACTGACATCAGCATGTCGGTTCCGGGGCTTTTCGTATCTGTAAGGCTTTGAAATGACGGCATAAGCGTGGGTGACAAACAAAAACGGGCGGATTTGTGTTGTGTAACATAACCGTATGGCAGATTTCCAAAACATCTTCCAATTTTTCGGCGCAAAGTTTGCTTTTGTCGGAATAAAAGCATAAATTCGTGACTTGATAACAACGACCCCGCGCACAACAGTATGTCTCTCCAACCTGACGGAGCCGATCAATTCTAATATCATAACAGAAATCTAACAATCAATAATATTACCCTTACATGAGCTATCTTAAATTTGATAAAAACCTCATGATTAACCTGGAGCAGTCACTCCCCAAGGAGATGCTCCGCACTAATCAGTCCGGCGCTTATCACTGCACGACGATAGTTGACTGCAACACCCGCAAGCAGCATGGCCTCCTTGTGGTCCCTGTGCCCGAGCTGGGGAATTCGTGGCACGTCATGCTTTCGTCGCTCGACCTTACGGTATATCAGCACGGAGCTCCCTTCAATCTGGCTCTCCACCGCTACAGGGGCGGAGTCATGAGCCCGAACGGCCACAAATATATCCGTGAGTTCGACTGTGAGAGTGTCCCGCGAACCACTTATCGTGTCGGTGGAGTCATTCTGACAAAGGAAAAAATTTTCATCTCCAACGAGAACCGAATCCTTATCCGCTACACCCTTGTCGAAGCCCATTCGCCGACGACACTTCGTTTCCGTCCGGTGCTTGCCTTCCGTGACGCCAACGAGCTTTGTGTGGCCAATGATGCGCTCGACCCCACCATCCCTGAAATCAAGAACGGTGTGTCGGCCTGCCTCTATCCCGGCTATCCCCGTCTGTTCATGCAGTTCAGCCACAAGCCGACCTGGACCTATGAGCCCAACTGGTACAACGGCTTCGAATATGTCAAGGACCTTGAGCGCGGAGTCCCCTACTGCGAGGACCTCTGGGTGCCCGGCTACTTTGAAGTGCCCATCAAGAAGGGCGAGTCGGTCATCTTCTCGGCCGGTCTGAGCGAGGTGTCGCCCCGTTCGCTTGCAAAGATGTATGAGAACGAGATTGCCCAGCGCACCTGCCGCACATCTTTCTTCAACTGTCTGAAGAACGCCGTGAAGCAGTGTTATCTCAACGAGAAGGACGGCATGTATCTCCTCTCCGGCTATCCCTGGGGAAAGATTCTTGCCCGCAACACATTCATGGCTCTTCCCGGTGCGACAATCGCCATCAACCACCGTCAGGATTTCGAACGAATCGCCGAGACAGCCATCAAGGCACTTCGCCATTTCATGTCGACAGGCGAAAACGACAAACGCATCGCAGGCATCGACCTGCCCGACGTTCCTCTGTGGGCCGTGTGGGCATTGCAGCAGTATGCCAAGGCCTACGGCCGCGATGACGCGAAGGAGAAGTATCTCCCCATCGTCCGTGAAATCCTCAACTACATACTCGCTCAGAAGCATCCGCTCCTGAAGGTCGACGACAACGGTATGGTCGTCACCGAAGGCACTGACAAACCTATGTCGTGGATGAACGCCTCGCTCGGTGGCCGTCCCATCGTGGCGCGCACAGGTCTGCTCGTCGAGTTCAACGCCCTCTGGTATAACGCCCTCATCTTTGCCTCCAAGCTTTCTGAAGGCACTCCCGATGAAGAGAAATTCCGCGAGGCAGCCGAGAAGATGGCGGAACCGTTCATCAATACCTTCCTCAACGACTACGGTTATCTCTACGATTATGTCAACGGCACATACGCCGACCCGTCGGTGCGCCCCAACATGGCGATCGCCATCGGTCTGGACTACTCGCCGCTTGACCGCCGTCAGCGCAAGAAGGTGCTCGACATCGTCACCCGCGAACTTCTCACCCCGAAGGGTCTGCGCACCCTCTCGCCGAAGAGCTACGGCTATCGTCCCTGCTACCTCGGTTCGCCCGAGGAGCGTGAGATGGCCCTCCACAACGGCCCCTCGCGTCCGTGGCTCATGGGCTTCTACTCGGATGCCTATCTGAAGGTGTTCGGCATGAGCGGTGTCAGCTACATTGACCGTATGCTCATCGGTTTCGAAGATGAGATGACCAACGGCTGCATCGGTTCGCTCTCGCAGCTCTACGATGCCAACCCGCCCTTCACCGGCCGAGGTGCAATCAGCCATGTGACAAACGTGGCCGAAGTGCTCCGCACACTGACTACACTTAAGAAATTCATAATGGACTAATCTTCACACCCCCATGAAAGCTTTAATGTTCGGGTGGGAATTTCCCCCTCACATCCTCGGCGGTCTCGGTACTGCCAGCTACGGTCTCACTAAGGGTATGTGGGAGTGTGGCGATATGGACATCACTTTTGTCATACCCAAGCCTTTCGGCGACGAAGAGAAACACTTCGCCAACATCATCGGCATGTCGCAGGTGCCCATCGTGTGGCGCGACGTGAACCGTGACTATGTTCAGGACCGCATCGGAAATGTCATGAATCCTGACTTCTATTTCCGTCTGCGCGACCATATCTATGCCGATTTCAACTACATGCGCACCAACGATCTTGGTTGTATCGAGTTTTCAGGCCGCTACCCCGACAACCTTATCGAGGAAATCAACAACTACTCGATCTGTGCAGGTGTCGTGGCCCGCACCGTTGATTTCGACGTTATCCACTCACACGACTGGCTCACCTATCCCGCCGGCATTCATGCCAAGCAGGTTTCAGGCAAGCCACTCGTCATCCACGTCCACGCTACGGAGTTTGACCGTTCACGAGGGAAACCCAATCCCACCGTGTTTGGCATCGAGAAGGACGGCATGAACCACGCAGAC
Source organism: uncultured Duncaniella sp. (assembly GCF_910577345.1). Lineage (GTDB taxonomy): Bacteria > Bacteroidota > Bacteroidia > Bacteroidales > Muribaculaceae > Duncaniella. The sequence goes on from NZ_CAJTMT010000016.1 coordinate 63,792, forward strand.
CACATCATCACCGTGTCCAACCTCACACGCGACACCGTCATCAACAACTACGGCATAGATCCCGCCAAGGTGACCACTGTCCACAATGCGGTCACTCCGCTTACTCCCGAGCAGCTTAATGTCCCGGAACATAAGTCGAAGGACAAGGTCGTGACCTTCCTCGGACGTATCACCATGCAGAAGGGCCCCGAATACTTTGTCGAGGCGGCTGCAAAGGTGCTCAAGAACAATCCCAACGTCCGTTTCGTCATGGCCGGCAGCGGCGACATGATGAACAAGATGATTCTTCTTGCAGCCGAGCGTGGCATCGCCGACCGCTTCCACTTCCCCGGTTTCCAGAAGGGCAACCAGGTCTATGAGATGCTCAAGGCTTCGGATGTCTACATCATGCCCTCCGTGTCGGAGCCGTTCGGTATCTCGCCGCTTGAGGCGATGCAGATGGGTGTTCCCTCCATCATCTCGAAGCAGAGCGGTTGCGCCGAAATCCTTTCGAACGTCATCAAGACCGACTACTGGGACATCGACGCGATGGCAGATGCAATCAACTCAATTGTCACTTATCCGGCAATGTATCAGCAGCTCCGCGAGGATGGTCTCGCCGAGGTTAACCAGATTACCTGGGACAAGGCCGGACGCAAAGTGATCGATATTTATAACAAGGTGCTGGGACGGTAAGGAGTATAGAGGGGAAAGTATAAAAGTATAGAGGGGAAAGTATAGAGTATAGAGAATAGTCTTTCCTGATATTAACTCCTCCTTGATATTAACTCCTCCCTGATATAAACTCTTCCATCAGCATCATTACAACGAATTTCAAAAACATCAGATACAATTATGAAAGCAATTTGCTTCTACTTTCAGATACATCAGCCGTTCCGTCTGAAAAGATACCGCTTCTTCGACATCGGCAACGACCACTATTACTATGACGACTTCGCCAACGACGACATCGTCACCCGCATAGCTCAGCGCAGCTATATTCCCGCTGCCGAGACTCTTCTGCGCATGATTGAGGCTACCAACGGCAAGTTCAAGTGTGCCCTTTCAATCACAGGTACAGCTCTCGAACAGTTCGAGCAGTATGTCCCCGAATTCATCGACCTTCTCAAGAAACTCGCCGACACCGGTTGCGTTGAGTTCCTCGCCGAGACCTACGCTCACTCTCTCTCGTCGCTTGCCGACCCCGATGAGTTTGCAAATCAGGTGAAGGTCCACGATGAGAAAATCAAGGAACTTTTCGGTCAGACTCCCAAGGTGCTCCGCAACACTGAGCTTATCTACAGCGACGAACTCGCTCCCCAGATTCTCGACATGGGCTACAAGGGAGTGATTACCGAAGGTGCAAAGCACATCCTCGGATGGAAGTCGCCCAACTATGTCTACAGCGCGGCTTCGGCTCCCAAGCTTAAGATTCTTCTCAAGAACGACAAGTTCTCCGACGATATTTCCGAGCGTTTCTCCAACACTGCATGGGACGAATATCCCTTGACAGCCGACAAGTATATCGACTGGATCGCATCAACTCCCGCCGAGGAGCAGATTGTCAACCTCTTCATGAATCTTGAAGTGTTTGGCGACTTCCAGCCCCGCGAGACAGGTATCTTCCAGTTCCTCGAAGCCCTACCCCGCTTTGCCGAGGAGCGCGGCGTAGAGTTCTGGACACCCTCGACTGCCGTCTCCAAACTCAAACCGGTTGCAGAACTTTCCGTACTCCATCCAATCTCCTGGGCTGACGAGGCTCGCGACACCTCCGCATGGCTCGGCAACAAGCTCCAGAACGAGGCTTTCAACAAGCTCTACTCTGTCAGCGAGCGTGTGCGCCTCTGTGAGGACCGCCGTCTGAAGCAGGACTGGTATTACCTCCAGGCTTCCGACCATTTCTTCTATATGTCGACCAAGAACATGCACGACGGTTCCGTCCACTCTCAGTTCTCGCCCTACGACACTCCTTTCGATGCGTTCACCAACTACATGAATGTCCTTGCCGACTTTATAGTGCGCGTAGAGGAGCAGTACCCGATGTCGATTGACAATGAGGAGCTCAGCTCACTTCTGACCACCATCCGCAATCAGGAGCGCGAAATCGAGGTTCTCAACAAGGAAGCTGAGTCGATGCGCAAGAACATCGAGCACTTCAACGAGGAACATCTCCTCCGCGAGAAGGCTGCAGAAGCAGAGGCAAAACCCGAGGCAAAGACCGCAAAGCGCGGTCCGAAACCCAAGAAGGCCGTAGCCGCTGAGGATGCTCCCAAGTGCAAGCGTGGCCGCAAGCCCAAAGCAGCCGCTCCCGAAGCAGAGGCTCCTGCAACAGAAGCCACCGACGCTCCCGCAGAAGCTTGATACTGAATATTTCTTCTATATAGCAGATGCTGATGTTTCCGATTGAGGAAACATCAGCATCGTTCGTTTTATAAGGAGCTGTAACTTGGATGATACAGAAGTCCAAAATAGCATAAGAGATAAAATAAATATAATGTTCTGTAAGATTAATCTATAAAATCACAATTAAAGACGGAATACTTATATAGGTACTGTAAAATCAGGCGTTTATGTTTGAATGCAACACGCAAAGGTGGAATATGAATATACAGTTTTAAATCCGGATGGCAGCCGATAAGCCGCGAAGCGGCGATGTGTTCATAGCCCCACATCGAGCGAAAATGCAATGAAGCCCGCAGGGCGAAATTGCATTTCGCGTTTACTCTGACCTGAGCAAACATTTGCCTCCGAAATTTATATAAAAGAATGTTAAACTTGAGTTTTTAGCCTTGGATCTGCTTGCAAGTACTTCGGATCATACATTTCGCCTTTTTTTATAAGCGCATAAAGAATCTTTAGCAGGCGGTTGGCCACATTGTTGAGGACCACGAAGATGTGTTTGTGTTCCACTTCATGTTTCTTCATTTTATATATGCGCATCTTCTCGAAATGCAGGATCGCGGAATTCGCGCACATAAAGAGCAGCGATTTCAACTGTTTGTCACCCATGTGCGAGACATGTGAGCCCTTGTCGGACTTCCCGGTGGAGTTGGGGAATGGTGCTATGCCTGCAAGCGTGGCGCATTTCTTTGCGGTGCCTACACGTTTGAAGTTACCGGTCTTGATTATCAGTTCAGTGGCCGTGACCGGGCCTATACCAGGCACGCTTTGAGCGATTTCTGATGTTTTTGATAATTCGGGGTCATCGTCAATCATTCCCGCCATCTTTTCTTCAATGGATGCGATCATGTCGCTCAGGTGCTGTATCATATCCTGCTTCATGTCCTGAGCCGTAGCACTCCTGTCCGGACGATGCGCGTCGCAACGTACCATTGTCAGAAGCTGCTTACGTTGCATCACAAACATACGTCT
>NZ_CAJTMT010000017.1 GCF_910577345.1 uncultured Duncaniella sp.
AAACCCATGAATAAACGACAAACCCATGAATAAACGACAAACCCATGAATAAACGACAAACCCATGAATAAACGACAAACCCATGAATAAACGACAAACCCATGAATAAACGGCAAACCATGAGTGAACAAATTGGCAAAACTTTCCGTTAAATTCGTATAAAAGGTTTAAATTAACTTAAGTTAACTCCTCTAAAAATCAAGTTTGCAAAATTTAAACAAAAGCTGAGTTAACTTTGGGAACACACAAAAAGTCAAAACTATAGTAGACCCCTCAAACAAAGCTATAGTATCTAAAAATCACACAAGCTACCGGCCATCCCGTAGCTGCAAAATTCATCGCAATCATGAGCAAGCAATTGAAAGTATACTGCGCCAATCTCGGCGAATATCTCCCCATCAATGGAGGTGAGACCTTAAGTGAAATCTACGAGGGTATCAAGGACCGTATCTCATTCGTTCCGGTCTGTGCCCGCGTCAACAATAAGGCTGAGGATCTGTCGTTTCAGGTTTTCATGCCGAAACAGGTGGAATTCCTCCCCGTCGATTCCCCATCGGGCCACAGATGCTACATCCGTTCGCTCTGCATGATGCTCTACCGCACAGTGGCTTCCCTCTATCCCGGCGCGCAACTCGTCATCAGCCACTCCGTGTCACGCGGTTACTACTGCCGTCTTGACGGTGTGCATGTCGATGCTGCTGTCTGCGAACGTCTAAAGGCCGGGATGCGCTCTCTCGTCGAGCGAGACCTCCCCTTTGAGCGCAAGGAGCGATTGACCACCGACGTGATTGACATAATGGAGGCGCAGGGACTTCACGAGAAGGTGAAGCTGCTCCGCACCCTCCATGAGCTTTATACCGTCTACTATCGTCTTGACGGAATTGCCGATACCTACAACGGCAATCTCGTCCCGCGCACCGGTATGCTCGGGGTCTTTGACCTCGTCCCCTACGAGGAGGGTCTGCTCCTGCTCGGACCTGACCCGGCCGACCCCTCGAAGCCCACAATTCCCCTATCGCAGCCCAAGCTCTACAAGGCTTTCACCGACTATCTCCGCTTCAATTCGATTATCGGTATCCGTGATGCCGGTGATGTCAACGAAGTTGCCGCAGGAAAGGGTACGGCCATGATGATCAACGTCGCCGAGGCTCTGCATACGAAGTATATCGGTGAGATTGCCGACAAGATTACCGAGCGCTACAACAACGGCGGCGCGAGGGTGGTGCTGATTGCCGGACCGTCGTCGTCGGGCAAGACGACTTTCACCAAACGGCTTGCAGTGCAGCTTCTCACCAATCTGCTGAAGCCGGTGATGATCTCGCTTGACAATTACTTCGTTGACCGCCACCACACGCCGCGTGACGAGAGCGGTGACTATGACTATGAGTCGCTCTTCGCGCTTGACCTCGAACTTTTCAACGAACACCTCAACCGCCTCATCAAGGGAGAGGAGATAGAAATCCCTTACTATAATTTCGAACGCGGTGAGCGCGAATACCGTCAGGAAAGCATCAAACTCGACGACCGTTCAATCCTTCTCATCGAAGGTATCCACGGCCTGAATCCCGAACTGACGCGCGATGTGGATCCTTCGATGAAATATCGCATCTACGTCTCGGCGCTTACCACTCTCGCCCTCGATGACCACAATTGGGTGTCGACTACCGACAACCGTCTGCTCCGCCGTATCATCCGTGACTACAAGTATCGCGGTACCAATGCACTGGAGACAATACGCCGTTGGCCGAGTGTGCGCCGTGGCGAGGAGAAATGGATTTTCCCCTATCAGGAGAATGCCGACTCGATGTTCAATTCGTCCCTGCTGTTTGAGCTCGGTGTGATGCGCGACGAGGCTGACCGTGTGCTCCGCAGTGTCCCCAACGATGTGGTTGAATATGCCGAGGCCCACCGTCTCCGCAAATTCCTCAGCTACTTCTCCTCCATCCCCTCGACCCTCATCCCCCCGACCTCCCTCCTCCGCGAATTCCTCGGCGGCTCCTCATTCCACTATTGATAATTCCCCTATTTGGGAATAGATACAAAAGGACAAAAGGGCATAAGGAACAGAAGTCTTTGGTCTGATAATATATCAATCAGATTAAAAAACTTTTGTTCCTTATGCCCTTTTGTCCTTCTGTATCTATATCCCCGGTTTACAGTTTCATGCGGAGTATCAGTGACTTGCAGCCGGGGAGGCCGGTGGTGATGAGGGTGTTGCAGCGGGCGGGGGCGTCGGGGGTGCTTGCCGGGAAGGGCATTTCGTAAAGTTCCGTTACGCGGGCTTCCGGGATGAGGTTGGCCATGATTTCCTCCGGGGAGGGTGGGGTTGTCATTTCTGAATATTCCTTGTAGGTCCAGCGGGTGAAAGCCGTGTTGACCCCAACTCCCCGGCGGTCGAGCAGAAAACCGTCGTCAAGCTTCACCGGTTCGCTGTCGCGCAGATCCGACGGTGCTGGATAGGACACGAGTGCCGTCCGCGAGGCGTTGAGCATCACCGGGACGCGCTCGGCATAGTCGCCGTTGGTCTTGTAGATTTTGGCCATGGGCACGACTGCCGACGGGCGCGTGTCGCGTACGCCCGTGTTCCCATTTCCGGGCAGAAAGATGACCGATGTGCTGTCGGTTTGCTCGGTTTCAAGGCTTTTGTTCCACCCGACGGCTCCTGAATGACCGTCGGAAACCTCTTTATGAGTGGAACAACCGGCCATAACCGCACTCGCGGTTATGGCCGGAAGAATAAGATGTCTTACCATATAGAAATAAGGTAGGAGATTGTTACTTCTTGATAATCTTGACGGTCTCCATGCCGTTGGCGGTCACGACGCGGGCAATGTAGAGGCCGGGAGCGAGACTGCTGACATCCGCGCGGGCGCTTGCTCCGTCGATTTCAACGGGAACGGAGATGGCGGAGCCTGCCAATGACACGAAGTCGACGCTGCTGATTTCCGACGATGCGGTGATGACGGTGTAATCGACAGCCGGGTTGGGCGAGGCAGTGATTCCCTTGCTGCTGTCGGCAACAATGTCGTTGATGCCGCTTCGGTCACCGATGGTGATGCGGATTCCCTTGCTCATCTGCTTTCCTTGTGAGTTGAAGAGCGCGACATTGTATGTCTCACCTGCTTTGGCGTTGGGTAGCTGACCATTAATTGTGATGGTCTTGGTTTCTCCGGGAGTGATTGAAGTCACTTTGGAGTTGAACTGTCCTACATTCATTCCGTTACCATCGAACACAGCGGCGATGATGTAGTCGAAGAAATATCCGGAATTGCATTTGATGTCAGCATTTATGATGAGGTTGTCGGGGTTGACGTTTGTGCGGTCAACCACATTCCAGCTCGCGAGAGTGGTGTTAGGCGCGCCGGGGTTGGCCATGTAGCTGACCGGGATGGGCGAGGTGAGCAGTGTCACTCCAATCGGTGCGCCGGGATCGTCAATCGCCATTGAGAAGTAGTAGTTGCCTGCGGGTATGCTTGCCTTGAGCGTTTTAATCCATTTGGATTGATATGTAAATTCAACCGGTTCGCTTTCGGCCGGGAATTCCAGTTGCATGGGAGCGCCTATGGCAATGATTGAGTCGGCTACAGTACCGTTCATGAGCACACCATAGACGGTGTTTGTCGCACTGAACTCTCCGGTCCATAATGCAGAGCCGCTGGCGATGAAGGGAACACCGTCATACATCGGCGTGTCGAGAGTCAGGTCACGGACGCTGAACCGGCCCATTTCCGGCGAAGTGGCTTCAAGTTTGCCGTTAGCGTATTTGACAATCACATAGCCCGGTTCAGTGGCGATTGACGGGATGACAAATGCCTCCTCGCCAACGGGCTTGAAGATGGGATACATGCGGTAGGTGCCGTCCGCAAGACCGCTGAATCTCAGACCGCCGGAGCCATAGAACATTTGGTAAGTGGCATCATTTCCGGTGACATCGTCAATTTCACCGGTCGCATCGTTGATTATGCGTATGCCGAATGAACCTGTGACATCATTCGACGAATAGTTGTAGAATCCGCCGTCGATGGCTCTGAAAGTAATTATGCCGTTCTCAGCTTCAGCCCATACTTTGCCTTCGCAGAGAATGTTGATTTTCAGCTTGGACCCCTCGACAGGTTTTTGCAGTCCGAGGATGACGAGCTGGCCGACATTGTAGCCTGCGGTGCTGCCACCGATACCCTGCGAGTCGGGGTCGAGTGCGGTCAGACGGAAGTAACCGTCGCTGATGCCGCTCCAGCCCCAGTTGAAATGGAAATATCCATCCCGGCTGTAGCCGTCGCAGACGAAGCAGTGGCCCACCTCGGAGTTGGAACCGGCGTAGATTACGGGACCGCAGTTCGTGAGGTTGTCATAGATGGTGTTTTCCCAGTCGGAGAGGGAATAGTATTCACGGAGGGCAACGTAGGTGCCTTTGTCATAGCCGAAGTCGTTGACGAGCGCCGGGAGGGTATAGATGGTAGCTGCGCCTGAGGCACCGACCCCATAGTCCATCATGACGGAATATCCGCAGGCGCGCATGAGCATGGCCACGGCATTTCCCTGGTCTTTCGAGTAGCTGCCACGATAGGAGTCGAGCATATTGGCCCAGTCAAGTTTCACTCCGGCTTGTTTCCATGAAAGTGTGCTGCCGCCGCTTGTCCATTGATATGTGAAATCAGCATCGAAGGTCTCAGGCCATTTGTGATAGCTCATGGCCTGTGCCATTGCTGTGGCCACGCAACCGGTGACTGTGAGCTGTCCGTTGATTTTGGGGCAATAGGTGTTGTAGGGAGTGCTTTGGTCCCATGTCGCTTTTACCAAAGGTGCGATTGGGGCGCGCTCTGCGCGGCTTGAGGCTGCATACTGCATGTCGCCCTCATTTGCGGCGGCTTCGATTTCAGCCTCATATTGGCTGAGCCACCAGCGCATGTTGTCGGGGATGTTTTCAGGGTCAAAGGTGCCGGTGGTGCTGTAGCCGAGGATGGGAGCGGCCACATCGTCGGCAGAGACAACGAGATAGCCCTGCTCTCCTTGGTCAAACACATAGAGGGCGGGGGAATCCTGCGCGCCGACTGTCATCAACGGTGTCTTATGGACTGGTGCGCGGTGCGCTCCGGCGACTGCGCCTGTGTTGTTCAACGCTCTTGCAAGTGCCTCGGACGGAGAGAGCGACCTCGCCGCAACCGGCCCTGCCATCAAGCCAACTAATGAAAGTAAGAGTAAAGATTTTCGCATATTGTGATTGGAGTTTTGAGTTGTGGGTTTTCAGTTTTGAGTTGTGAGTTTTTAGTTTTTAGTTGAGAGTTTTGGGTTGAGAGTTTTGAGTTTTCAGCCTTCAGCCTATTAGGCTTATTAGCCCTATTTGGCCTATTGGACTTATTAGACTTATTAGACTTATTAATCCTGCTAAGCCCGATGGGCCAGATAAGCCAAATAAGTCCAATAGGGCAAATATACGAAAAAGTTCTAAAATATGCAGTAATATCTAAAAAAATGACAGCCAAATCGGTTTTTGGCTGTCATTTCTATAGTTAAAATCCTTCCGGTTTGAGTTAAAATCCCTCCGGCTTGAATTAAAATCCTTCCGGCTTGAATTAAAATTCTTCCGGCTTGCAATTGAAATTGCTCCGGAGAGTGCTTTTTTATCTCAAAGGGGTTTGATTGAGATCGCGTAGCCGCCGCCTGCGAGGGCGTTGAGGGTCAGTTTCGACTTGGAGGTCACGGTCTTTTTGGTGATGGTGTAGCGGGTCTGGCCGTCGACGGTATTGGCGTCGGGGGCTTCGGCGTAGATGGTGGCCTCATACTTGCGGCCCGGGTCGAGGAAGGAGAGCGAGATGGTGCTCTTGCGGTCAGCAAGACCTGCGGTTGAACCTACATACCATTCGTCGGAATTCTTGTCCTTGCGGGCTATGGTCACATATTCCATCGGCTCTGCTTCGAGATAGACTGAGCGTTCCCACTCCACGGGGACATCCTTGATGAACTGGAAGGCATCGAGATGCTTTTCGTAGTGCTCGGGGAGGTCGGCTGCCATCTGGAGGGGGCTGTACATCGTCACATAGAGGGCCAACTGTCCGGGGATGGTTGAGGCAATTTTCGAGTTGTTGCCGGGAGTGAAGGTCGAGAGGTCAAACTCGAAGATGCCGGGAGTGTAGTCCATCGGGCCACCTTGCAGACGGGTGAAGGGGAGGATGGAAGTGTGGCTCTTGTCGTTGCCGCCCATAGCCTGATACTCGGTTCCGCGTGCGCTCTCGTTGCCGATGAGGTTGGGATAGGTACGGGCAAGACCGGTCGGACGGCTTGCCTCATGGGCGTTGACCATGATTTTGTGTTTGGCAGCTTCCTTTACGGCATGGAGATAATGGTTGTTCATCCACTGCGAGTAGTGATATTCGCCACGGGGGATGATGTTGCCGACATAGCCGCTCTTCACTGAGTTGTAGCCATAGTCGTTCATGAGCTGATAAGCCTTTTCAAGATGGCGTTCGTAGTTGCGGACGGAAGCCGAGGTTTCATGGTGCATCATGAGCTTCACACCCTTGGAGTGGGCGTAGTCGTTGAGTCCCTTGAGGTCGAAGTCGGGATACGGTGTCACGAAGTCAAACACATAGTCCTTCGACTGGCCGAACCAGTCTTCCCATCCTTCATTCCATCCCTCGACGAGCACCTGGTCGAAGCCGTGTTCGGCAGCGAAGTCGATGTAGCGTTTCACCTTCTCGGTGTTGGCGCTGTGGCGGCCGTTGGGCTTGGTCTTGGTGTAGTCGGTCTCGCCGAGCTGGACTGAATAGACATCGTCGGTGTAGTTCCATGTTCCCGCACCGGAAATCATCTCCCACCACACGCCGATATATTTCACGGGTTTGATCCATGAGGTGTCCTCGAACGAGGTCGGGTCGTTGAGGTTGTAGATGAGGCGCGATGCGAGGATGTCGCGGGCATCGTCGGTGATGATTACCGAGCGCCACGGACTCTTGGTCGGGGTCTGCATGTAGCCCTTGCGTCCCTGGTTGTCGGGGGTGAGCCATGAGCGGAAGGTCATGGTTGTGTCGTTGAGGTTGAGGTGCATTGTCGGATAGTCGATGGTGCCAGCCTCGTGGATGTTGAGATATACGCCGTCGTCGGTCTTCAGTTGCAGCGATGTCTGCACGCCTGTGGGCGAGAAGGGTGTGGTCGATGCGTTGTCGGGGTTGATTTTCGAGGGGAAGAGGTCGCGTATCTCGCTGAGGCGCGACTTGGTATAGTTGTATTCCTGCGTGTCGTAGTCGCCGGGAATCCAGTAGGCCGTATGGTCACCGGTCATTGCGAATTCGGTGTCCTCCTCGGCGATGACGAAGTAGTTGAGGTTGGGCTGTCCGGGGAATTCGTAGCGGAAGCCGATGCCGTCGTCGTAGGCGCGGAAGCGGACCACCATCGTGCGGTCGAACTCGGGCTGACGCAGCGTGACGGCCATTTCATTGTAGTTGTTGCGGATTTCAGTCTCCTCGCCCCATACGGGTTGCCAGGTGGTGTCGACGCTGTCGCGGGTAGTGTCGACAATCTCAAAACCGTCTTTGAGCGAGAGCGCGTTTGCGCCGGTCTTCTTTCCCTGATGAGTGAAACTGTTGCGCCCCGACTCGCTGAAAAGGTCGAAACCGAGACCGGAGGGGGCGATGATTTCCTTACCCTTGAAATCTACGAAGTAGGTGGGACGTCCGTCGCGTAGCTCGAAAGTCAGAGAGATGTCACCATCCGGCGAGGTTAATTTTTCCGCACCCATCATTCCCTGTACGCCAAGTGTTGCACAGGCGAAAGCAAAAAATATACGATGATTCATGTCGTGTGATTGGTGAATTTTTGAAATTGGAAGTCAGTAAGTATGATAATCACGCAAATTTACGAAAAATCCGCATAAAAATCAAGGGATTAAGCATATTTATTAAAATACTTTTTCCCAGTCATTCTGACGCGTAATTCCAATCATTGAAGCAAGAGAGGGAAAGAACACAAGCTGCGAAATCCTTTAGGTTAGTTTTACATGTTAAAAATGTTAATTTATACGGATAAATTGACGGATATTTAATATATTTGTAATCAAACAGTTTGATTATGATACCTTCAGTCCCCAATCCTCCTATGACTAAAGACGAGATTCTCCACTTCCGTAATGAATTGGAACGTCGCGTCCGCGGAGAGTTCACGCAGAGTGAAATTAATGACATACGTCATGAAAATGAGATGAGAGAGCGGATTTATAATCAGATAACGGCAAATTGTGGAGGCAAAAATCCAATATTCGGGTCGTGATTTGATATTTTCGCGGGTAAATGATAGTGAATATACTTCATTGTCAGAATTTTCGTGTGGAGTAAAAGAGATTGATGACTTTATCCATAATGAGATGCGTCTGTGTGCGAAATACAGATATATAACACCTTATTGTGTAAAGCATTGTGTTTCGGGTGAAATATTGGGCGTGTTCACTCTATCGAATGATTCAATAATGCTTGAAGAGGATGATACTGAGGATTTTCCGAATCTTTCAACCGAATACCGCTCCATTTTTCCATTACAGCCTTCTTTTCCGGCAGTAAATATAGGGCATTTGGGCGTAAGAAGTGATTTGCAGTCAGCGGGAATCGGGTCGATAATCATTCGTTATGTCGCCCATACGTTTACAAAATTTAATGTCGCGGGATGTCAGTTTATTACTGTCGATTCGTTGAATAATCCTCGGACAAATAGATTTTATTCACGTTTGGGTTTTGAGTATCAGTCTTTGCATGACCACTATCATACTACCCGCCGAATGTATCTTGACATCTTTACAATAAGAAATGTCATTTCTTGACAGTAGTGGTAGTTAGAATCTCACACTCAGGCCGATGGCGGGGTGGGTGGTCTGACTGCCTGAGAGGGAGGTGTTGACGGTGGTCATGCCGAGGGCGAAGCTGACCGGGGCCGACATTTTTGCCCTGCGGGCATATTTGGCCGAGAGGATGAGCTGAGGGACCGATGCGGCCACGAATGCCAGTCCGCCGATTGCGAGAGCGTTGATGCCGATGCGGTCGTTATGGCCGTATGTATCGGTCAACATGCAGCCATAGAGCCATCCCGCGCTCCCGAGAAGCATCCCTGCTCCAAGGCCGAATGTGGTCCATCCGGTAGCCTTCAGCACGCGCGACTTGCCCCAGTCGGCTGTCTGCTTGTATGCATCCGAGTAGGCAAGCGGCTTCGCGGAAATCTCCATGCTTGCGTTGGAATATGCAATTGGTCTCGTGGCTGTCTCCGGGTCTGCGTTGGAATATGCAATTGGTTTCGCGTTTGTCTCCTGGTCGGTTGCAAAATTCTCAGTCCCTGAGAAGCCTGAAGATTGAATCCCGGCCATGTCTGAATAAACATCCACCATGCCTACAGACGATTCCATTCCGCCAACATCCGTAGAGACATCCGATGCCGATACAGCTAAAGAGGCCAACGAAAATGAAAATATGAGAATAAATTTTAGTATGTTCATAGTGATAATGATTAGATAAAATTCGGAGTAACGATAAAGTATTGCAAAGTTACGAAATCAATGCGAAATGATTGCATTTCAGTGTGTTAAGAAACTAAAAAACTTATTTTGTTTTAATTGTTCGTTTGCCGTTGGTTTTTGATACGATGGCGTGAAGTTTACTTTAGCGTAATGGTTTACATGGTGCAGCGGGGATGGCGGACCTCTTCGAGGCCCTTGATTTTGGTCACGGTTTACCCCATGCCTTCGCTCGACGGTTTCGGGGCTTCGCCCTCACCGTTTCGCTCGTGATGGGGCTATGATTGCAACGCCCTTTCAGGGCTTGTAGATGGTTGGACGTGCCTTTCAGGGCTTGGAGGGCGGTTGGACGTGCCTTGCAGGAATATGGAATTAATATCTGTCGAGAGGTTAGATGTGCCTTGCAAGGATGTTGAATTAAGATCTGTCGGAATGTTGAATTGGCCGTTTTGGGATGTGGAATTAATATTTGTTGGGAGGGTGGATTTGCCGTAGGCGTGTAGTGGGATTAATGCCTGTCGGGGTGGACTTTGTGCAAGGGTTATAATTTTTTGTCTCTTCTGAGCGTCTGTCTTTTCGTGCCTTTTTCATGGATTTGCGATTTTCATGCAACGTAATTACGCCCTGAGCCGAAAAATGCGTAACTTTGCGGTTGCAAATGGGACGATTACTCGCTATAGATTACGGACGTAAGCGCTGCGGGCTGGCTGTGACGGATGTGTTGCAGATTGTGGCCACCGCGCTTGACACTGTGCCGTCGGCACAGTTGATTCAATACGTCAAGACTTACGTCGGCCGTGAACCGGTCGACGAGATTATTGTCGGACTGCCTAAGACGCTCGATGGCAACCCGTCGGAGTCGATGCGCTATATCACTCCGGCCATCAACCGGTTGCGCAAGGAGCTGCCGGGGATGGAGATAAAGTTTTTCGACGAGCGCTTCACCTCGACTCTCGCCCACCGGGCCATGCTTGACTCGGGCGTGAAGAAGAGCGACCGTCGCGACAAGGGGGCGATCGACCGCATGGCCGCAGTCATCATCCTCAACGGTTATCTCGAGAGCAGACAGTTCTTGAATAATTCATAATGCATGATTCATAATGCATGATTGGCCGTTGGATACAGAAGAACATAAGGGGTCATAAGCGACAAAAGGATTTAGACTATGATGAAACCGGAGGCCGCTTTTTCAATATGGCCGATGAGTTTCCTCACTGTCAATAGACGCCCTGATGACCGATGGTCTTCCTCTTTCCCGTCGGATTCCCTGATGACCGATGGTCTTCCTCTTCGCCGCCGGATTTCCGGATGGCCGATTGTCTTCTTTGATGGATTCTGATATGAATTATTATCCTTATGTCACTTTTGGGACTTATGTCCTTTTGTATCCCCTCCCAACTTTGCAATAATTGAAAATCAATAAAAAACTTCTTAATAAGATGCGTTTACCAGTATATTTGTACGGACATCCCGTGCTCCGCAAGATTGCCACTCCCATCACCAAGGACTACGAGGGCCTCAAGGAGCTTATCGAGAATATGTATGCAACCATGTATGACAGCGAAGGTGTCGGTCTTGCCGCGCCCCAGATCGGCCGCTCGGAGCGGATTGTTGTCATTGATGCCGACCCTGTCAAGGACAGTTTCCCCGAATGTGCGGGCCGCAAGCTCACACTCATCAATCCCGAAATCGAGATTCTCGACGGTGACATCGTGGGTCGCGACGAGGGCTGTCTGAGCCTCCCCGGCCTTTCAGAGAAGGTTGGCCGCGTGGAGCATATCCGCCTCCGCTGGGTCGACGAGAATTTCGAGCCTCACGAAGAGGAGATTTCCGGTTTCCTCGCCCGTATCGTGCAGCATGAGTGTGACCACCTTGAAGGGAAGCTCTACATTGACCATATCTCGATGATACGCAAGCAGCTCATCAAGGGCAAGCTCAACAATATCATCGCCGGTAAGACCCGCTGCGACTATCCCGTCAAATACGCCCCCAAAGCAAGGAAATAGTAGGGCCCTGCTGCGTGTGATGCTTCGTATGCTGGAAGGGTACACCTGGAAGGGTACATAAGGACATAAGGGCAGAAGGGACAGAAGTTTTGAGTTGGGAGTTTTTAGTTTTTAGTTGTGAGTTTTGAGTTAACAGCTTGAAGTTTGCAGTTTTGGAGTTTATCACTGTATGCTTGCGACTATAAACTGCCCGCTCACGATTTACAACTCACAACTAAAACCTTAAAACTCACAACTGAAAACTAAAAACTAACAACTCAAAACCTCTGTCCCTTCTGCCCTTATGTCCTTATGTACCCTTCCAGGTGTACCCTTCCAGCAAAAAAGGTTTTTCCTCAGGTATTTAAGCTCCCTGCATACGGTATTTCCGGCCGAGGATGAAGAGGGCTGTGGCACCGATGACCGCGAAGGGCACTCCGACGAGTGCTGGCGAGGCAAGCCCCAGTCCGTGGTGGATGGCCATTCCGCCGAGAGCGGCGCTGACAGCGTTGGAGACATTGAAGGCAATCTGAATGCCCGCACCTCCGAGCATCTCCCCACCCTTGGCAAAGCGCACAATCAGATATTGCAGCGGACCGCCGATGCCAAACAAAGCGCCGGTGGCGACAAACATCAGCACAATCGACGGGACCTTCAGCGGTGCGCAGAAATAGAGCGCAGGCATGACCACCACCATCGCTGCTGCCAGCGAACCGCAGACGCGCGCCACTCCGTAGCGGTCGGCAAGTTTGCCCGCAATAGCGTTGCCGGTCACCATGCCGGTTCCGGCAAGCATCATAATCCAGGTCATGTTGCCTGAGGTGAAATGGGTCACTTTGGTCATGATAGGCTCGATGTAGCTCAGCCAGCAGTATACGCTTGCCTGTCCGAAGAACACTCCGGCATAGATGAGCCACGGAGCCGCGCTGCGGAGGAATTTGAACTGACCCTTCATGCCGGTGTCGGGCACGGGCGCAAGCCACGGGATCCATCCACGTATCCCCACAAGCGTCAGCACTCCGATGACGGCCACGAGCCCGAAGGCGATGCGCCAACTGAAAGTGTTGCTTATCCATGTGGCGATCGGGACCCCCGCCATGTTGGCCACAGTCATTCCGCCGACCATCACCGCCACGGCCTGCGCGCCCTGTCCGGGTTTGGCGAGACGCGAGCAGACGATTGCACCCACGCCGAAGAAAGCCCCGTGGGGCAGTCCGGCAATGAAGCGGGAGCAGAGCAGCATCGGGAAATTGGGCGACAGCGCTGCCATTGCGTTGCCCGCCACAATCATGGTGGCAAGCAGCAGAAGCAGGCGGCGCAGCGGCATCCTGTGGAGAAAGATAAGAATCGGCGAACCGATGGCCACACCGAGTGAATAGCCTGAGATGAGATAGCCGCCGGTGACGATGTTGACATCAACACCACGGGCGACATCGCCGAGTATGCCCATCATGCCGAATTCGGCTATGCCAAGGGCGAAAGTACCTATTGCGAGGGCTACAAGTCCACGTTGCATATTGACATTTCAGATTTTAGAATTAAAACTACCTATTGGTGAAAACAACGGCTCCGTCCGGAAATCGATGAAAAAGAGATACAGACGAACAAAAGAAAACAGAAGCAACAGAAGCGTATTTCCCCTGAGAGATTAATCTTTTGTCTCTTCTGCCATTTTGTCCTTTTGTATCTTCTCCACGGCGGAAGCCAAAACAACCTATTGAATTTCGGGGTGCAAAATTACAAAACTCTTCCCGAATAACAACCAACCTCAGGACAATTTCTTGACCCGGGTTTGCGTTAACTCTATAGCATATAAGTGAATAATATTCAATAATCATATAAAAGCATACAATATGGCTGACGATAAGAAAGTGATATTTTCGATGGTAGGTGTCTCGAAGACCTATCCTCCGCAGAAGCAGGTGTTGAAAAACATCTACCTCTCGTTTTTCTACGGTGCCAAGATCGGCATCATCGGTCTCAACGGCTCCGGTAAGTCTTCGCTTCTGAAGATAATCGCCGGACTCGACAAGAGCTATCAGGGCGAAGTCGTGTTCTCGCCCGGCTATTCCGTGGGCTATCTTGAGCAGGACCCGCAGCTCGACCCCTCGAAGACCGTCATTGAGGTTGTCCGCGAGGGTGTGCAGCCCATCATGGACCTCCTCGCCGAGTTCGACAAGGTCAACGAATCGTTCTGTGACCCCGACGTGCTTGAGGACCCCGACAAGATGGATGCGCTCCTCGCCCGCCAGGCCGAGCTTCAGGACAAGCTCGATGCAGCCGACGCATGGAACATCGATTCGAAACTCGAACGCGCAATGGACGCCCTCCAGTGTCCCCCCGACGACCAGAGCGTGACCACACTCTCCGGAGGTGAGCGCCGCCGTGTGGCTCTCTGCCGTCTGCTCCTCCAGCAGCCCGACATCCTCCTGCTCGACGAGCCTACCAACCACCTCGACGCCGAGTCGGTCGACTGGCTCGAACAGCACCTCCAGCAGTATCCCGGAACCGTCATCGCCATCACCCACGACCGCTACTTCCTCGACCATGTGGCCGGATGGATTCTCGAACTCGACCGTGGCGAGGGTATACCCTGGAAGGGCAACTACTCCTCATGGCTCGACCAGAAGACCAAGCGTATGGCTCAGGAGGAGAAGCAGGCTTCGAAGCGCCGCAAGACCCTCGAACGTGAGCTTGAATGGGTACGCATGGCTCCCAAGGCACGTCAGGCCAAGGGTAAGGCCCGTCTGTCGAGCTACGACCGCCTCCTCAACGAGGACCAGAAGGAGAAGGAGGAGCGCCTCGAAATCTTCATCCCCAACGGTCCGCGTCTGGGTGCGAAAGTCATCGACGTGCAGGGCTTCTCGAAGGCATTCGGCAAGAAACAGCTTTTCAAGGACCTCAGCTTCTCGCTCCCGCAGGGCGGTATCGTCGGTGTCATCGGCCCCAACGGTGCGGGCAAGACCACTCTTTTCCGCCTCATTATGGGTCAGGAGACTCCCGATGCCGGCACTTTCGATGTTGGTGAGACCGTGAAGATTGCCTACGTCGACCAGACTCACCACGACCTCCTCCCCGAGAAGAGCGTCTATGAGGTCATCTCGCAGGGTGTCGAGAGCTTCCGCATGGGTGGTCGCGACGTGAACGCCCGCGCCTATCTCTCGCGCTTCAATTTCACCGGTGCCGACCAGGAGAAGAAGATTGCCGTCCTCTCGGGTGGAGAACGCAACCGCCTCCACCTCGCGATGGCATTGAAGGAGGAGGGCAACGTGTTGCTGCTCGACGAACCTACCAACGATATTGACGTGAACACTCTCCGCGCTCTCGAAGAGGGTCTCGACGATTTCGCCGGATGTGCTGTCGTTGTCAGCCACGACCGTTGGTTCCTCGACCGCATCTGCACTCACATCCTTTCGTTTGAGGGTGATGGCAATGTGGTGTTCTTCGAAGGCTCCTACTCTGACTACGAGGACTACAAGCGTGCCCACAACGACGGCAAGGAACCCACCCGCCGCCGCTACCGCAAGCTGATGGAATAAACCCTGCTGGGGGTGTAGGGACGCGCTGTAGCGCGTATGCCCGATGAACTGCACCCACTCCCGCAAAATAATAAAAATGACAGATTTAATACCCGGCCTGTTTATGGCCGAGGATTAAATCTGTCATTTTTGTTTATGCAATATCACGGCAATTCATTTCATGTTCCGGCAATTTTATTCGGGATTTTCATTTGGCATTTTCATCTGGCATTTCCACTTGGCATTTTCATCCGGCATACGCGCTACAGCGCGTCCCTACAGCCCATTACATGTCATCGTGTAAACAGCCAATGAGCGGTCATCTCCATACGGAAACGGGGAGGTATCCGTTTTTCGGATACCTCCCCGCCGGGATAGCATGTGTAAGCGTGATAAAGGCTTAATCGCTACTCTGTATATATGCTTATAGCTGCTATCGGTTGGTTGTATTGAATTGGTCGTTTCAGTTTATATCGCTGTCATGTTATCATTTCAGATGATTACCTTGACCGGATTTCAGATGATTACCTTGACTGACTTACCGGCAATACGGACAATGTAGATGCCGCGTTCGAGTCTGCTGCTGCGTCCACGACCCTCGCAGACCTTAACGCCTGAGATATTGTAGACCTCGAACCATTCCTCACTGTCAGCAGCGACCACCTCACCGTCAACGACGGAGAGCGTGTCATTTCTGTCAGTCATAATGTCTTCGATTCCTGATGTGGCATTCACGAACTTGCTCCAGCAATATTCAGAGTTTCTGTAGTCATCGAAAGAAATGGAGGGTACTTCAAGGACTGCATTTGCGTAAACCTCAGCCGGGAACGCGTTTTCCGGGGCACGGGGCGGAACAGGAAGGTCACACTTTACAGATCCGAGCTTAGAACAGCTTGCGAATGCATTTTCTCCAATTACGATTGGCTCAGTCTCCTCGTTGTCATCCCTTGCAGGTAATCTAAATGAACGGCTTGTATTCGGGTTGCCGATGGTAAGTTCTTTGAGATTGCTGCATCCATTGAATGCATCGTAACCGATATATTTGACGGTTTCAGGAATCACAATGCTTGTAATAGTAGTATTATCCTTGAATGCTTCGGGTGTGATGGAAGTGACAGTGTATGTTTTTCCCTCTACTTCAACATTTTCGGGGATGACAATATCGCCTGTTGCATCAGTAGACGGTGTGATTATCGCCTCATTGCCGTTAGTCTCGTCCACGCTGAATTTGACAGGATTCTCAGAGAAGTATCCGCCGGGAAGTTCCTCGCGTGTCATGAATTTGCTCCAGAAGGGATGGAGGTAATAGATGAATGACGATTCTTTCGGGATATAGAGGGGGATATTTGTAAATGCGGCATCGTCAAATGATTTTTCATTCATTGTAGGAGGTATGTGGTTTGCGACAGTCACTTTTTTCAGTTTTTTGCAGTCCACGAATGCATTTTCTCCAATTTTTTTCACGGATGCCGGGATGGAAATTGCAGAGAGGGAAGCGCAATTATGGAATGTGTATCTTTCGATACTTTCAATAGAATAGGGAAGTTCTATGGACGAAAGACCGGAGTTGGCAAATACGCCTCCTTTGATGACATTTACTGAATTTGGAATAGATATGTGCTTAAGATTTGAACAGGTATTGAATGCCTCCTCATTTATAGTCTTGACAGATGATGGAATGCTGGCCTCTTTCAGCCATTTGTATCCTGCAAAAGAGTACGGCTTGACATTATCAAGAGTTGATGGGAATTCCAGAGTCTCCATAAGTTCCCCGTTCAAATACATTTTGGCGCCTGACCAGAGGGGGTTGGATCCATGTGTACTCATACCTATTCTACACCAGGCTTCAAGATCAGATATATCAATCCGTTCCAATGCGGGAATATTGCTCGTAGTTCCAGATCCGAACAAATGCAGAGGTATTGAAGCAACGTTTGGTGAAACAGTCAGAGTTTTTAGATTTCCCCCGATACGCGGATATGATGTCGAGATTGTTCTTCCAAGATATAAATTTTCAATGCTCAGATAGTTGTCGTAACCACCAGAAAGGATTTCATCGCCATCTTCAAGAATTAGTTCTTTTAGTGAGTTCATGCCGTTAAATACACGAGTCCCTATTGCACTTACAGCAGATGGTAGTGTCAGGCTTTCGACAAAAATAAGATTTTCGCAAGCATAATCCCCAAGCCGCTTTATTGTCTTGGGCAGTTTCAGCTCCTTTACGAATCCTAAACCGTAAGCCCAATAACGGTTGAGTACGTCATCCTCAGTCACCATGCTGCTCTTGTCATCCTCATAATATGGCATACCGCCGCTTCGGATATTGGTGTCTGACAGATCAAGGGAATACATATTTACCATCTTGTTAATTAGAAGAATATCAGTGCCGTTTATGTCGCCAGATACCTTTAGCTTGCCGATTCGTTCAATATCGCTCATTGAAATTTTATTCATCAGTGAGCCGGAGGTGGAAAGTGTCACCTCTTTTTCAACCCAGTTTGTGCCGGTCTCGACAATGCGGGTAAAGTTTTTCCATACTTCAGCTTTGGCGTATGTATTCTTTGCTCCTATAGGAACTATTAATTGGGCTGTTTTAAATGTGGATTGACTGAATGAGCTTGCATCTACAATTGGAGGTGTGGATGTTTCGATCTTGATTGTATGTAAGTAGTTGCATCTATCAAAAGCCTGTGCTTCAATTTCTGAAACATTTCTTAGGTTTAATTCGCGGAGGTTTCCACAACCATAGAATCCCTTTGTGCCAACCTTTCGAACCTTGTTTAAATCAATTTTCTGCAATTGGCTGCAGTTTTGGAACAGAGTCGCGTAGATTTCGTCCAACTCATCTCCAAACGCAACGGTCTTTACCACAGGATTAATCTGTTCTGTAATATTCATTTTGCGTCCAATATAAATTGAATCAGCCTCCATGTTTATGAATGTCGAGCCTACAGATATTGGTTCAGGTGAATCGTCAATTATGAAACTATTGAGTTTAGTTCCACCAAAAGCACTGAAATCCGGTATTTGAGAAACATGTTTCGGGATACGGATATTTTTCAGTGATGTGCAGTTATAAAAAGCATACCCCATGATTGAAGTGATATCTTCTGGTATGACAAGATCTGTAACCTTTTTTCCATTGCAATATAAGTCCGCCTTATTTGCACCCATTGGATTATTTCCACTAAATTCAGAATTTAACCAGTCAGACAGACTTGAAATATTGATACGTTTGATGTTGCCTGTTCTATCGAATGCATAGGCTCTATTAGTGGATATTTTGCATTGGAATGTTATTTCCTCCAATGAAAAGTCATGACGGAAGACACTTTCACCAATATAAC
Organism: uncultured Duncaniella sp.; assembly: GCF_910577345.1. GTDB lineage: Bacteria > Bacteroidota > Bacteroidia > Bacteroidales > Muribaculaceae > Duncaniella. The sequence goes on from NZ_CAJTMT010000017.1 coordinate 18,338, forward strand.
TTGTGTTTTTACCGAGTGTCACTTTCTTCAATGAGTCGCAATACTCAAATGCACCCAATTGCAGATTGGTGACTGAATCCGGTAGGCGCACCTCCTTTAGTGATTTGCAAACTTGAAACGCGCGTACTCCAATACCTTCCAATCCTTCGGGCAGATTGAGGTTGACAAGAGAGTTGCAGTTTATGAAGGAAGCTTCATAGATATTTCTCAGTGATGTGGTTGGTAATTCCAATACTTCCAGTTTCTCGCAATCCTGGAAAGCAAAGTTGCCTATACCTTTGACCCCGTTCTTGATACGTACGGTCTTAAGCTCCGGACACTTGCTGAATGCATACGCACTGATTAATTCAATGGAGCCCGGAATTTCAACTGATGTTAAAGTGGAGGTCTCTGCAAAGGCTCTTGCTGCGATTTCCGTTACATGATATTCGACACCGTCAGCGGCAATTTTGGACGGTATCACCACATCTTTAAGCCCGGTATAGTCACCGGCCACCACACAAGCCACATGTATGCCACCATCAAGAGAATACCATAAGTCACCTACTTTGGTGGCACAAACGGCTTTTTGCGAGCCGTATAGCATGACCATAATCAGCAATAGAAAACGTAACATTTTTTTCATTGCAATAAATAATTGGTTAGGTTATGTCATTCCTTTCCCTGAAATGACGGAAGATTGATTGAAAACGTGGGAAATATCGCTGAATGCTGTGATGCATCAACTAAAATGCAAATATCATGAATGATCTGCCTCAGTCGGTATGGCCATATAGCAACAATATTAACAGAGAAGATATATTCTGTTAATTTACAGATTGTGGAAGCACGCATACATCAGCAAACGTTTTCCTTGTACAACATTTTTACAATTATAAGGCTTTTAGCTAACTATTAATCTATTCGAGTATGTAATACAATGGCAAAGGTATAAAATTTATTTTTAAATTTGACAACAAATCTTTAGATTTTCTAATATTTTTCTCCGAATGGTCGTCGAATAGTTGCTGAATAGCCATCAAATAGTTGGCAAATCGTCGTCAGAATGGTCGTCAGAATAGTTGTCAGATGCCATCAGCAATAGTAATTCAGTCCCTGCATTTTCATCCGGCATACGCGCTACAGCGCGTCCCTACAATCAACTATCCGGTGGGGCCGGATGGGGAGGAAGTCGGGTTGAGCATCATCATCTCGGATGGCAACCGTAAAGCCGGGCAGCCGCGATATGACATCCCCACTCCGGATGGCAACCAGAAAGCTGCGCAGCAGCGATGTGATGGTAGCCCCACATCGAGGGCAACGCAATGAAGCCCGCAGGGCGGAATTGCGTGCCCGAAGGTGTGGGGTTATCGGTTGGCAAACCGTCACGGGCATCGAAGATGTCCGATAATATCATCCCGGCATAGGCAAATTATCATCCACGGTATTGATCCGTATCAAATAACGAAACACATTTTCAATCCCTACAATCCACACCAACAATTATTCAAAATGCGTTATTATCGGACATCTTCGATGCCCGTGGTGTGGATGTTATTCCTTTTCCCCACACCTTCGCGAAATGCAATTCCGCCCTGCGAGCTTCATTGCATTTTCGCTCGATGAGGGGCTACCAGCGCATCGCTGCTCCGCAGCTTTTAGGTTTCCATCCGGCAAGGTGGTGACACATCGCGGCTTATCGGTTTCCATCCGGCAAGGGGTGCCAAATCGTTGCTTATCGGTTTCCATCCGGCAAGGGGTGCCAAATCGCGGCTTACCGGTTGCCGTCCGGCAAGGGGTGCCAAATCGCTGCTTTCCGGTTGCCATCCGGCAAGGTGGTGACACATCGCGGCTTATCGGTTTCCATCCGGAGTGGTGACACATCGCTGCTTATCGGTTGCCATCCGGAGTGGTGACACATCGCGGCTTACCGGTTGCCATCCGGCAAGGTGGTGCCAAATCGTTGCTTTCCGGTTGCCGTCCGGTGATGTGATGATATAAAGTCGCTTTTCATTCGCTCCTCAGCCCTCCCTTTCCTTGGTTCCTCAGCCCTCCCATCCGTTCGCTCCTCAGCGCTTCCATCCGTCCGTTTCTCAACTCTATCATCCCTGCGATTCCCCGGGTGGTTCATTTTTCGGCGCGAGGCAGCGCGACGGCGTGCGGATGCGGAGCGGGCCATAGCACGATCGATTTCAGGACGCAGGATGGTGAAAATGAGTGCAAGTTCGGTCGGACAGTCTGTCAGGTCAATTGTCCCCTTGTGCAGATAGCTGTTTATCATCATGATGGCTTCCATGCGGAGGTTACCGGCATCCGGAAGCAGACCGCAGGCCTCGACGATACGATCAACCAAGTCGTTGTAAAACTTTCGGGAAACGTAGTTGTAGGGATGCGCTGCCACTGACGCTGTTGCTGAGCATTGGCTGACGGATGCCGTCTGACGGGAGGAGCGAGACTTTTTCATAATGAAACCGGGTATTAAATTTGATGTGACATCAAAATTAATACCCGAAATCATTTAAAAGCTGCGATAATGCAAAACCGCACGGTTGTTTTAGAGTCTGACATTGCCCCAAGGCACTTCTTTCTTAGGCATTGACTTGAAGACAATTGTCTGTCCGGCGTCTACGGCAGCCTTGATTTCCTTGTGGCCTTTCTTGATTTTGGCTGATGAGATGTCGTCGCCCTCGACTGATGCCACCTCGCATTCCCCGATGGGTTTAGCCGATTTCCTGCCGGCGATTTCGCGCATGATGCACACCTCGAACCGGTCCTTTTCGGCCACACCGTGGATTGAGCCAAGATCCATGTAGACAGAGTTTACCTTGTCGCCCTTGACATCGTCACATTCGAGCAGAGTGCCGTAGAGCGGAAATGCTTCCTGAATAAAGGGAACCACACCCTTGACGGCGTTGCGACACACTTTGGTGACCGCCTCGTCGGAAGTGCTTGAAGTTTCCAGATTGAGCAGTTCGCCTCCATGCTTCATCGTCTTTGTCAGGATGAGCTTACCGTCGGCCGGGTTGATGACTTTGAGAGTGTAGGAAATCTGTCCGGTGTAGTATTTGTCACCGTTGTCGTTGGTCTTCTCCTCGATGTTTAGCGACGAGATGCGACCCTGAATCAGAAATGCGGAGCCGAGGTCCGACATTGCTTTCAGGCGTTCGGCCTCGCTTGCAATCGGTGAGTTGCTCTTACGCTTTTCGGCATTGATCGCGAGGGATTCCTGCGAATCGACATCGACAAGTTCGATGCGTTTGGTGTTGGCTATACCTTCCATGACATAGCTGCGCAGTTGCTCGGCGCAGAGGAATGGCACATCGTCGGGACGCTCGAAATAGTCGATGAGCACATTCGGTTTGCCCTTTGCTTCATCGGCCTTGGCCATGAAGGGGCTTGTCAAAGTTACGGCTACGGCTACCATCAGTGTCTTCACTGTGAGTTTCAGATGTTTCATAAATCGTTTAGTTTAAATTAGGTTATATCAAAATGGTTGTATCCTCAGATTCATGTCCGGAGCACATTGGATCTTCCTGCTCCGGAAGTCAAGAGAGTGTCGCATAGGAATATACGGCCCTCAGAATAAGTGGTATTTCAGATTATAGATAATGCACTGATACTTTGTGCGTGACCTATATCATTGATATTATAATGTGATTATTGATATTATAATATGGCTATAGCTTTTTTCTGTGGAGGTGCAAAGCTCTCACCTCCCGATATGGCAATCGCAGTAATATTGGCTCAATTCAGTGTGAAATCAACGCAAATGTAAACATAATTTCACTAAAACCGCCCTCTGGCATGTTAAAATATTTTAACATGCCAGAGGGCGCTTGCCTTTATGCTCTGAAAGCGAAATGGTTTATTCTCTCAGCCTGAGATTGCAGAGGCCCCTTCTCCCATCCGCTTTCCTATTTTGCATCGATTGTTCCCATAATTCAATATATTTTGATATAAAGTTAAAATAAATTTCATATATTTGCACTTGCAGACCGTCTCAGCAGAAGCCCCGGTCTGGGGTAAAGCTGGGCGGGTTGTAATAGACATATATAATAAAGCGTTTATCCGCGCTGATTCTTGACCTTTCGAAATTCTCGCAAAATTTCATTCTTATGTCAAGGGTTGAGCAACGGTAGATGCCCGTGGATATGTAATATCACGCATTCGGCCGTATGCCTTGTTATTCTAAGGCATAGCCGGACGCTATTGTTGCATATACAAGCGTGGGCTTCTGCGTTGCCGTCCGACATAAGAAAGGCAATGCGAGAAGCCTCGAAAGGTAGGACGGTAACAGATACAGATTCCTACGCTTTTTTCGTACCAATCATTATAGCCGACGAGAGGAAGACCGAGGCTCGATTAACCTATGATAAAACAATTACCTACTGCTTTGTTTGGCTTGTGTGTGTCGCTGGCTCCAATGACATTTGCTGCACCGTCCTATACCTGTGGGAATATGCGTTTTGAAGTTATGGATTATAATTCCAGGACTCTTAAATTTTGTGGTGTTGAAAATAGTTATGCTGACTCAGTATTAATCATTCCCACAACAATCAATGTTGATGATTCAGGGTTTGGTCGCGAGGAGGACGACTATGATGGGAACCCTTTGGGAAAATGGTTCATTAAGGAGCTTGGGAGGGTATATACGCCTTCTAACGTCATTTCCATAACTGTACCTGAGGGAATAACTGAAATAAACGGTTTTTCGAGCCGTTTGAAAGAACTTAAATTGCCTTCTACATTAAAGTCAATTAATCATTCTGCATTAATAAATCAGTATAATCTACGGAAATTGGAATTGCCACAAAATTTAGAGTATATCGGTGGTTTTGCTTTCAGCGATTGCTCGTCTCTCGAAGAAATCAACATTCCTTCAAAAGTAAAAGAAATTCCGATAGGAGCGTTTCACCAGTGTCGTTCTCTTAAGCATGTCTCTTTTCCGGACGGCTTGACCAATATCGGTGAGCAGGCGTTCTATTATTGCAGTAACTTGAGCGAAATCGAATTGCCTGATTCTCTGAAATCAATTCAAAGTGCAGCCTTTTTAAGGGCTGGTTTACAGTCGATTAAAGTGTCGGATGGAGTTTCTGAAATTCCAAGCCATGCTTTTAGTGAATGTTACAAACTGACAAGTATTGAATTGCCAGTACGCTTAAAAAGAATTGGAGATGAAGCCTTCTTTGACACTTCAATTGAGTCAATTGAATTGCCGGAGACATTGGAGTCTATAGGTACCGGAGTATTTAATTGTTGTAGAAAATTACAGTCAGTAGCTATACCGGAGTCTGTTTCGACTCTCGGTGCATATATGTTTTATGGTTGTGATAATCTATCCGAAGTTAAGTTACCGTCAAATATAACGGAAATAGGGGATTATATGTTTTTTTCCTGTGGCCTTTCTGAAATAGAAATCCCGAATAAGGTAGAGGTAATCGGTCGTCGGGCATTCAGCGATAATGGTAGGATAATAGGACCTTTTACAAAGATAATTCTGCCGGACTCGTTAAAATATATTGGGGAGGGTGCATTCGAGGAGTGTATATTTCTGACTGAAATGGTAATTCCGGATAAGGTGACGACAATTGGCTTTGGTGCGTTTATAGGTTGCTCTGTATTGGAAAAAATCAAACTTGGAAGAGAATTGCAGAGAATTGATGATAAGGCATTCTTGAATTGCAACTATATACGATATGTGGAATGTAATGGAGAAACTCCTCCGGATATGGGATACAAGGTTTTTAGTGAGCATATATATGATGATGCAACGCTTGTAGTTCCTGATAATGCAAAGGATGATTATGCAGATTTTAATTGTTGGAAAGACTTTTTCGATGTTAAGACGAAGTCGGAAGTTGATGACGAATTTGGCCCTGTTCCAAATATCAATATCGATTCCGATGGAATCTCGATATTCGGCGAAGGTGGTAGAATAAGGGTCAATGGTGCCGACGGTCAGTTCATGCATGTTTATAACCTGTCGGGCACATGCGTTTATTCCGGAGACTGTGAGACCACATCATATATTGGCAAAGGAATATATGTGGTTAAAATCGGCAACAATCACTATAAAGTTTACATAAGATAAATCAATACGTTTTTCAGCTAAAATTAATAAATATGAAACATGATAATTCTTTCTTCGTAGTAACCATGATGTCAATCTTATTGATGGCATCATGTTCGATAGAAGATATTGACAAAGATATTTTTAACCGTTTTGAAAAGTCTAATTCCTCTACGCGGGGGTGCCCGACTGATTCCGTTGATGTCGACTATACGTTTATCCAACAGTTCCCTGAAGAACCACTGACTGTCATAATAGAGCATGAAGGTCATGAATATCATATAGGAAAAATCCGCACTGAGGGTTCTAATTTGATGATTGATGACCTGGATGATATTGTCAATTTTACTGAAGAAAATTCAGGGGATAAAAATGTAAAGCTTATAAGCTACAAAAATATTAAAATAAGGTTTGAGGCAACAGACGATGTTAATGAATGCAGTAATCTTAAGGTTGTGGATGTCGAGCACACGGTCAATGGCCTTGATAAAACGTATATGTATTTTGAATTGTCTGTGAAATTTGTTCAGGATGTCACGGTGAAACACTATGAAACATCAGAGGATGTCTCTTTGAAGATTGAGTATAATGTCAAGTTTGGTGGGCAACAGGAAGTGACCTTGGATAAAGTTGCTTATTCTCCTCATATAAGAGTAGCTGCAGGCAATTTTAATTTAGTTACGGGCTCATACTGGTCGGTAACTCGTGATAGATACTATTCTAATGGTGAGGTGCTTACTGACTATTTTACGGATTATGGCAAAGGTGCTCCAGTTGCGTCCTCTATTCTTCCTGCTGCTGGATTAGGAACTTTTGGTCCAAAGCATTTTAGAAGTAAAAGCGAGGACGGGGAGGACTGGTATAGATGTAAGATGATTGATGAAACAAAGCCCGGTGCATATAATGATTTGGAAGATGTTGAAATTAGAGAAGTTCATTATTTCGAAGGCAATGGAGCTATGGGTACGACAGGAAAAGATGAACTAATACCGGATACTACACCTTATGAGAATTTTAGTATAAGTAAAACATACGAAGTTCCGGATCATTTAGATGCCTCGGAGGCAATTGACATTTCAGATAAACCATACCCTAAGACATCAATGAAATTAAAGACTGGATTTTATATGCATCAGACTGAATTGAAATATAATGGTGCGGAAATAAACATGTGTGTTGGGGAATTTGGGGAAGATGATTCGGGGTATGTATTATGTAACCATAGCGTAATGATCGGATATTATGATTCTTTTATGATTATAGATGGACGATTCATTCATTTTGATACTTCTTTAAAAAATTTTACGGCATCCCACAAAACAGAGGATTATATTTCACCTGAGGGATATCGAGGAGTGAGATCGACGGTTGATATTCGATTTGTAAATATAGGTAGAAATTATCATGTAGTAAATGAAATTAATGCTTATGAAGTTCCTGAGTGAGATGTTCTGACCTTATAGTATAAGCGCATGAAAGGAATGAGACAGAGGTTTATTGTCCTCTATCTCATTCCTTTTTGTAGATGTTTCAAATGAGATGGAGTGGATAAGATAAGAAGTTCATTATCACTTCCTGATTTCGTGGATGTAGGCGTTGACGGCGCCGACGAGGAGGGCGCCGCCGGCTATGTTGCCGAGGGTGGCGGGGATGAGGTTGGCGGTGATGGCTTCCAAGATGCCTACATCGGCTCCTTCCATCATGCCAAGGGGGATGAAAAACATGTTGGCTATGGAGTGTTCGTAGCCCAAGGCCACGAAGGCCATGACGGGAATCCAGCAGCCGAGCGCCTTTTCAAAGAAGGTCTTTCCGGAGAGGGCGAGCCATACGGCCAGACAGACACACCAGTTGGCGCCTATGCCTTTGAAAAACACTGTCAGCCATGGCATCGATACCTTTGCTTCGGCTATGCCGATGATTGATGAGTGCCAGGGATCGGCGGCGGTCAGTCCGCAGGCATAGACAAGGATATAGGTGAAGGCTATGGCACCGATGAAGTTGCCGAGGTAGACGAGCGTCCAGTTGCGGACGATGGTGCCGAACGAATGGCTCCCTTTCATCCAGGAGGGGATGAGCAGGGCGTTGTTGCCCGTGAAAAGCTCCGCACCGAGGATGACCACCAGTATCAGACCGATGGGAAACATGCAGCCGCTCAGCAGTTTCTGTACCGATGGATTGGCTGCGGTGAGTTCGGGAAATCCGTAACCGACAATGAGTGAGAGTATGCCGCCGAGGGCTATGTAGGCTCCTGCGAGGCAGGACGCGACGAGTAGGCGGGAAAGACTGTTGACTGTGAGTTTGGCTTTTGCAGCGCCGACTGAGGCTGCTGTCTCTGTGATTTCGCGGGGTACTCTTATCTGCATGTCGTGTTGCTTGTTTGGGATGATGTGGTTAGCTGTTTTCTCGCAACCGTTCCCTTTTCTTAAGGAAGAGGTGGAGGATTGCGATTATGACGAGTGTCACACCGATGACACCGAAATAGTAGAGATAGTGTCCTTGCTGAAACTCGGGATAGCCGATGTAGCTCATCACGCCGAGATAAATCAGCAGGAGTGAGGGGATGAAGGTAGAACGACGTAGTTTCATGGTTTTTAGGTTAAGTAAGTTTTGGGTTGTGAGTTTTTAGTTTTGAGTTGTGGGGTAGTTTTGAGTTGTCAGTTTAGAGTTGTGAGTTGTTGGCTATTGGTGGTTTGGAGTTGGAAGTTTTGGGATGATGGTTGTAAGTTGATGGTTCCGAGTTGATGGCAAAGTTGCTGCATTAGAGTCTATAAACTCAAAACTCACAACTCACAACTATAAACTAACAACTAACAACTCTCTTCCTCCTCCTTGATATATTCCGACTCGGCGGGGTCGAAGCAGCCGTCCATCAGGTGCTTGTAGATGCGGAGGCAGGCCCAGGCGTCGATTGACGCATAGATGAGCTGTCCGGGGCTGAGTTGCGCAGCCTCCCAGTTGCTGAGACGCTGGCTTTTGGAGATGCGGCCGTTGAAGATTATTCCGTAGATTTTCTGAAGGCTCGAATCGGCTATATGGAAGGTCTTGACCACATTCTGGAGGTCGACGAAGTTCGCCGGTTCAAAAGGCGCGAGACGGTGGAGCACATGGAAGTCGTCGCGCAGCGACAGACCGACTTTCACCACATCCTCACATTCCATGAACTCCCTCAGCTCGTCGAAGAAGCCGAGTTTGTTGAGGCGGAACAGGAAGGAATGGTCGAGGGTTGAAATCTGTATGAGCGAGACAGTGTTGGTCTGCCCCTTGCGGAAATTAGGCTTGGTCTCGGTGTCAAAACCCACCGCCTGACATGTCCGTAGGTATCGGAGGGCTTCCTGGGCATCGGGAATGTTCTCAAGCACCGTTATGGCACCGGGAAACTCGACCGTCGGGAGGCCCGACAGTTGTTCCTTCGATATTGAGATGCTGTATTGGTTGATGTCCATGGGAAAAAGAGCTTTTGAACGTGCAAAGTTAACTATTATTGTTGAAATCCCCTATAATTGTGTCGAAAAACAATAAGCCACGGGATGTTAATGATTGCAATAGAGGGTGTCGGAGCGCTGTTTTAGCGCTTTTTGTCCATTGGATAGGAAGGGTGGGGTGAAATTCGGTCACCGACAATTGTGAGGCCCCTGCTTTTTTCGTAAATTTGTAGCGCATGATAAATCGACACCCACGGTGTCAGACATTAGTTTAATACCATAAAAATCGTAGACCGGTCTATGAAACTTCTTCCATCGCTCGCGGCCTTTGCGGTCGTCTTTAACCTTAATGCCGTTGAAAAGAAACTCTATGACTTCGTCGTGCCCCGCGACGGTACATTCCGCGAGGCCCTCAACGCAGCCAACAACCGTGCCGACACCGCCTCGCGTTTCCGCATATTCATCATGGAGGGTGACTATCGTATCCCCACCGCTGGCACCACTGTCGGTGGTGACGGGAAGGAGTATGGCGATCCGCGCTCATATCTCAAAGCCCCCAATGTCTCCATCACCGGCGAGGGGATGGACCGCACCGTCCTGACCAACACTACTCCTCCCGCCACATGGGACAACGGCTTCGGCCCCTCCTGTCCGCTGGAAGGTATCGGCAAGGGTGATGTGCTCATCATTGAGTCACCGGCCACAGGGACATACCTCCAGGGACTTACGCTGAAAAGCGGAATGACCGACAGGACCGGGCGCAACATCGTGCTCCACGACCGTTCGGACAAGACCATCGCCAAGGATCTCGGTCTCTGGGGCTATCAGGACACTTACGTTTCCAACAATAAGGATGGCCGTTTCTATTTCGAGGACGGTGTCATCCGCGGGCGCACGGATTATATCTGTGGCAAAGGCGATGTCTATTACTCCGGCGTGACTTTCCAGCAGTGCGGTCAGGGTGGCTATCTTGCCGTCCCTTCCGTCCCTCGCAACTACGGATATGTAATGGACAATTGCTATATCAAAAGCGAGACTCCGGATGTGACCTACTATCTCGGCCGTCCCTGGGGCAAGGGAACTCCAACTGCAATCTGGATCAATACAAAGGTGGACGTGTCGCCCATCACCCGCGACAAGCGCGGCTATAACGGATGGGCCGACATGAGCGGCGGGTGGCCCGCGCGCTTCGCCGAATACAATACCGTCCTCCCCGATGGCACCGCGCTCGACCTCTCGGGCCGACGTGCGCTGTATGTCGACCGTGAGGGCAACGAGCATGTCAACCGTCCGGTGCTGAGCGAGGCCGAGGCTGCGGACTATACCATCACAAATGTCCTCGACGGTTGGGATCCGACCGCCGTCACCGCAGCCGCCCCTCTTCCCGCTAATGTCCGCGTCGAGGATGGCCGTCTGCGTTGGGACGGAAGCGACGATGCGCTGCTCTATGCCGTGTGCCGTCACGGGAAAATCGTTGGTTTCACCACTGAGGATTCCTATAAGATTGGTCGCGGAGGCGATGCCGACTGCTGGTCGGTCCGTGCGGCCAATGCAATGGGTGGTCTCGGCAAGGAGGTGGGCGCAGCCAAGCGTGAGGCGCGCAGTGGTAACCGCTATTCCAAGCATCTCCTGCGCACCACAGACCCCTCTTTCTTCACCACCGACGAGGCCCGCAGGATAGGGGCGCAGGTGCTTGCATGGCAGCGTGTGACAGGGGGTTGGCCGAAGAACATCGACATGGTCTCGCCCATGTCCGAGAGCCGCATGGCCGAAGTGCTTGCCCAGAAAGACCGTCGCTACGACTCGACTACCGACAATGATGCCACTACCACACAGATGACCTTCCTGGCACGGCTTTATGCCGCGACTGGCGATGTCGCCTACCGCGACGCATTCCGCCGTGGCGTGGACTATCTGCTCTCAGGTCAGTACAAGAATGGCGGTTGGCCTCAGTTCTGGCCCGAACAGCGCGACTATCAGCCCCATATCACCTACAATGACGATGCGATGGTCAACACCATGCTCCTCCTGGGCGACATCTCCTCAGATGTCGCCCCCTACGGCGGTGATCTCTGCGACGCTGCGCAGAAGAAGAGGATGAAACGCGCGTTTGACAAGGGTGTCGACTGCATTCTCGCCACTCAGATTGTGACCGACGGCGTTCCCACCGTGTGGTGTCAGCAGCATGACCATGTCACCCTTGCTCCTGCCCATGCCCGTGCCTACGAACTCCCGTCGTATTGCAGCATGGAGAGTGCGTCGATAGTGAAGCTCCTCATGGAGATTGAGAAACCCGACAAACGTGTGAAGAAGGCCATCCATTCAGCAATGGCGTGGTTCGATAAATATAAGCTCACCGGATTGTCCTACCGCCGTGTGCAGGTCAACGGCAGTTGGGAAACCCTCCTTACTCCCGACCCCCAAAGCCGGAAGCCGCTTTGGGCGCGTTTCTATGACCTCGACAACTGTATGCCCTACGTCTGTGACCGCGACGGTATTCCCCGCCGCCGTCTGGAGGACATCGGTTCGGAGCGACGCAACGGTTATGCATGGTATGGCACCCGTCCCGAGGAGCTTTATGCGCTCTACGATGAGTGGGCCGACCGTCATGACCCCGCCGGGAAGGTGAAGCTCGATCACGATGGGAAAGGATGCAACGAGAACGGCACTCTCACCCTCGGCGTTGTCCCCAAGGTGGATGCATCGCTCTTCGATGCGGTGGTTGAGCGCGGTGGCAGCATTCAGGCTGCTATCGAGAAAGCTCCGGAAAATGGAACCGAGCCGTTCAAGATTCTTGTGAAGAAGGGTCTTTACAACGAGAAGGTGATTATTGACCGTCCGAACATCGTGCTTGTCGGTGAGCATCGCGACAGTTGCATAATAGTCGGCGCGGAGGCCAACGGTAAGATGATGGTTGAGGAATATCGCGGCAAGAAGGCTCCGAGAGGTATCCTCTGTCTGACCGAGGATGGCAATGACTGTCTGATTTCCGGCTTGACAGTAATCAACAACTACGGCACAACCGTCACCAACACCACTACCCACCAGTTTGCCGTCTACGGCAAGGCAACCCGCACAATAATCGTCAACAGCAATATCATTTCAGATGGCAACGATGCTCTCTCGCTTTGGGGAAAGGGTGAGGACGGCAAGGGCGGCCTCTATTACCATGCCGACCTCTATGTGCGCTGCCCGGGTGTGGATTTCATCTGTCCGCGAGGCACTTGCTACGCCACACGTTGCCGTTTCCTCGGCGACAGCCGTGCGATCCTCTGGCACGACGGTCGCGGCGACATCAACAATAAGTTCGTTGTCACCAATTCTGACTTCGATGCCCTCAAGCCCACTCCGCTCGGACGCTATCACCACGACTCGCAGTTCATGATTGTCAACTGCCGTATGTCCAAGAACATAATCGACTCCGATATCGACCATGCCTATCGTGCGCAGCCTGCTCTGTCGGCCGGTAAGAATGTAGACCCCTGTCCGTGGGGACACCGTGTCTACTACTCCGGTTGTGTGCGTGAGGGTGGCCACAGCGGTTGGCTCGCCGACAATCTCGCAAGTGCGGAAGGTTCCCCGACCTACTATTCAACCACTGCCCGCTGGACCTTCGACGACAAATGGGACCCCGAATCCCGCATCCGCACCCTCTGGAACCTCATTGCCTATTGATTGGAACTTGTAGGGACGCGCTGTAGCGCGTATGCCAAATGAAATACAAAATACTGTACCATAAAAATAAAATATAGGTACATAAATTCATAAATGACAAAAATGACAGATTTTGTATAATCAGTTTTAATCAGGCTGACTACTTCAAATCTGTCATTTTTGTCATTTATGAATTTATGTACCCCTGTTTAGGATCTATTCCATTTGTATTTAATATCTATTCCATTTGGCATACGCGCTACAGCTCGTCCCTACAAGGCATCCCTACAGCTCGTCCCTACAAGGCGTCCAAGGCATTTTATGTGTCCTGTGTTCCTTACAGCGAGGGGATGGTGGCGAAGGGGGTGGAGGGGAAGTGGCGGCTGACGTAGCGACGGAGGAAGGCCTGGGTGTCGGCGCCGATGATTCGGTCGGTGTCGAAGTGTTCGTTGTAGATGACGGCTGCGAGGGTGATTCCGCGCGCCTTGATAGCTTCGAGCGAGAGGACGGCATGGTTGATGGACCCGAGGACACCGTTTGTCACAAGTATCAGGGGGAGCTGGCGTGTGGTCACATAGTCGATGGTGAAGAAATCGTCGGTGATGGGCACCATCAGTCCACCCGCACCCTCGACAAGCACGATGTCGTAGCGTTTGCTTAATTTAGCAGTGGCGTTGTCGATGACCGAGAGGTCGATTTCGCGTCCGTCCATGCGGGCGGCGAGTTGTGCGGAAGCGGGATAGGAGAAGATGACAGGCGCGGTGGTGTGGTCGATGTCCTCCGGGAGCGGTGGGATGCCCATGAGTCTGCGGTGGAGGTCAATATCCTCCGAAAAGCCTACGTTGCCTGTCTGTATGAACTTCTGGGTGACTACGCTCTTGCCTTCTTTCATAAGTTTGGCGGCGAGATAGCCGGTGACGTAGCTCTTGCCTGCGTCGGTGTCGATTCCTGAAACGAAATATACCTGGCTCATGGTTATAAGTTTGTTTGACGAGGTTGATTGTTGGGCAACCTTCGGGATTCTACAATATTATTATTGCTCTGTTGACGGATGTCAGGCCTATAGTTGACGAGACAGCCGTCAGGATTTTATGAATACTAAGTATATCGGTTGATATGTCACCGGGGCCTCTCCTTGTTGCGTGAGCGGATAGGCTGCGATGACGCTCCGTGCCGTTGCGCCGGAATGGTGACTGCTGAGTGCGTTGACTCCGGTGAGTTTTGCGTGGCGCAGAGCTTCGGCCGGGGTGGGGAAGAGGAGGGCTTCCGTTTGGGTGGAGAGGTGGATAGCCGTGGCCCCGGGAGGAAGCATTGAGGCAATGGCCTCAATGTCGGGGTAGTGGCGACGGTAGGGGAGGGAGGCGTTGATTTCATGCATGGTCGACGGCCCGAATGTCGAGATGACGGCATGGCCTCCCGGACGGAGTGCGCGCAGACATTCGCGGAGAAATTTGGCGGGAGAGTTGAACCACTGCATGGTCGAGGCGGAAAATATCAGGTCGAGACTCTCCGACGGCACCTTCCTGATTTCTGTCTCCGCGTCACATTCGCGCGTGGTCAGTTCTTGGTGGTCTATCCCCTCGCGTATGGACGCCGGAATGTGGAGATCCCACACTTCGAGTGACTTGATTCCATCCTTCTGCGCAAGCAGGCGGGTGGTCAGTCCCGTCCCGCAGCCGATTTCAAGTGTGGATGTAAGATGTGCGTTCGCGGGAATCAGCTCCACAAGATGTCGGGCGATGTCGCGCTGGACAAGTGCATTGTCGTCATACGTCCGCTCAGCGCGGGCGAACTTCTCTGCCACAAGTCCTTTCTCAGTCAGGAGCATGGACAGGAGCATATTGAAATCCGGCAGATGAGGTCCGGCGACAGTGATGGTCTCGAAAGCCTCGCTGCTCCATGCCTCTGTCTGGTTGTCAGGGGGGATGATGCGGTCCGAGAGACTGACGACCGCACGGTCCCAAAGCCCTTCCGGAGCGTCGAAGTGAGCATCGCCGATGGTCTGAAGCTCCTCGCGCAGTTCATCGACCGGACGTTGGGGGAGGGTGGCGGAGAAATCGCGGAACGCCGATGACGAACCACACATCCGCAGATGGAACTTCGACAGCGACTTTTCGGTCAGTCCGTCGAGTGTGCCCCGGAAAATTTCTTCCGGGATGCCAAGACGATCATCCACGGGGTGCATGGTTCCGTTGACGGCTATGGTAGCCGTGACCGGGAGATTTTTATTGGAAAGAATGAAGCGGGTGGCGGCGGGAACGCCGAACGACCAAGCCAGAACCACGATTTCCTCCGCAGTTTCAAGCTCTGTCGTGAGCGCGTCGGGGAAGGTGAAATCGCGGTAATCCCAGACCACAATCAGCCGGTAGCCCTGCACGTTGATGCGGGCAAACGGTTTTTCATCCATACCCCATCCTGCGAAGAGGAGAATGGTGCGGGAGGCGGAAGCGGAATCCTGTGGAGGGAAAATGTGGAATTTCATTCTGATAGCAGTTTTGCGAGTGTGTGGCCGAGGCGGTCAATCTCTTCAATCGGGATTGCCGCGCTGAGGCTGATGCGGAGACGTTCGGTGCCGGGAGGAACGGTCGGTGTGCGTATGGGCAGCACCTTGAAACCCTCTTCGAGCAGACGGCGGGAGAGTTCAACAGCCCTGTCGGCCGAGCCGACGACGAGGGGCTGGATATGGCTTGGAGTGATGACCGTCTTCGGCGAAAGCGGTTGCAGATGGTCGTGGAGGCGCTGACCAAGCAGGCGGAGTTGACTCCGCTCGGCATCCATTGTCAGGAAGGTCTCAATCATGAAGTGCGTCCACGCTACGGTCATCGGTGGAAGGGAGGTCGAGAAGATGAAGCTGCGCGCACGGTTGACAAGATAGTCGCGCAGGGTGGGGGAGACGGCGCAGAATGCACCGGCCGAGGCGCAGGCTTTTCCGAAGGTGCCGACAACGATGTCGACGTCGCCGAATTCGGCGCTTTCCTTGCACAGACCGAGCCCCTGCGGACCCTCCACGCCGAAAGCGTGGGCCTCGTCGACATAGAGCATGGCATTTGGATAGCGGCGTTTGATGGTTATGATGCTGTCGATGTCGGCGCGGTCTCCGTCCATGCTGTAGACACTCTCGACCACGATGAGCACTCTTTCATGGTTCGCGGCCTCCTTCTCCATGATTTTTTCAAGATGGCCGAGGTCGTTGTGGCGGAAACGGGTGAAGGGAGCTTTCGAGAGGGTTATGCCGTCGATTATGCTTGCGTGGACGAGTTTGTCGGCCACGATGAGTGTCTTCGAATCGGCAAGTGCCTGTATCATGCCGGTGTTGGCATGGTAGCCGCTGTTGAAAAGCAGACAAGGACGGCCATAGAGCTGTCCGAGGAAATTTTCGAGCTCCTCATATTCGCGTTGCCGTCCGCTCAACAGGCGTGATGCCGATGAGGTCATCGGTATGGCACGGTTGGATGCCGATGCGAAAAAGCTTTGCTGAAGACCCGTGTCGGCACCGAGTCCGAGATAGTCGTTGGACGATAGGTCGGTCACCTCCGCACCTGCGGGGAGTTCGTGCGGAATGGAGCGGAAGTTGCCTTCCGAGTGCAGACGGTCGAGTATGTCGCTGTAACGGTTCACTTTATGCACTCAATCATTTTTTCGATGAGATATTTGAGGTCGCCGTCCGAGATGATGTAGGGCGGCATGATGTAGACGTTGCGTCCGAAGGGGCGCACCCAGATTCCGCGCTCCACGCAGCGTTTCTGGAATTCGCCGACATCGACCGGTTCCTCCATCTCTATTACACCGATGGCGCCGAGGACCCTCACGTCGCGCACACCCTTGACGAGCGCTGCTGCCGCGATGTGACGGCGGATGACAGCCTCGATGTGGGCTATGCGGCGACTCATGTCGCGCTCGCGCAGGAGTGTCAGCGATGCGACGGCTACCGCGCAGGCAAGCGGATTGCCCATGAATGTCGGGCCGTGCATCATCACTCCGGCCTCGCCGCGCGAAATGGTGTCGGCAACGTCGCGGGTTGTGAGGACTGCGCTCATGGTCATGTAGCCACCGGTCAGTCCCTTGCCGATACACATAATGTCAGGCTCGACACCGGCATGTTCGCAGGCGAAGCATTTGCCTGTGCGCCAGAAGCCTGTGGCGATTTCGTCGAAGATGAGGTAGATTCCTGCCTCGTCGCAGAGACGGCGCGCCTCGCGCAGATATTGCGGATGATAGAACCGCATTCCCCCCGCGCCCTGGACGACCGGTTCGAGGATGAGGGCTGCGAGTTCATCCTTGTGCTCACGGATGATTTCGGCGAGAGGTTCGATGTCGGCGGGATTCCACCGTCCGTCGAACGACACTTCCGGTGCCGGAGCGAAGTAGCGGATGGGAAGGGCCGGACCGAAGGCGCCGTGCATACCGGTGACGGGATCGCAGACGCTCATGGCGTTCCATGTGTCGCCGTGATAACCGCTCCGGATGGTTACAAAGTTGGTCTTGTTGTGGTTGCCGGAGCGTGAAATCGAGGCCTGGACAGCCATCTTCATCGCTACTTCTACAGCCACTGAGCCGGAGTCGGCATAGAATATATTGTGCATCGAGGATGGAGCCATCTCCAGAAGGAGCTTGCCAAGCCCGATAGCGGGGTCATGGGTGAGTCCGCCGAACATCACATGGCTCATCTTGCCTATCTGACGGGTGATGGCGGCGTTGATTTCGGGATGGTTGTAGCCGTGGATGGCACACCACCATGAGGCCATGCCGTCAATCAGTTCGCGTCCGTCTGCGAGGCGGATGCGGACTCCCTCGGCGGAGTCCACCTTATAGGTAGGCAGAGGGTTGATGGTGGAGGTATAGGGATGCCACAGATGCTCGCGGTCGAAGGGGTCGTGGAGCTGTGTGGCAGGGGTGTCACATTGTGTCTTGGTATCAGTATGCATGGTTGCGTTTGTGTTCTGTGGTAAAAAAGTCGCTGCAAAGTTACAGTTTTTTTGTGATAATGCTAATGCGAAGCTCTGACGGGGAGAATATTTGCGCCCGGGCGATGTGGCGGATAAACTTTTTTAATCGTGTTCAACTTTTTTAGTGAAAGAAATGTTTAATAGTTGAAAAAGATGAAAACAATGGATTGGTAATGACTGCATGGTCGGATCGGTGCTGTTGCTTTTCATGGTTCAACTATCAATGAAATTTATTAATCATCAATATTCTAACACTTTTAAAATCCCACTGTTATGAAGAAGTTTTTACTTATGGCAGTCATGGCTATTATGACTTTAGGTGCATCGGCTCAGACTCAGAAATGGTATGCCGGCGGTCAGCTCACTTTTGGAAGAACCACCACAGAACTCAGCGGCGTAAGCCTCAAGAGCACTCAGATTGCAGTGCTGCCTGAAATCGGCTATAATGTTACTGACAATTTCGCCCTCGGCGCAATCTTCGGTGTCGACTATCGTAAGACAGGTGACAGCAAGCTCACTACATTCAACATCAACCCCTACGCCCGTGCGACATATTTCCGTTCAGGTATGGTTGACCTCTTCGTCGACGGTGGTGTCGGATTCGGTATCGGTCGTGCCAACGGCCACACAGCCGTGACCTACGAGATCGGTTTCCGTCCCGGTGTTGCACTCAACCTCAGTGAGAAGTTCAGCCTTGTTGCCCATGTCGGCTTCCTCGGCTATGAAAGTGCCAACCGTCCTGCCAAGCGCAACGGTGCTCCTGAAAACTGGGGTCTCAACCTCGACAGCACTGACCTCATGTTTGGTTTCTACTATCATTTCTAAAAAATATAATTCTTATAGACCATACCCTCCGGGGAGCCGCAGCGCAGAGGCGCGACCGGCTCCCCGGAGTTGTTTTATGATAACACTATCTGATGTTGTCGGGAAGGGATTTTTGGAGATTGAAAATAATTTTTGGTGGTGTTGCAGAACCTCGATTTTGCCAATATTCACGAAAAGATAGCGCTTGCGAATCAATGTATTACAAAAGTAAATTTCTCGAATTTGTGAGTTCTGCAACACCCTCAAAAAATTCTTGGATGTAGAAAATCATTCTTGGGTGTTGAAAATCATTCTTAGGTGTTGAAAAGAAATCCCTACAACGCGTTCCGCATTAGCGTAGAGCAATATAGCAAATTTGTTATATGATAGGTATATAAATCCGGATGCTCTTGTCGTGATTGGGATGTCCGGATGGCGATGAGTAAGCTGCGGAGCAGCGCTGCCGTAATAGCCCCGCATCGAGCGGTGATGCAATGAAGCCCGCAGGGCGGAATTGCGTCACCGCGAAGGTGTGTGGGTACATGGATGTCATCCCTACCACGGGCATCGAAGATGTCCGATAATAATAATGCGCGCCTACGGATAATTCGAATAATTGGTGATATGAAATGAAGAGAAGCCCGGCTATCCCATGTTTTGTTATTTGAAAAGGGCCAATATAGCGGATGATGGTTGGGCTATTCGGGATGATATTATCGGACATCTTCGATGCCCGTCGCTATGGGTCTACCGATAACCCACACACCTTCGCGGCACGCAATTCCGCCCTTCGGGCTTCATTGCGTTGCCGCTCGATGCGGGGCTATTACGGCAGCGCTGCTCCGCAGCTTACTATCTGCCATCCGGGAGGTAATGTCGCATCGCTGCGCAGCTTACTGGTTGCCATCCGGGAAAGGAATGTCGCATCGCTGCTGCGCGGCTTGCCGGTTGTCATCCGGGAAGGAATGTCGCATCGCTGCGCAGCTTGCCGGTTGCCATCCGGATTTTTTAATCTGAATGCATGATTTTTGGCCGGTTGCTAAAGAATTTTTAAATCTTGTCTGCATTTTGTCGATTAAAAATGGAGTGTTGTGCGAAAAAAACGCTACATTTGCCCCGTTGCATGTCTGAATATAAATCCCGTTGCATGTCTGAATATAAATATTGTTCACCATAGCTCATTCCGATATTGTTCACTATAATGCATTTCAATATTGTTCACGATAGCGCATTTCAATGTTGATTGTTCACGATAACGCATTTCAATATTATTCATCATAACACATTTTCAACTATTTGACTATGAAAAAAATTTTGCTTGCGGCAGTGGCTGCTGTTATGTCTGTCGGTGCTTCGGCACAGGCTGTCGGATGGGACAATGGTGCACCTGAGAAGACCGTCACTTTAGGAGTGCGTGCAGGTATGAACATCGCCACGATGGGCGGCGAGGATACCTCGGATACGAAGACCAAATTCGGTTTCCGTGGCGGTGTGTCGGCTGATTTCAATATCGTCCGCAGTTTTTCAATCAATTCCGGACTTTTCTTTACCCAAAAGGGCTGCAAGGGTGACATTGTGGAAGATGTAAATGGTGGACTTGTATCTGCTGATTGCAGAATGACCATGAATTTCATCGAACTCCCAGTCTATCTGTCATATCACCTCAATTTCGATGCGCTGAACTCAACACAGATCTTCTTCGGTCCCTATTTCGACTTCGGTGTTTATGGCAAGATGACAGCGTCTACGAAATATAGTGGACAAAAGACGAGCGCATCGGTCGATGTGTTTGACGACCCATACGAATTCAAGCGTTTCCATGCCGGTCTCGGACTCGGAGCATCGCATACTTACGGCAATTTCGTGTTCGGCCTGTCGTATCAGTGGGGTCTGACGGACGTGGTCAGCGGAGTCGGCAACCACTGGAACAATTTCAACGTCTCCGTAGGCTATAACTTCTAAAAATACTGATGTCCCGAAGGCTGGAATGGCACATCGTCCGGAAGGCTGGAAGGGCACATAGTCCGGAAGGCTGGAAGGTACATAGTCCCGAAGGCTGGAAGGGCACATAGTCCTGAAGACTGGAAGGGCACATAGTCCGGAAGGCTGGAAGGGCACATAAAGACAGAAGGTCAGAAGAGACATAAGTTTTTTCAGTTATAAGGGACATAAGTTTTTTCGGTTAATCTGATAGCCGAAAATCCTTATGTCCCTTCTGATCTTCTGTCTTTATGTACCCTTCCCACATTTCCCGGCCTTATGTTGCCGGCCTTGTGTGCCGTTCCAGCCCTTCTCGGCTTGGAGGGGATTTTGGGAAATGTTGGAGAATTAGGATTTTTTATTTGCAACACAGTCAGAATTTTTTGGGCGATTTCGGAAAAATTTCAGTATATTTGCACTGCGTTTTATGCCCCCTTTGGCCACAAGGCCGTCGAGAGGCGTCTAACTCCATGATACACAGCTTCTTCGAAACAAAATCAGTATTTATCACTATATGATAGCATTGGCAATTCAAAATGCGACTTTAGCCGTGGTGGCCCTCCTGACAGGTGTGGCTCTCGTGGCTGTAGCTCTTTGGCTTGCGGGACTTATTTCTCCCCGCTCATTCAATCCGCAGAAAGGCGAGGCCTACGAGTGTGGTATCCCCACCCGTGGCGAATCAATGGCACAGTTCAAGGTAGGTTACTATCTCTTCGCCATCCTCTTTCTGATGTTTGACGTCGAGACCGTGTTTCTCTATCCCTGGGCCGTGCGTGTGCATGAGCTGGGAACATCCGGCCTCACAGCCATAGCAGTCTTTTTTGGAATCATAGTGCTGGGCCTCGTATATGCCTGGCGGAAAGGAGCTCTTGAATGGAAGTAACCACCAAAGGTATGCCGTATGAGGCATGGAAGGACAACGAATACATTGAAAAGCTCGTGAAGGAGCTTCAGGAGAGCGGCACCAACGTGGTTGTCGGTTCTCTTGACAAACTTATCAACTGGGGGCGTTCCAACTCCATCTGGCCGCTCACCTTCGCCACCAGTTGCTGCGGCATCGAATTTGTGTCGCTCGGAGCGGCGCGCTACGACATGGCGCGTTTCGGATGGGAAGTTGCCCGTGCCTCGCCCCGTCAGGCCGACTTCATGATGGTGGCCGGAACCATCGTACACCGCATGGTGCCTGTGTTCCGCCGTCTCTATGATCAGCTCGCCGAACCCAAATATGTCATCGCTTGCGGAAGCTGCGCCATCTCCGGCGGTCCCTTCAAGAAGAGCTACCATGTGGCTATGGGTATCGAGGACATCGTTCCGGTCGACGTATTCATCCCCGGCTGTCCTCCCCGTCCCGAGGCAATGATCTACGGCATCATGCAGCTCTCGCGCAAAATCAAGGTGGAGAAATTCTTCGGCGGCGTGAACCGTCAGGAGAAGCAGGAAGAATTCCTCAAGGCTCACCCGGTCCCCGGAGTGAACGACTGAGACATCCCACCCACCATCCCCGCAAAGAATAAGAATCAAGAATAACGTTCATACACCTTATTATATATTATGTCCAACATCCGGGAAAAGATTTCAACCGTGTTGCCCGAGGCCGTCATCGAAGATGGCGACATCATGCAGGTGACCGTCCCCGACGCAAAGTGGCATGACTTCGCCAAGACACTCCGCGATGACAGTGACCTCGCTTTTGACTTCCTCGTGACCATCGTCGGCATGGACTGGAAGGAAAACGGCATGGGCTGTATCTACTACCTCACATCCACCAAGCACAACACCCACATCTCTGTCAAGGTGATGGCTACCGGTGACCGTGAGCAGCCCCTCATCCATTCGATCCATGACCTCTGGGCCATCGCGACCATATTCGAGCGCGAGGTCTATGACTTCTTCGGCATTATCTTCATCAATAATCCCGACATGCGCCGCCTCTTCCTCAACATCGACTGGAAGGGCTATCCCTTGCGCAAGGACTATAACGACGACCCCAACATCAACCCCGTCTCCACCGAGAACGAACGTCAGACAGACTTCACCGATGTGTGGACAGAGGATGCCGACGGCAAGGTCGTGAAGCATGAGCGCCGCATCTTCAAGCCCGAGGATTTCGTGGTCAACATCGGCCCGCAGCACCCCGCAACCCACGGTGTGCTCCGTTTCCGCACGGCTGTCGACGGTGAGATTATAAAGAAGATTGACATCTATCTCGGCTACATCCACCGTGGTGTCGAGAAAATCTGCGAGGGACTCACATATCCGCAGACCCTCCACTTCATGGACCGTCTCGACTACTTCTCGGCCCATCCCTACCACCACTGTCTCTGTATGCTCATCGAGGAGGCTGCCGGAATCCAGATTTCGCGCCGCGCACAGGTGATCCGCGTGCTCATGGACGAGCTCTCGCGCATCGCTTCACACTGCCTCTTCATCGGCACATACTGCATGGACCTCGGTGCGACCACCATGCTCTTCTACACCTTGCGTGTCCGCGAACAGATTCTCGACATCATGGAGAAGACCTGCGGCGCGCGCATGACATTCAACTATGATTGCATCGGCGGTGTGATGCAGGACCTGCATCCCGACTTCGTCAAGGACGTACATGCCCTTCTCGATGTGCTCCCCGCCAACATCAAGGAATACAACAAAATTTTCACCGGCAACGTCATCGCCAAGAACCGTATGGAGAACGTCGGTGTGCTCACCCGCCACGATGCCATCTCATGGGCTGTCACCGGTCCTAACGGACGCGGTTCGGGCTGGGCTTGCGACGTACGCAAGTGTGCCCCCTACAGCATCTACCCCGAGCTTGATTTCGAGGAAATCGTGCGCGAGGAAGGCGACTCGATGGCCCGCTTCAAGGTGCGCATGGACGAGATGGTCCAGAGCGCGCGCATCATCGAGCAGCTCATCGACAATATTCCCGAGGGTGACTACTGCGTGAAGGTTCCCAAGGTGATTAAGCTCCCTGCCGGCCACTGGTTCAAGATGGTCGAGGGTTGCCGCGGCACATTCGGCGTATATCTCGAGAGCGACGGCACCGTCAATCCCTATCGTCTGAAGCTCGCCACCCCCTGTCTCCCCGCAGCCGCAGTCGTTGACCACATCACCGAGGGCCAGAAGATCGCCGACCTTATCACTATCGGCGGCTCGCTTGACTACATTGTCCCCGACATTGACCGTTAAGCCCCGGCATTGCAATGGAATTTTCCACAAGAGTGAACTAACACAGAGAGAATAAAAAGTAATTTTCAAATAGACATTATGCAAGACCTATCAGTCGGAACCGCATGGCTTCACTCCTTCCTCACTGACTATATCCCCGAATGGGCCGCAGTCACCCTTGAGTGCCTGCTCATCGGAGTTGGCCTGATGCTGCTCTATGCAGTGCTCGCGCTGTTCTATATCCTCTTCGAGCGTAAGGTGTGTGCCTACTTCCAGTGCCGTCTCGGCCCTAACCGCGTAGGCCCCTGGGGCTTGATGCAGAGTATCGCCGATATGTTCAAGATTCTCATCAAGGAGCTTATCTCGCTGAACCATATCGACAAATTCCTCTTCGCCCTCGCTCCCTATCTCGTGATCATCGCCTCAATGCTCGCCTTTGCTGTCCTCCCGTGGGGTA
This sequence comes from uncultured Duncaniella sp., assembly GCF_910577345.1. Classification (GTDB taxonomy): domain Bacteria; phylum Bacteroidota; class Bacteroidia; order Bacteroidales; family Muribaculaceae; genus Duncaniella. The sequence goes on from NZ_CAJTMT010000017.1 coordinate 42,815, forward strand.
ACGGCTTGCAGATTATCGATTTCAATGTCGGCATCTTCTTCCTGCTTGCCGTGTCGTCCATCGGCGTTCTCGGTATCCTTCTGGCAGGATGGTCGTCAAACAACAAGTTCACCCTCATCGGTGCGCTCCGTTCGGGTGCCCAGATGGTCAGCTATGAGCTTTCCATGGGTCTCTGCGTGGTGACGATGGTCGTGATGGCCGGCACAATGTCGGTCGGTGGAATCGTCGAGGCTCAGAACCATCTCTGGTTCATCTTCTCCGGCCATATCCCCGCCATCATCGCTTTCGTGATTTTCATGATTGCCGGTACGGCCGAGACCAACCGTGGCCCGTTTGACCTTCCCGAAGCTGAAAGTGAGCTTACCGCCGGTTACCACACCGAGTACTCCGGTATCCACTTCGGTTTCTTCTATCTCGCCGAGTACCTCAACCTCTTCATCGTTTCCGGCGTGGCCGCGCTCCTCTTCTTCGGAGGCTGGATGCCGCTCCATATCCCCGGTCTCGATGCCTTCAACCAGATTATGGACTATATCCCCTCGTTCATCTGGTTCATCGGCAAGGCCATCGTGCTCTCATTCATCATCATCTGGTTCAAGTGGACTTTCCCCCGTCTGCGAATCGACCAGCTTCTCACACTGGAGTGGAAATACCTCCTCCCCATCAACCTCTTCAACCTCGTGCTTATGGTCCTTATCGTGACCTTCAAGCTTTACCTCTAAGATAATTTCCTCAAAACTCTAACCCACTACCACGCAGCCTGTCCCTCACATAAGGCCGGTCTGCCTGCCAAAAAATCTAAACGCGATGAGTGAAAAATACGGCAAAATCGCCCAAGTCATCGGCCCGGTGGTCGACGTGATTTTCGAAGGTGATGACAACATCATCCCGCCCATCTATACAGCCCTCCGTGTCACTTCCGACAACGGTGCGGAGACCATCCTCGAAGTCGAGCAGCATATCGGTGAGGACACCGTCCGCTGCGTGTCGATGGAAAGTACCGACGGTCTTCGTCGTGGTATGCGCGTCGACAACCTTGAGCGTCCGATTGCGGTCCCCACGGGAGACCAGGTGAAAGGCCGTCTGCTCAACGTCCTCGGCGATGCCATCGACCGTCTGCCCGAGCTTGACCGCGACAACCTCCGTCCCATCCATCAGCCCGCGCCGAAGTTCGACGACCTCACAATCGGCACCGAGATTCTCTTCACCGGTATCAAGGTCATCGACCTTCTCGAACCCTACAGCAAGGGTGGCAAGATTGGTCTGTTCGGTGGTGCAGGTGTGGGCAAGACAGTGCTCATCATGGAGCTCATCAACAACATCGCCAAAGGCCACAGCGGCTTCTCGGTGTTCACCGGTGTGGGCGAACGTACCCGCGAGGGTAACGACCTCCTCCGCGAGATGATCGAGAGCGGTGTCATGAAGTATGGCAAGAAGTTTGAGGAAGGCATGGAGAAGGGCGAGTGGAATCTTGCCGACGTCGACATGGACCAGGTGGCCCAGTCGCAGGCAACCCTCGTGTTCGGCCAGATGAACGAACCCCCGGGCGCACGTCTGCGTGTGGCTCTTTCAGGTCTTACGGTCGCCGAGCAGTTCCGCGATCAGGACGGTGGCGGTAAGGACATCCTTCTCTTCATCGACAACATCTTCCGTTTCACCCAGGCAGGTTCGGAGGTGTCGGCACTTCTCGGCCGTATGCCCTCCGCCGTAGGTTACCAGCCTACCCTCGCCTCTGAAATGGGTGCCCTCCAAGAGCGAATCACTTCGACCAAGAACGGTTCGATTACCTCTGTCCAGGCCATCTATGTGCCTGCCGACGACTTGACCGACCCGGCTCCCGCGACAACATTCAGCTTCCTTGACGCGACAACAGTGCTCTCGCGTAAGATTTCCGAGCTCGGTATCTACCCCGCCGTCGACCCCCTCGAATCGACCTCGCGAATCCTCGACCCCAACATCATCGGCGAGGACCACTACAACACCGCACAGGCCGTCAAGCAGCTTCTCCAGAAATACAACGAGCTTCAGGACATCATCGCCATCCTCGGTGTCGATGAACTTTCCGATGACGACAAGCTCGTCGTTTCCCGCGCCCGCCGCGCGCAGCGCTTCCTCTCGCAGCCCTTCCACGTTGCCGAGCAGTTCACCGGTCTTCCCGGTGTCATGGTGCCTCTGAGCGAAACCATCCGTGGCTTCAAGATGATTCTTTCAGGCGAAATGGATGAGTATCCCGAACAGGCGTTCCTCAACGTCGGCACAATCGACGAAGCCATCGAAAAGGGCAAGAAACTCCTTGCCGAAGTTGCGAAGTAAGAAAACGCAGATTTAACAAAGTCTCTCAAACTCATCAGCAGACACAGCAATGATACTCAAAGTCATATCGGCCGAAGACATCGTCTTTCAGGGTGAAGTCAAAGTGGTGCACCTTCCGGGTGCCATGGGCGCTTTCACCGTACTTCCCGGCCACGCGGCCCTTATCTCAACCCTCACACCCGGCGACATCCGCTACACGGCTGCCGACGGCGAGGAACACAAGGTCACCGTTGAGGGCGGAATCGTCGACGTTGACTCGAATATCGTGTCGGTCTGCATCTATTAAACTATGGTGACGATGAAACGAAACATATTCACATCCCTACTCCTGGCCATCGTGGCCATCCTGCTTCCCCTCGGGGCGGCGGCTTCCGAAAGCCATCCCGCCGATTCGACCGAGGAGAAGAGCGGTGCGGTCGATGCGCAGGGAATCATCTTCGAGCACCTCGGCGACCGCTACGGTTGGGAAGTGCCTTTCAATCACCATAAGTCCATCCCCCTCCCTGTCATTGTCTGGGGTTCCGACGGCCTTCATGTGTTCTCATCTGCCCGTGTCGAGCATGGTGAGACCTACCGCGACGGCAATGCCGAATTCAAGGTGGCCGGCAAGGACAGCCCCTACAAGGGCAAGGTAGTCGAGATTATCGACGGCAAGGAGGTGAAACCGACCATCGACATCTCCATCACCAAGAATGTCTGCGGTGTGTTCATCGCCGTGCTTCTCGTGATATGGGCCATCATGTCGGTTGCCCGCTGGCACCGCACCCAGGGCATGAAGGGCCCGCGCAAGATGACCGGAGCGGTCGAATTCGTGATTCTCTTCATCTACGACGGTGTCATCAAGCCCACACTCAAGGACAAGGCCAACAAGTTTGCGCCCTATCTCCTGACGGTGTTCTTCTTCATCCTCGTGATGAACCTTCTGGGCCTCATCGTGATTTTCCCCGGTGGCGCGAACCTCACAGGCAACATTGCAGTGACCCTCGTCCTCGCCATCATCACCTTCCTTATCACCAACATCTTCGCAACGAAGCACTATTGGAAGGAAATCTTCAATCCCGATGTGCCCTGGTGGCTGAAATGGCCCCTCCCCATCATGCCGGTTATCGAAATCTTCGGTATCTTCACCAAGCCCGCGGCCCTCACGGTCCGTCTGTTCGCCAACATGATGGGTGGCCACATGATTGTCATCGTGCTCACGCTCCTCATCTTCATTTTCGCGGCGATGGGTCCGGCGGTGACAGGCGCGACGGCAGTTGTCAGCATCATCTTCTCGGTGTTCATGCTCCTGATTGACGTTCTTGTCAGCTTCATCCAGGCCTACGTATTCACCATGCTCTCGACCCTCTTCATCGCCCTCGGGCAGGAGGACGGCCACGGCGAGCACAAGAAGGATGAAGCCCACGACGCAGCCGCAACTCCCGCCGAGGCCCCGAAAGCCCCGGCAACCAACCCTGCATAACTTAAAAAAATATACTTACAAACAAACCCTTTAATCTCCCGCAATTATGTTAGCAATGATTTTAGCAGCTATCGAAGGAACCCTCGGCATCGGCGTATGTATCGGTGCAGCAATCGCAGCAATTGGTGCCGGTATCGGCATCGGTAAAATCGGTGGCTCGGCCATGGAAGCTATCGCCCGTCAGCCCGAATCAACCGGCGACATCCGCAGTAACATGATCGTAATCGCCGCCCTTATCGAAGGTGTGGCCCTCTTTGCTGTCATCGTTTGTATCCTCGCAATGTTTGTGGGCTAATCCAAACTTCAATCATTTGAAAGATGGAACTTTTCACGCCTGATTTCGGTCTGGTATTCTGGATGTTCGTGTCATTCGCCATCCTCTTCTTCATTCTGTGGAAGTGGGGCTGGCCGGTGATCATGAAAGGAGTGTCTGACCGAGCCGACCTCATCGACAAAGGTGTGGAGTATGCTCAAAATGCCAAACAACAGCTTGACCATGCCCGCGAAGAGGCGGATAAATACATAGCCGACGCACGTCGCCAGCAGGCCGACATGCTGCGCGAGGCCGACAGGATGAAATCACAGATCATCGACGAAGCCCGCAGCGCCGCACAGTCAGAGGCCAAGAAGGTGATGGACGCCGCCAAAGTGTCTATCGAACAGGAACGCAAACAAGCCGAGCAGCAGTTCCGCAACGAAGTCTCATCCTTCGCTCTCGACATCGCCCAGAAGGTGGTGCGCAACCAGATGAAGGACGAGAAAGCTCAGGAACAGCTCGTCAGCTCCCTGCTCGACGAGATGGAGAAACAGAATTGATCCTTCCCCCTGCGTCTCCGGCACCCCGGTCCGGAGACGCGGCGGAAATCATTCCCGGTCTGACTCTTCGACTCGACATTAAATTAACCCTCATTTAAGATTACTCATCCTCTAAGGCTCTCATCTCCACGCAATGAACCAAGGTCTCATCCCCAGCCGCTACGCCAAGGCTCTTTTCGAGTATGCCTCCGAAAAGGGCGCCGATGCGCGCATCTACGAGCTAATGCATACGCTCGACAACTCCTTTGTCGCCGAGCCGTCGCTCCAGCAGGCCGTGGCCAATCCCTTCATCCCCGCACCCGACAAGGTGAAACTTCTCACCTCCGCCGCCGGTGCGACAGCCAAGGATGAAGTCTATGCGCGCTTCCTGCAGCTCCTGACCGAGAACAACCGTCTCGACGCTGCCCGCGACATAGCACTCGCCTATATGAAAATCTACCGTAGCGAGCACCGCATCTACCTTGTGACCGTCACATCGGCCGCTCCCATGGGTGCAGCTGAGGAGGATCGTCTGAAAGCGCTCATCGAGCGCCACCTCAACGGCGGAACGATGGAATATCACCATCGCGTCGACCCTGATCTCATCGGTGGCTTCACTGTCACAATCAACAACGAGAAGCTCGACGCTTCCGTGGCCGATGAGCTCAAGCAATTGCGTATAAAACTTTTAAGCAACTAACCATTTTCACACCCCATATATTACAATGATTAACCCAAGCGAGATTTCTCAGGTATTAAAACAGCAACTGGAGAATATCAACTCCAAGGTATCCTTCGAGGAGACCGGAGTTGTCCTTGAAGTCGGCGACGGTGTGGCCCGTGTCTACGGCCTCGACAATGTCTGCGCGAACGAGCTTGTAGAATTCGAAAACGGAGTGAAAGGTGTGGCCCTCAACCTGGAGGAGAGCAACGTAGGTGTCATCCTGCTCAATAATGTTAATGCCGTTACGGAAAACATGACCGTGAAGCGCACCGGCGAGATTGCCTCCATCCACGTTGGCGACGGTGTCTTCGGCCGTGTCATCAACGTTCTCGGCGAGCCCATCGACGGTCGCGGTCCCATCCAGGGCGACCTTCTCCCCATGCCCCTTGAGCGCAAGGCTCCGGGCGTAATCTTCCGTCAGCCCGTGAAGCAGCCGCTTCAGACCGGTCTCAAGGCCATCGACTCCATGGTGCCCATAGGTCGCGGTCAGCGCGAGCTCATCATCGGTGACCGCCAGATTGGCAAAACTGCCATTGCAATCGACACCATCATCAACCAGCGTGCCAACTTCGAGGCCGGAAAGCCTGTCTACTGTATATATGTGGCCATTGGCCAGAAAGCATCATCGGTTGCCTCCACCGTCGAGACCCTCCGCCAGCATGGCGCCCTCGACTACACCGTGGTCGTAGCCGCAACCGCCGCAGACTCCGCTTCGATGCGTTACTACGCTCCCTTTGCCGGAGTTGCAATCGGCGAATTCATCCGCGACACAGGCCGCGACGCCCTCATCGTCTACGATGACCTCTCGAAGCAGGCCGTGGCCTACCGCGAGATCTCACTCGTGCTCAAGCGTCCTTCGGGCCGCGAGGCATATCCGGGCGACATCTTCTATCTCCACAGCCGTCTGCTTGAACGTGCTGCTAAAATCATCGACAACCAGCAGGTGGCCGAGAATATGAACGACCTCCCCGAGTCGCTCAAAGGCAAGGTGAAGGGTGGAGGTTCGCTCACCGCCCTTCCTATCATCGAGACTCAGGCAGGCGACGTGTCGGCCTACATCCCGACCAACGTTATCTCTATCACCGACGGTCAGATCTTCCTTGAGACCGCCCTCTTCAACCGTGGTATCCGTCCCGCCATCAACGTGGGTATCTCCGTATCGCGTGTGGGTGGTAACGCTCAGATCAAGTCAATGAAGAAGGTGGCAGGTACGCTGAAGATTGACCAGGCACAGTTCCGCGAGCTCGAATCGTTCACCAAGTTCGGTGGCGACATCGACCCCGTGACCGCCCGCGTCATCGACAAGGGCCGCAAGAACGAACGCCTCCTCATCCAGCCCCAGTACTCCCCGATGAAGGTCGAGGACGAGGTCGCAGTCATCTTCTGCGGCACAAAGGGATTGCTTGAGAATGTGCCTCTCGACAAGGTGTCCGAGTTTGAGAAAAACTTCCTCCAGCTCGTCAGCACCAAGTATCCCGAGGTCATGGAGGCCATCCGCGCCGGAAAGCTCGACGACGACGTCACTTCAAAGCTCACCGCCGCAGCCGCCGAAATCTCCGGCTCCTACAAATAAAGAATCAACTCCTCAATCAACGCATATAACCCCACTGACAGTCAGATACCACTATGGCTACACTTCGCGAACTTAAAGGACGCATCGGCTCCGTGGCTTCGAGTGAGAAAATCACCGGTGCCATGAAGATGATTTCCTCGGCCAAAATGCACCGCGCCGAGTCTGATCTGCGCCGTCTGCTGCCTTTCCGACAGCAGATAGAGAATATCATCGGCAATCTCCTTTCGGCAGATGCTGAGTTCTCGTCACCCCTCACGGACGAACGCGAGGTCAATTCAATCGCCGTCATGGTGCTCGGTTCTGACGACGGTCTCTGCGGTGCCTACAACATCAACATCTTTAAGGAACTGCTCGCCACCGTCAAGGCCTATCGCGAGAAGTTCGGCGCTTCGGTCAGGATTACTGTCCTCCCCGTCGGCGCAAAGATGGTGAAGGCGACCAGCCGCATGGCCCTCCCCGGAGTCAAGGTAGAGGTTCCGGCCGGTATCGATTCCAAATCCAACGGCGAGGCCGTCAAGGCTCTCACACGCCGTCTGGAGGAGCGCTTCATCGCCGGTGATTTTGACCGTGTGGAGCTTCTCTACATGAATTTCCAGTCAGTGAGCCGTCAGCGCGTCAAGTGCGATCCGCTCCTTCCCGTCAGCTCCACGATGTTTGCGGGCGAGGGTGTCAAGGCCTCCTGCCGTCCCTACATCTTCGAGCCGGATGCCGCCACGATTTTCGTCTCGGTCCTCCCGATGTTCCTCCTCGCTGTGATGCAGGAGGTCTTCACCGAGAACCGTGCCTCCGAGCAGGCTGCGCGAATCATGGCCATGCAGAGCGCCAACGACAATGCGAAGAAACTCCTCGAGCAACTGCGTCTCGAATACAACAAGCTGCGTCAGCAGAGCATCACGACCGAACTCCTCGACATTGTCGGCGGTCAGGTCAAGAACGATTGATCCCGACCACCGTCACAGTCACCATCCATACAGAATTATAATAGCATATACAGATAATAAACCGACATGGGAAGTGTAAAAGAGTATTTCTCAAATCTTGGCTCCGGCATTGCAAGCCTTATTAAAGGTATGCAGGTGACCGGTAAGGAATTTGTCACCCCCAAAATTACCGAAGAGTATCCCGACAACCGCGACAATCTCCCCGTTGCCGACCGCTTCAGGGCTGTCCTGACCCTCAAATATGACGATCAGGGCGACCATAAGTGTATCGCCTGCGGAACTTGCGAGCGCGTTTGTCCCAACAACACCATCTCTCTCGGTATCAACACCGTCGAGACATGGGACGGTAAGAAGAAAAAGAAGCTTGACAAGTACATGTATGACCTCGGAAGCTGCACATTCTGTCAGCTCTGTGTCACAAACTGTCCGACCGACGCTCTTGAGTTCAGCAATGACTTCGAGCAGGCCGTATTCACGCGTGGTAAACTCCTGAGGAAGCTCAACTATCTTCCTGAAAAAGAAGAGCCGCAGCCCACACCCGAGGAAATCGCCCGGATGAAGGCTGAGAAGGAGGCGAAGATCGCCGCCGCCAAGGCTGCCGCAGAGGCTAAGAAGGCTGCCGCCGCAGCTGCTGCCGGTGCCGCTCCCAAGGCTGCCGATGCCGCAGCTCCCGCCCCCAAGGCCGCTCCTGCTCCTGAGGCAAACGATGCCGCCGCCAAAGCTCTCGCAGCTGCAGCCGGTGACCCCGTGAAGGAAGCCAAAATCCGTGCGGCGCTCGAAAAAGCTGCCGCCCTCAAAGCACAGCGCGAGGCCGGAAAGGCCCCGGAAGCCAAATAACAGCAAAATTAATTACTATCACAGTATATGGAATCAGTAGGAAGTACAATTTGTTACTGGATAATCGCTCTCGCGATTATCATCTTCTCGGTACTGACTGTCACCACGCGCAAGATCCTGCGCGCGGCCACATATCTGCTTTTCGTGCTTTTTGCCACCGCCGCCCTCTACTTCAAACTCGACTATGAGTTCCTCGGCGCTGTGCAGATTGCTGTCTATGCCGGTGGTATTGTGGTCCTCTTCGTGTTTGCAATCCTGCTTACCACGCATCCCGGTGACAACAGTGAACAGTTAGCTTCAAGAAAAAAACTCCTCGGTCTGGTGGGTGCGCTCTGCGCTGCCGGTGCTTGCGGCTGGGCTCTCTGCTCGCGCTGCGACGACATCTTCACGTCGCTCCCCTCCATGTCCAACCCGACCATGCACCGCATCGGTGAGGCCATGCTCGGTACAGGCTATGAGCAGTATCTGCTCCCCTTCGAGGCAGTCAGTGTGTTGTTACTCGCATGTATAATCGGTGGCGTTGTCATCGCCCGTAAACGCTAATCACAATTCCCGCCATGGATATTACTTTGATTTGGTATCTCGTCCCGTCACTCGTGATGTTTTGCTGCGGCGTCTACGGCTTCCTCACCCGTCGCAACATGATCGCCATGCTCGTATCGCTTGAACTTATGCTCAACGCGGTCGACATCAACTTTGTGGTCTTCAACCGCTATCTTTTCCCAACCTCGATGGAGGGATGGATGTTCACGCTCTTCGGTATCGCCATTGCCGCAGCCGAGACAGCGCTTGCAATCGCCATCATCATCAACCTCTTCAGGGTCAGCAAAAACATTGACGTCCGCGACGCAACTAAAATGAAAAATTAATCACGCCCTATGGATATTACAATACCTATTCTTATATTGGCAATACCCCTGTTCATGTTCCTTCTGCTGGGACTCGGGGGAGTCAAGATGAGTCACAAACTCGCCGGCACCCTTGGTTCGCTCGGCATGGGAACCGTGTTGGTCTTGTCCTATTACACGGCGTTCACCTATTACTTCTCAGGAAACCCCGAATTCATTGACGGCACAACCCGTCTGCAGTATGTGGTCTTCAACCAGACCTGGTTGCAGTTCACTCCCAACCTCGCCATCAAGCTCGGTTTCCTTCTCGACCCGATTTCTGCCCTGATGCTCATCGTCATCCCGACGATTTCATTCATGGTCCACATCTACTCGCTCGGCTACATGGAGGGTGAGAAAGGTTTCCAGCGCTACTACGCTTTCCTTTCGCTCTTCAGCTTCTCGATGCTCGGTCTCGTTGTCGCAACCAACATTTTCCAGATGTACATCTTCTGGGAGCTCGTGGGTGCATCATCGTTCCTCCTCATCGGTTTCTTCTACACCCTTCCTTCGGCCATCTCAGCTTGTAAGAAAGCATTCATCGTCACCCGTTTCGCCGACCTCGGCTTCCTCATCGGTATCCTTGTCCTGTCGTTCTACACTCAGCAGCTCGACTTCCTCCCGATGACCCAGAATCCTCAGGGCGTTCTCGCAAGCTTCGGCGGCGCAACTTTCATGGGTGCTTCGGTTCTCACTTGGGCCCTCGTGCTCATCTTCACCGGCGGTATGGGTAAATCAGCCATGCTTCCCCTCCACATCTGGCTCCCCGACGCGATGGAAGGCCCGACCCCCGTTTCGGCCCTCATCCACGCCGCTACCATGGTTGTGGCAGGTGTCTATCTCGTGGCCCGTCTCTTCCCGCTCTACATGCTTGAGGATGCAGCCCTGATGTTCATCACAGTTGTCGGTGCCGCCACAGCCTTCTATGCCGCTATGGTTGCCTGCGCACAGATTGACATCAAGCGTATCCTTGCTTTCTCGACAATCTCGCAGATTGCCTTCATGATGGTGTCGCTCGGCGTTGCCTCTCGCAACAATGTAGCCATCCACGAAGGTCTCGGTTACATGGCCTCCATGTTCCACCTCTTCACCCACGCGATGTTCAAGGCCCTCCTCTTCCTCGGTGCAGGTGCGCTCATCCACGCCGTACACTCCAACAACTACACCGCAATGGGTGGCCTCCGCAAGTACATGCCCATCACCCACATCACCTTCCTCATCGGCTGCCTCGCAATCGCCGGTATTCCTCCCTTCGCAGGTTTCTTCTCGAAGGACGAAATTCTTGCCGCTTGCTTCCACAACAACTGGTTCTGGGGCGCATGGATGATGATGGTGGCTGCAATGACCGCTTTCTATATGTTCCGTATGTACTTCCTCGTATTCTGGTGGAACAATCCTGACTACGCAAAGGAACATCACGGACATCTGCCCCACGATCCGGGCATCGCGATGTCATTCCCTCTGATTTTCCTCGCAATCGTCTCGACTGTCTGCGGTTTCATACCCTTCGGCAAGTTTGTGACATTCGACGGTCATGAGTATATCATCCACCTCGATTGGGCAGTTGCCGGATCAAGCATCGGTATCGCTCTCATCTCGATTCTCTTCGCGATGTGGCTCTACGCAAAGGAGAACGACAAGCCCCGCCGCATGGCCGACTCCTGCCGCTGGCTCTGGACTGCCGCTCACCGCCGCTTCTACTGGGATGAAATCTATCTCTTCATCACCCGCCGCATCATCTTCGACGGTATCTGCAAGCCTATCGCATGGTTTGACCGTCATGTCATCGACGGCACTATGGATGGCTTCGCCTACGTCACCAACAAGGCATCCGTCGCCATCAAGGGATTCCAGAGCGGCAAGGTACAGATGTATATCTGGTGGTACCTCATCGGTGCTGTTGTCCTTGGTCTAATCGTCGCAGTGTGTGTCCTCTGAAACTGTCAATCAAGTAGCTGAAATTTATAGTAACGATATGTTTTCCAATATATTAATTTACTTTGTGGTGATACCCCTGGTCATGATGCTGGGGCTCGCCCTCTGCCGGAACATCAAGCAGATTCGCGCAGTGGCCGTCACGGGCTCGGTCGCTCTGACCGCCCTCTCGGTCTGGCTCCTCGTTGACTACCTCGCACTCCGCGCCGCCGGAGCCACCGAACCCATGCTCTGGGTTGATTCGTGGCAGTGGTTCGCACCCCTCAACATCAATCTTGCCGTGGGTGTCGACGGTATCTCCATCGCCATGCTCATCCTCACAGGCATCATCCTTATAACAGGTAGCTTCGCATCGTGGGAGATTCCCCAGCCCAAGGAGTTCTTCCTCTGGCTCATCCTTCTCTCGACCGGTGTCTACGGCTTCTTCATCTCAATCGACCTCTTCACGATGTTCATGTTCTATGAGGTCGCCCTCATCCCGATGTATCTTCTCATCGGTGTCTGGGGTAGCGGCAACAAGAACTACTCGGCTATGAAGCTTACCCTTATGCTCATGGGTGGTTCAGCCTTCCTCATGCTCGGTCTCATCGGTATCTACTACCACTCCGCAGTTGACGGCAACCTCACATGGAACATCCTTGAAATCGCTCAGAACGACGCCATCAGCCACGGCTGGCAAAAGTTCCTCTTCCCGATGACCTTCGTCGGCTTCGGTGTCCTCGGTGCCATGTTCCCCTTCCACACATGGTCGCCCGACGGTCACGCTTCAGCCCCGACTGCCGTGTCTATGCTCCACGCTGGTGTGCTCATGAAACTCGGTGGCTACGGTTGCTTCCGTGTCGCCATCTTCCTCATGCCCCACGCTGCAAATGAACTCGCCTGGATTTTCCTTATCCTCACAGGTATCTCGGTTGTCTACGGTGCGTTCAGCGCTTGCGTCCAGAATGACCTCAAGTACATCAATGCCTATTCGTCCGTGTCGCACTGCGGTCTGGTGCTCTTCGCCATCCTCATGCTCAACACCACAGCGATGACTGGTGCAATCATGCAGATGCTCTCCCACGGTCTCATGACAGCCCTCTTCTTCGCCCTCATCGGTATGATTTACGGACGTACCCATACCCGCGACATCCGCGAGATGGGCGGTATGATGCAGATTCTGCCTTACCTCTCTGTCTGCTATGTGATTGCAGGTATGGCATCGCTCGGTCTTCCCGGTCTCTCGGGCTTCGTTGCCGAAATGACAATCTTCGTCGGTTCGTTCGAACATACTGACCTCTTCCACCGCATCTTCGTCATCGTGGCCTGCAGCTCTATCGTCACCACCGCGGTCTATATTCTCCGCGTTGTCGGCAAGCTGCTCTACGGTCCCGTCTATGACGAGCACCACCTGACCCTCACCGACGCCAAGTGGTGGGAGCGTGTCGCAACCGCCGGACTCATCGTCTGCGTTGCCGGCATCGGTCTCTTCCCCAACTTCTTCGCTGATCTCATCAAGTTCACTTTCAGCCCCGAAATCTTCACCGTTATCGGCCTGAACTAATCACAGATTAATAGCAATGGATTACTCACAGTTTTTAGCACTCAAGCAGGAAATAGGATTGTTAATCGTATTCCTATTAGTCTTCCTTTACGACACCTTCTGCTCACCCAAGGCTGCAAAGAGCGTTCCCGTGATTGCATGTGTGCTCATGGCGGCTGTCACCGCCTTCGGCTTCTGGCAGTCATGTCAGCCCGCAACCTCGGCCTTCGCAGGAATGTATTTCTCGTCGCCCGTCATCGTGGCTATCAAGAACATTCTCAATGTAGGTGCCCTCATTGTTCTCATCCAGTCACTCAAATGGGCCAACTCGGAATTTACCTCGATCCGCCGCGGTGAATTCTATGAGTTGATTCTCCTGACCCTCTTCGGCATGTATCTGATGATTTCGAGCCGCCACTTCCTGATGTTCATCATCGGTCTCGAAACCGCCTCGCTCCCCCTCTGCGCGCTCGTCGCTTTCGACAAGCACCGCTATGAGAGCCATGAGGCAGCCATCAAGTATGTCCTCACCGCCGTCTTCTCGTCGGCTGTGCTCCTGATGGGTCTTTCGTTTGTCTACGGCATCGCCGGCACTCTCTACTATCAGGGCATCGCATCCGCCATCCACGGCAATATGGGTGTCATGCTTGCAGTGGCTCTCGCATTCGTCATCTCCGGTTTCGGTTTCAAGATTTCACTTGTTCCCTTCCACCTCTGGACCGCTGACGTCTATCAGGGTGCCCCCACATCCGTCACTTCATATCTCTCGGTGATTTCCAAGGGCTCGGCTGCTTTCGCCTTCCTCGTGGTGCTCACCACAGTGTTCGGTTCTGTCTACGAGGCAGCATGGGAATGGATGCTCTACGGACTCATCATCCTCACCATCACCATCGGTAACCTCTTCGCCATGCGCCAGAAGAACATGAAGCGCTTCCTTGCCTTCTCGTCAATCTCGCAGGCCGGTTACATCATGCTTGCCATCGTCGGCAACAACGGTATGGGTGTGTCAGCCCTCATGTTCTACACTCTTGTCTACATCTTCTCCAACCTCGCTGCCTTCGGTGTCATCGGGGCCATCGAGAATGCTACAGGCAAGATTGAGATGACTGACTACAACGGTCTCTACAAGACCAATCCCCGCCTCTCGGTGACAATGATGCTTGCCATGTTCTCGCTTGCAGGTATTCCCCCCTTCGCAGGCTTCTTCAGCAAGTTCTTCGTGTTCACCTCGACACTCAACGGGACTAACTCGACAGCTCTCTATGTCCTCGTGCTCATCGCCCTCATCAACACCATCATCTCCCTCTACTACTACCTCCTTGTTGTGAAGGCAATGTTCATCAATGACAGCGAGAATCCCATCGCCACCTTCCGTTCGGCTTGCTCCGAGCGCCTCGGCATGTGGATCTGCGTTGCAGGCATCATCGGTCTCGGTATCGTAAGCTACTTCTACGATTACCTCCTCACCGTTGTCGCCTGACCGACGGACTGACATCCCCACCAACAGGAATTGAAAAACATTTCCATATCCTAAACTATCTCCGGCTGTAGGGCGTTTTCCTTGCAGTCGGAGATTGCTGCAAAAATCCACCACTGCAATCTCTTCATCATCAATTTAATCACAGCTCGACTATGTTTCCATCATCACCCGGCCCTATCGGCGTTTTTGACTCAGGCTACGGTGGCCTGACCATACTCAAAGAAATTCGTGAGGCTCTTCCCGAATATGACTATGTGTATCTCGGCGACAATGCCCGTACCCCTTACGGCACGCGCTCGTTCGATGTGGTCTATGAGTTTACCCGCGAGGCCGTCGAGGCCCTGTTTGCGCGCGGTTGCCATCTCGTCATCCTCGCCTGCAACACCGCCTCAGCCAAGGCTCTCCGCTCCATCCAGCAGAAGGACCTTCCGGGATGGGACAGCTCGCGCCGTGTGCTTGGTGTGATTGTGCCCACAGTCGAAGCCCTCGGCTCAATCAGCAAGAACGGCAACATCGGCATCCTCGGAACCCCGGGTACCGTCAGCTCAGGCACCTACGACATCGAGATTGCAAAATTCTTCCCTCAGTTCCGCACCGTCTCGGTCGAATGTCCGATGTGGGTTCCTCTCGTCGAGAACCGCGAGTATGACTCACCCGGTGCCGACTACTTCGTGGAGAAGTATGTCGAGGAACTGTTTGCCCAGGAGCCGGAAATCGACACCATCATCCTCGGTTGCACCCACTATCCTCTTCTCATCGAGAAAATCCGCCGTCAGGTTGCCGACCGCGCCACAATCGTCACCCAGGGTGAACTCGTTGCGGCCAGTCTGCGCGACTATCTGAACCGCCACCCGGAGATGGATGCCAAATGCACCCGTGGAGGCTCATGCACTTATCTGACCACCGAGAATCCCGATAAGTTCACTGATCTTGCTGCCACATTCATGCAGGCACCGGTCCGTGCGGAGCACATCGTGCTCTGATTTTGGTCGCTTACGGCTTTATTGCCGCCCGTCCTCGCTCCCGTCCAATCATTATCACTCTTTCCACTGCAATCTATTATGCACTTTTTACGCCCCCGACTGCTCCGTCTGTTCCCGTGGCTGAGCTGTCTGTTGATATTGTGTGCCTGTGATGACAACGACTCCCTTGTCAACACCGGTACGGCGCGCCTGTCGGTCAATGTGAAGATCGACAACACATTTACATATCCCGGTGGCAACCCGGTCGAGACGACCGATTTCGTGCTTCCCGACATATCTGAGGTGGCCATGTCGATGAGCGCTCTTGCCGGGGAGTATTCCCATGTCTGGCCCTCGTTTGATGAATTCCCTCAGAATGATGTCTACTTTGCAGGGACATATTTTCTGAAAGCGTTCTATGGCTACGGACAGGAAGGTTACGGCAAGCCATACTACGATGCTGAGTCGACAATTGACATGCTGCCGGGGGCGGTTGTCTCCCACGACTTCCTTCTGCGTCCCGTCAGCACGGCCAACAGGGTGATATTCCCGCAGGAGTTCATTGAATATTTCACCTCTGTCAAAGCATATCTCCATGCCGACGGAGGCGGATATTTCGAGTATCTCCCTTCTCAGTCCGAAATCCTTTACCTCCTTCCCGGAAATACTTCCCTCTATCTTGAACTCGGTCTGCCTGATGGCAGGACAGCAGGCTATCGGGCTGTGGAGATTCCGGCGGCAAAGAGCGGGGTCTATTACACCTACGAGCTCTCGCTGTCCTTCTCCGGCGATGGTGACCCGGTGGTCACCTGCAAGGGTGGGGATGATATTGCCATGCAGGTCTTGACCGAAAGTTTCCTTATGGCGCAGCCGCCGGTCATCACTCCAATAGGGTGGGAGCCGGGTGTGGAGTATGTTTTGCCCGAAGGTGAGATACCGGACATCCCTGTCATTGCCCGCATATCCTCATTTTCGCCACTCTCTCACCTCATGCTGACAGTCAACTCGACCTATCTCAATTCCATCGGCGTCCCCCGGCAGTGTGATCTTCTCAATCTGACCGAGGAGGAATCGGCATTGTTTGCGTCGCTCGGACTTGCCGTCTCCGGCAATTCGGGACGGATGGAACTCGACTTCTCAACCTTCCTCGGAAAACTCGTGTTTCTCAATGAGGCACAGGCTATCACCTCTATCGGTCTGCTTGCAGAAGATTCACAGGGCAGGGTAGGGGTGCCGGTCATGGCTACGGTGCGTTCTGTGGCGATGGAAATCTCCGTCACCGATGTCCCGGCAGTCATGGTAGGGGAGAAAGAGGCGCAGATAAGTGTTGCCACCATTGCCGACGACTTCGCTTCGAACGTCGGGATTGAGATTCTTGATGATGCCGGACGCTGGACCGAAACTTCCATCCTTTCTGTCGAGGAGGAGTCGGACGGACTTCATACAATCCGCTTCGCCATCCCGGAGACAACCTCCGACATCAACGCCCGCATCCTCTACTGCAAGGAGGTGCGCGCCGACTTTGTCATCAACCGCTTCATGCCCTCCTTTGAGCTTGAGGTGGATGCTTTCGCAACCTACAGTTGTGTGCGCGTCAATGCGGCTACCCCGGATCTTGTCGCCACGATTGTCCGTGGGCTCTACATCTTCCTCAATGGCCGTCAGGCTTCGGTCCTTGTCCGCTATCCGGAGCGTGGAGTGGTTGTAATAACCAACCTTACCCCCTCGACCACCTATTCGCTCACATCGACGATGATGAACCGTCCTGATGAGGCGGATTTCACACCCGAACTCCGTTTCTCCACCGAATCAACCCCGGCTCTGCCGAATGCTGAATTCGAGGAGCGCAAGGAGGGCATCATCTATGCAAATCTGCCGAGTGGCGGACGCTATTCACAGACTGAAGTGGCTATATTCAATTGGCAGAACCATACTTCGTTTGACCAGAAGGTGCCGAAGGAATGGGCAAATACCAACTCGAAGACATTCTCGCGCAAGAGTGCCAATCCCAACACCTGGTACATGCAGCCATCCGTATTCACAGCCATTGCCGACACTGAGGAGACAAGTTTCGCCGTCTGTCTGCAAAGCGTGGCCTTCGACCTGAACGGCCCCATTATTCCTGATTATACCCAGACAGGGAAACCTTATCTGAAATATTCGCCCATCGTTCCCGAAATCGCATCGCGCGCAGCCGGTAAGCTCTTCCTCGGTTCTTATTCCTTCGATCCTGCAACAATGCAGGAGACCTACAACGATGTGGTTGACTGGCGTTCGCGTCCCATGTCGCTCAACGGTTACTATAAGTATAACCCCTCCACCTCCGATCCCTCCGACACCGGCCTTGCGATAATCGAGGTCTACGGCAAAATTGACGGGAAGGATGTGGTCATCGGCTCCTCTGTGGCGCATCTGCCGGTGGCTAACAGCTACACGGCTTTCAAGGCATCCCTTTCCTACGACTATTTTGGCGTGAAGGCCACAGGGCTGAAGGTCATGTTCGCCTCCTCTGCCGGAATCGGCACGATTGAGGAGGAGAGCGCAGCCGTCATCACTACTCCCGACCCCGTCAGCGGAGCATCCATCGGTAGTACGCTCTGGCTCGACCACATCTCCCTCTCCTACTAACAACTGATAACTTACAACTCACATCTTACAACTCACAACTGAATATGAAAAAATCTCTTCACACCCTCCTCCTCGTTCTCGGCATCATGATGTCGGCAACCACTCCTTCAATGGCTTCTCAATGGGATCTCAACAGCGTATTAGGCAAACTTGGCAATGCTTCCACAGCCACCGATTCGACAGCCACTAACTCCGGCTCTTCTTCGACCGGCGGTCTCGGCGCATTGCTGTCGGGTGTCGCCAACAAACTTGGTGTCGGCTCGTCGACACTCACCGTCGACAAGCTCGTCGGCACCTGGAATTACGCCGGCCCTGCCGTATCGTTTCAGAGCGACAATTTCCTCCTCAAAGCCGGTGGCGCTGCCGCTGCCTCGCAGGTTGAGGCCAAGCTTGAACCCTACTACAAGACCGCAGGTTTTACATCGCTCGTCCTTACCATCAACAATGATTCTACTTTCAATTTCAAGGCACGTCTGATAAATATGAACGGTGTCATTACCAAAAACACTGAGACCGGAAACTTTATTTTCCAGTTCAAGGCCTTGAAATCAATCAACATTGGTTCGATGGAGAGCTATGTCGTGATGAACGGCAATAAGATGGAGCTGACCTTCGATGTGAGCAAGCTTATGGTACTGGTTGAGAAAGCAGGCAAAATCACCGGCAACAATACGGTCAAGACCTTGTCGACACTTCTCAACAAGTATGATGGTATGACCGCAGGTTTCGAACTCCAACGGCAATAAGTCACCAATACTAAACACTCTCTAAAATGGCTACCATGGGAAACATTGCAATTTACAAGGATATTGAGAATGCTGTGATTGACCTTCGTGGATCACAGGTGATTCTTGATGTTGACGTCGCCAGACTGTATGGCGTTGAAACCAGAGAGATAAATCAGGCAGTGAGAAATAATCCTGAAAAATTTCCTGCTGGTTATGTCTTAACGCTTGAAAAATCAGAACTTGAAGATTTGCGGTCAAAATTTTTGATCGCAAATCTCTCCCCGAAATCGCGCGTATTGCCCAAAGCGTTCACTGAAAAGGGCCTCTATATGCTTGCTACAATCCTCAAAAGTCCGGTTGCGACAGAGGTGACCATCGGCATTGTCGAGACCTTTGCGAAATTTCGTGAGCTTTCGCGCAATGTGGCTGCATTGACTTCACTTCCGGACGATGAGCGGAAAAAGAAATCGTTGATGGAACAGAGTGGTGAATTGCTGTCAGATTTGCTTGACGACAGCCTTGAAACCATAGACTCCGAGACGACACTCGAACTGAACTTGGCCGTCTTGAAACTCAAGCACACAGTAAAGCGCAAAAAATAGCCATCCCCTTCAAAAAAAATGATAGTATAGATGTAACAGTATAGATGCAATACCAGTATAGATGAAAGTAGCGTTTAAAAATAACCCAGAAATATAGCATCTCTCTATACTCTATACTTTCCCCTCTATACTACCCCTAATACTTCACCCTTAATACTTAATACTTGGTACGAAGTACCCCAATGGTCTCCATCATCATTCCTGCCTACAATGCCGAGCGTTATCTCCGGGAAGCCCTGGAGAGCGCTCTCGCGCAGACCTATCGGGACATAGAGGTCATTGTGGTTGACGACGGCTCAACCGACTCCACCCCGGAGATTATCCGTGAGTTTGCAGTCCGTGACCGTCGTATCAAGGCCATCCGGCAGGCTAATGGCGGAGTCTCGGCAGCACGCAATGCTGCTATTGCCCAATCGGCAGGAGAATGGATAAGTTTTCTCGACAGTGACGATTGTCTTTATCTCTGGAGTATTGGATTCATGATGGATGTGGCCCGTGAGAGTGGTTGTCAGCTTGTCTATGGAGCATGGACATCCGGGGCTACGTTCAAGAGCTATCCGACCCCAGCCGGCCGACCCAAGTTCAGTATCCACGAGCGAGAGGAAGTGTTTGAAAAAGTCCTCTACCAGACTGCAGACATTCTCCCTGTTCCGTGGGGGAAGCTCTACCACCGTTCCCTGTTTGACAGCATGAAGTTTGAGGAGGGTGTCATCTACGAAGATCTCGACCTCTTTTATAAGTTGACCCCTTCGCGGAATCGTATCGCCGTCACCTCTGCTCCCGTCTATTTCTACCGCGACAATCCATCGAGCATCACCAACACCTTCACTCCCTCGCGCCTCGATGTGCTTGCCGTGACCGAGAGACTGGAGGAATACATCGCTGTAAATCATCCATCGCTCCTCCCTGCTGCGCGCGACCGCCGTCTGAGCGCCAATTTCAATATGCTCTGCCTCCTCGCCATCCACGACCGCGAGGGGCGTTATGCCGATGTGGCCGACCGTTGCTTCGCGCTGATAAAGTCCTACCGTCGGGCGAGCCTGTTCAATCCTCGCGTGAGACTTAAAAACAAGATTGGCATCCTCCTGTCATATCTCGGACGTGGGGGCTTAAGAATTGTTT
This sequence comes from uncultured Duncaniella sp., assembly GCF_910577345.1. Lineage (GTDB taxonomy): Bacteria > Bacteroidota > Bacteroidia > Bacteroidales > Muribaculaceae > Duncaniella. The sequence continues at coordinate 63,323 of NZ_CAJTMT010000017.1, forward strand.
CACCTTTGGTCTATGGGAGGAAAGCGCGATGAGGGTAATCACACTTGACAAAGCTGACTTCTCCGGAAGTTGCCGTAGGCTTGCCGATGAGGTAATCTCGTCCGGTTTCATGCCTGAATTGATAGTCGGAATCCGTACCGGCGGGGAATACGTCGCCCGCGAAGTCATGGCAGCGTTTCCCTCCGTCCGCCTCGCCGTGGTCGAATTGCAGCGACCCTCCACCCGCTCCAAGAGTCAGTTCCGCAGTCTGCTCCACCGGCTTCCACGCCCTGTGCTCGACATCATGAGGATGGCCGAGGCGCAATTGCTTGCCCTCAAACCCAAAGGATGTGTGCCCGACATAGCGCTTCCGCAAGGCTTGGTGGGAGATGGAGAGAGGAAAATCCTTGTGGTGGACGATGCTGTCGATAGCGGTGTCACCCTCAGTGTGATTGTCAAGGCTCTCCGCAAGGCGCATCCCGATGCCGATGTCCACACAGCCGTGATAACAGTCACCACCCTCCGGCCCCTCATCCGCCCTGACCACTGCCTCTACAATAACCGAACCCTAATCCGTTTCCCATGGTCAATGGACATGAAAAAATGACAGCCGACGGTGTTGAGCTTACCCCCTGCGCCGTGGTCGATCTCGACGGCACCCTGCTCCGTGGCAACTCCTTCCGCCTCTTCATCCGTTTTCTTGCCGGAAAGCTTAGGCGCGAGGGGCGCTATGCCTCCCTGTCGCGGATGATAGCCTTGCTTGCTGCGCGCCGTCTCCGGCTGATTTCCCATGTAGGGATGAAATATCCCATCCATCGTCTCGCCTCGAGGATTGTCACTGACGCGGAGCTTGCTGACTTCACCAATCGCATCCTCCTCCCTGCCGTAAATGCCCCTCTGCTCGACGAACTGAAGCGGCTGAAAGCCTCCGGCCACTGTCTGCTCCTCGCCACAGCCGCCCCCGACCTCTATGTCCCCCAACTCAGCCTGCAACTCGGTTTCGACGCATGGACAGCCACATCTTTATCCTCCACCCTAAAGGACTACGCCGAAAACCGTGGTGCGCGGAAGCGTGACCGCGCTCTCGACTTCGCCCGTCAGCATGGGTGCATTATCGCCGTAGTTGCCACCGACCACGAAGACGACCTCCCCCTCCTGCTCCTCCCCGACCTCCGTCGCCTGCTCGTCAACCCAACCCCCGTCCTCCGTACAAAACTCTCCGAATCCAGCCTTACCTTCCACGAGTTTTAATCCCCATAATTGGCCAGTCGGGATGGTGTCGTTATGGGCCTGTATGGCCTGTAGGGACGCTTTTCAAAGCGTCCCTACAGGCCGTTCTTATTGTATATTTAACGTGAGTTCGATATAAGGATTCACAGTTATAATAATAAAACAATCAGCCATTTAGCATCAAACTAAGTGGCTGATCTTCTTGGTAATCTCAAATAAAATTCGTAAATTAGTAGTGCCTAATTACAAGATTTACAAGAATTTATATTATGATTACCGAAAACAAAATTACGGAAATTTTCTGTATCGCAGACGACTTTTGCAAGTATTTTTCATCAGAGCTGAAGAAACATCAGATAGCTGACGGTAAAAAGCATCGGAACAAGTCTTGTAGACTCTCTGAAGCCGAGGTGATTACAATCCTCATACTATTCCACAGCAAGGGATTCAGATGCCTCAAACACTTTTATACACAGTATGTGTGCAAGCATATGCAACCCCTGTTTCCGCAGACCGTATC
>NZ_CAJTMT010000018.1:0-5005 GCF_910577345.1 uncultured Duncaniella sp.
AAGTTACTATATTTGCACTGTGTTTTCATGGTATTAGATTTAAGGTTAAAAAACAACAGGGCTGTCGGGATGACAGCCCTGTTGTTTGTTTAATAGCCACTCAATATTATGGCCACTCAATTACATCCTGTCCCTCAACATTAATTTACGTTAATGCAACGAACCCACAATCCTGCAATTGCGTTTGACAGATGAACCGGCACGCATTCAATTCAATGGTGCCACGGTGTGTCTACATTCAAGCTATTTATTAATGACAAATTAAAACAATTTTTTATTATGGAAATTTTCAGCCGTCACGAACACGAGAAAGACTCTTCATGTCGCCGCCACCACCTGCTCCACTGCATCCTCCATGCAACCCTGCAGGTAGCCACTCTCGCAGCCGCACTGATCACTCTCAACGAAGTCGACAAACTCCGCAAGGATGTGAAACTGATCCGTCGCAAATAGCAACCATGCATCAGCTCCCATCACGACAAAAAAGGATAAAATAAAAAGCCATCCCGAAGTAGACTTTCCGGAATGGCTTTTTCCTTAACCTTTGTGACTCCTACAGGATTCAAACCTGTAACCTTCTGATCCGTAGTCAGATGCTCTATTCAGTTGAGCTAAGGAGCCGTTTTGTGAGTGCAAAATTACGGCATTATTCTGATTCCTCCAAATTTTTCAACAACTTTTTTTCATCACAAAACACAATTTTTATAAAATTCACACCGTATATTTTATAAAACATTCCGTATGCCCGAACTATCAACCATACTTATTGCCCTGGGACTCACCATTGTAGCCGGTTTATCGACCGGAATAGGTGCACTCATATCTTTTTTCACAAAAAGTACTGACACGCGTATGCTTGCCGTATCGCTTGGCCTGTCAGCCGGAGTGATGGTCTACATTTCCTTCATGGAACTCATGCCGGAAGCGGTCGAAGGACTTGAGACAATCTATTCGTCGCGCATGGCAGAACTTTTCATGCTCCTTGCCTTCTTCGGCGGCATAGCCCTTATCGCCCTCATCGACTATCTTGTCCCCGAGGATGAAAACCCTCATGAACCCCATACCCTTTCGGAACTCCAGACCGGCACCTCACACCATCAGCTCAAACGCACCGGCACCATGCTCGCTGTCGCTATCGGCATCCACAATTTCCCGGAAGGCATGGCCACATTCATCTCCTGCCTCGACGGACTCCAAGTGGCACTCCCCATCATGATTGCCATAGCCATCCACAATATTCCGGAAGGCATAGCCGTCTCAGTCCCCATCTATCACTCGACCGGCGACCGCAAGAAAGCCTTGCGCCTATCATTGCTCTCCGGACTGGCCGAACCGGCGGGAGCGCTTATCGGCATGGCCTTCCTGCTCCCCTTCTGGTCACCTGTAGTCAACGCCATCTGCCTTGCATCAGTCGCAGGTATAATGGTCTATATTGCGTTCGACGAACTCCTCCCCGGTGCTGAAAGTTTCGGCCACCACCATCTTTCACTCATAGGTGTAATCACGGGCATGGCCCTTATGGCGCTCACCCTACTGATTCTTTGATTGCCTGCTCATACATGTCGCGTGCGACCGACGATGCTCCGTTCGGCCCTATGACCCTGTCGGCACGCTCTAACACCTCCGGCATGGCATTGGCGACAGCGACGGCATCGTCAGCGATCTCAAACATCGGGAGGTCGTTCAGATTGTCGCCGTAGACAGTGATGCGTTCCGCTCCTATCTTGTCGGCAAGCCAGCGTATGGCCTTTGCCTTGCTGACACCGGCACCGAATATTTCCAGATTTGCTATATCCTTATTAAATATATCACGGTAACACGACACTGACAGGCCCCTTATTCCCCGGAGCCTGTCGGCCACCGCCTCTATCTTCCGGGCATCGCCCATCGCAAAGGCAAGAATCATGCCTGGCTGCGGCTTTGTGAGCGGGGCGCTCTCACCCAAAACAAAACGTTTGCCCTTCAGGTGACGCCGCTCCTCATAGAACTCCGTCTCCTGACGGTTCATCTCCACAGGGTGGTAGACCGTCAGCTTTTCCCCACCGTCCAATACATATATAAAAGGATGCACTCCGCTTTCAGCAAAAGCGGCAAGCAACTCGCGAGCAATATCCTCGTCGAAGAGGACAGGATTTATATAGCGGTCCATATTCCGCTCCCAGAGCGCGGCTCCGGTCATCACGATGGCCGGAATGTCGGTATAAGTATTTTCAAGCAACACATCGACGGTAGCGGGAGTACGGGCAGTGGCAACCGTCACCGGAAAGCCGCGCTTCGACAATTCCGTGATGAGTTCCGCGCTCTCGGCGCTGACAAGACTGTCGGGACCAAGGAGAGTCCCGTCCATATCGCTTACAAAAAGATGTTTTTTAAGTAAAGGTGTCATAAGAAGCAAAATGCAATAAAAATCTCACCCGGCGGAATATTCTCACCGGCATTGCCGCCAACAAAGTTACGACAATCTATTAAAAACACATCAAAAAGCGTTTTTTCATCTTCAACAGTGTTAAACAGAGCCGAATCACAGATAAAATTTCGGACTTTTCATACATTTTGTCTAAAAAATAGTTAAATAGGGAAACAAAGTATTTAAGATTCGAAAAATTATGCGTACATTTGCATGTGTGTTTTTCATAGTATTAGATTAAGATAAAGGTTTAAAAAGGAAAGAGGATGTCGGGAGACATCTTCTTTTTTATTTATACCTCCCGTCAGACCTCCAGACCGGAGGAGCTTCGGAAGCTCTCCAAAATGTCATTTTTTAAGAAACGTAAACTAAAAAAAGTTGCATTTCGGCCACGGAAATTCTAATTTTGCACCCGAATACTCAACAATTCATTTCATCTATTTCCAGCACAGATAACAAAATGAAAAATCTTGACCTTATCCTTGCAGAAAAGTTACTGAAAATCAGTGCTATCAAACTTCAACCCGAGAACCCTTTCACATGGGCATCAGGCTGGAACTCCCCCATCTACACGGACAACCGCAAGACACTGTCGTATCCCGATGTCCGTAGTTTCATCAAGGTCGAGCTCACCCGCATCATCCTCGAGAATTTCGGCGACGTCGACGCAATCGCAGGCGTAGCTACAGGCGCAATCGCTCAGGGCGCACTCGTTGCCGATACCCTCGGTCTCCCATACGTCTATGTCCGCTCAACCCCCAAGGACCACGGACTTGAAAACCTCATTGAAGGCGATCTCCGTCCCGGCCAGAAAGTGGTTGTCGTTGAAGACCTCGTCTCAACAGGCGGCAGCAGCCTCAAGGCAGTCGAAGCCATCCGCAACGCCGGATGCGAAGTCATCGGCATGGTGGCCATCTTCAGCTATGAATTCCCCGTTGCCGTCAAGCGCTTCAAGGACGCAAACGTTCAGCTCATCACCCTTTCCAACTACTCAGCCCTCATTTCTGCCGCCCTTGAGACCGGCTTCATCCGTGAGAGCGACGTAGCTACCCTCAAGGAATGGCGCAAGGATCCCTCGCTCTGGACTCCCTCAACCTCCGAGTCTGACGAATAAAAAAACATCAAAACTGACAACTCCATAAAGCCACCAGTCCGCACCCCACACTCAGGATCGGACCGGTGGCTTTTCTAAGAGGGTGTTTAATACTAAATGTTAACCCGTGGGTTCCGTATTTCGGAGGAGCTTTTCTGCTGCGTTGAGGGAGTGTACTTAATGTACACGACTGAAACAAAGCGGAAAAGATGCCTGAAAGACGGAAAGGCGAAGGTAACTTTTACAGATTAATATATCCTCATAATAAAAAGAATAAAATAAAATATTATGAAACTATAATACTGTTGCCTCGGTTTTTCTTTGGCGCTTATCCCGTAACTCTTCGGTCGAGTGCCAAAGGGCACACTCCCTCATCGTTACAGAATAATCCCTCAAAGATAAACCGCCCACGGATTAACATTTAGTATTAAACACCCTCTAACCTAAACAAAAAGAACATCAATAATGGCAACTTACAGCGGTAAACCCGTCACCCTCCCCCGTCCGATTGCGACGGTATACGAAAAAGTAGCTGACCTCAGCCAGTACAAAGACCTCGTCGACCAGCTTCCCGAAGAGCATCGCGAACGCCTCAACGGCGTGGAATTCGAAGGCGAATCCATCAGCATGGATGCTCCCGCCATCGGTAAGCTCGTGTTCAAGATTTCAGAGCGCATCCCGACAAGCCGCGTCAGCTTCTCGGCCGAAGGCTGCCCAGTGCCCCTCACACTCTCTGTCAACCTTAAGGAAGCCGGCGAGGAGTCCACAACCATCACCCCTGCCATCAAGATTGACATTCCCCCGATGCTCCGTCCCTTCATCGGCAACAAGATTCAGGAGGCAGCCGATAAGTTCGGCGAAGTTTTCACTTCAATCTTCAAGTAAGGCCATGAGCATCCGATCTCTCCTTTCGCGCTTACTGATGCCTTTGCTCCCCGCCATGCTGCTCGGGGGCTGCGAGTCGGTGGACGACGACCGCATCCCGTATGCCGACGTCCACCTGACATTCCACACCGTGGGTGATTGGAACATCTATGGCGTGCAGGGCGATGCAGCATCGTATCGGACCTACATATTCAACTCCAAGGAGCGCGTCCCGTCCAACTTCCCTTACACGACACTTGACCGTACAGGCTACGGCGGTCTGCTGCTTGTCACCGATGTCCTTGGCGATCTCCACGCCTACGATCTCGCCTGCCCTTACGAATGTCGGCCTAACGTGCGTGTAAGTGTCCCCGCCGACGAGCTTTTCGCCCGCTGTCCCTCATGCGGTAGCACTTTCGACATTTTCCAGAACCGTGGCAACCCCATGACCGGCCCTGCGCAGGAGCGTGGATATGCCCTGCGGCGCTACTCTGTAGTATCCGGCGGCGCAACCGAATACCGTGTCGTCACCAGATAATCCCTACCTGACACTCGTTAGAAGGAAGGGCACATAAGGACATAAGTTCAGAAGGAACATAAGTTTTTTCAACTATCCGGACGTTTTATTAACTATAAAAGAG
>NZ_CAJTMT010000018.1:5102-63831 GCF_910577345.1 uncultured Duncaniella sp.
GTTGACTGAAAAAATCTATGTTCCTTCTGAACTTATGTCCTTATGTGCCCTTCTCAGACTGAATTCGGGCAGTATATTATCCTCCCTTCCGGGAAGGAAACTTAGTGGCGGATTTTTCCCTACCCCGCCTGCCACGCGTCAGATGGAAGGGCACATAAGGACATAAGGTCAGAAGGAACATAAGTTTTTTCAACTATCCGGACGTTTTATTAACTATAAAAGAGTTTGTTAACTATCCGGTTGACTGAAAAAATCTATGTTCCTTCTGAACTTATGTCCTTATGTGCCCTTCTCAGGCTGAATTCGGGAAGTTCCGGGAAGGGAACTTAGTGGCGGATTTTTCCGGTGAGGGCGAAGTATTTCCAGAGGGGAGCAGCCATGAGAGCCTGCTTCATGCGGTCGTTGATGAGGAGATCCCACACCTCATCTTCCGAAAGAATCTCAACCTTTATATCCTCGGTCTCATCGAGATGCTGCTCAGTCATGGGAACCACTCCACGAGCAATGTAGCTGTAGCTGAGATTGTTCTGACTGCTTGGATTTGCCGAAAGGACCATATTCAGCTCCCATTCCCCACCTCCGAAGCCGGTCTCTTCAAGAAGTTCGCGTTTGGCGGCTTCAAGCGGCTCCTCACCCTCTTCGGCCACACCTGCGCAAAGCTCCGTGCCGACAATTCCAAGACCGTGGCGATACTGCTTCACCATCACGAACTTACCTTCCGGCGTCAGGGCTATGACATTGATCCATGTCGGATATTCAAGCACATAGTATTCATTATGGATTGTGCCGTTGGGCAGACGGACCACGTCCTTGCGGGCGGTCAGCCACGGACGGCGGTAGAGATACTCACTGCTGAGTGTCTCCCATTTCATCTTGTCGTCTTCGTTTTCAGAACTCATAGTCTTTATGATTTTTCGCTGTCATTTTTTCTCTTTCTGTCTAAGGAGGAAATCGCTGATTGCGAGAGCCACGTTGGGGAGGCCGTCGGGCATCTCTTTTTCAAGTATATCCCACATCTTGTCCGGATTCTCGCGGGCGAGGGTCATGACTCGCGTGTATTGCTCTCTGGTTATAACAGTCGAGAAGTCGGTCAGTTTGTCCTGCCTTATCAGTGAGACTATGTGGGTGTAGACCGTGCGGGGCTTGATGCCCTTGGTCTCGGCGATACCGGCAACATCGTAGCCGGCATTGAGAAGCAGGAGGGTCTCGTCGTGTGACAAGCCTGTGCCAAGCGACTCGGCTATTCCCTTGAACTTGCGGATGGCCGTGACAAACGGTTTCCAGTACTTGACTGTCTTCTTCTCGCCGACACCTTCCACCTTCGAGAATGCATCCATATCGGTCGGCTCGACGCGCACCATCTCAAGCAGCGTCTTGTCGGAGAATATGATGTAGGGTGGCACCTGTTCCTTTCTTGCCAGCTTCACGCGCACCTCCTTCAGTTCGGCAAGCAGGCGCTCCGCCGGTTTGAGCTCCGGCTCCTGTATGTACTCTTTCTTACGCGACCCGGGCTTGCGGCGCTCGAACTCCTTGAATTTAGCAAGAGTGACAGGAGTGCGGTCACGGAGGACTGACGCACCGTATTCGGTCACCTTTAGATGGTTGCTTTCATTATAGGCGATGTCGATCAATCCCAACTGAATCAACTGCGAGAGGTAGGAGTTCCATTCATGGTAACTGAGGTCGCGTCCGGCGCCGTAGGTCTTTATGAGATGATAACCGCGCTCGATGAGATCATGTTTGGCAGCTCCACGGAGAATGTCGATGAGCATCGAGAATCCCACCGCACCGTTGACCCTGATGATGGCACTCATGGCCTTAAGGGCAATCACGGTTCCGTCCATACGTTCGGGGGGATTCAGACACACGTCGCAGTTGCCGCAGTCATGGTCCATCGTCTCGTTGAAATAGCTCAACAGGATTCGGCGGCGGCAGAGCGACGACTCCGCATATTCCTGCATACGCTTGAGCTTTTCATTGTTGATGGCCTGCTGTCCGCTCTCGTCAACGAAGCTCTGGAGAGTTATGATGTCGGAATAGGAGTAAAACATGATTGCTTCCGCCTTCACCCCGTCGCGGCCCGCGCGCCCGATTTCCTGATAGTAGCTTTCGATATTGCGGGGCATGTTGTTGTGGACCACCCAGCGGATATTGCTCTTGTCGATACCCATTCCGAAAGCGACCGTAGCGCAGACCACCTGCACGTCGCCGTTAATGAAACGGTCCTGCGCGAGATTGCGCTCGGTGATTGAAAGCCCGGCGTGATAGACAACGGATTTGTAGCCAAGCGCAAGCAAATCATTGTTCATCGACTCGGCAGCCTTGCGGCTGAGGCAGTAGACAATGCCCGAATCGTGGCGGTAGCGCTCGATGAGGGTGGAGATATAGCGCAGCCGCTGACTCTTGCCGGGATTATTCATCACCCTCAGTGATATGTTGGGGCGGTCGAAAGAACCGATGAAAAGAGCAGGGTCACGCAGACAGAGCTGTTTGGCGATGTCGTCGCGCGTCAGGCGGTCGGCAGTGGCGGTCAGTGCCATTATAGGCACCTTCGGAAACACCTCTTTCAAGCGCGAGAGCTGAGTGTAGGTCGGGCGGAAGTCATGGCCCCACTGCGAGATGCAATGTGCCTCGTCGATAGCGATAAGGCTGACAGGTAGATCGCGCGACCAGCGGTCGATCTCCATCAGCAGACGTTCGGGTGAGATATAGAGAATCTTCACCCGTCCGGTGAAGAGCTGTTCGAGGATGCTATGGTTCTCTGCCTCGGTCTGCATCGAATTGACTGCAGCAGCCGGAATACCGTTGGCCGTCAGAGCCGTCACCTGGTCCTTCATGAGAGCGATGAGCGGCGAGACGACTATCGTCACGCCACCGTCGGCAAGGAGGGCCGGAATCTGATAGCATATCGACTTACCTCCACCTGTGGGCATGAGCACGACACTGTCGCGCCCCTCGGCTGCCGACGTGATGATGTCGAGCTGCAGGGGGCGGAACTGACTGTAACCGTAAAAGCGTCGGAGCAGCGCTATTGCCCGCTCCCGTATATCAAGTGTATCAGACATTTTTTCGATGAATCAGAAAGCCTGTTCCTCTCCGCCGAAAGCGTTCATGACGGTGCGCACGATAATCTTGAGGTCAAGCAGGAAGGACCAGTGCTCGATATACCATATATCATGCTCCACTCGCCGCTCCATCTGCCACAGTTCCTCGGTCTGACCGCGGTAGCCGCGCACTTGCGCCCACCCCGTGATGCCGGGCTTGATGAGATGGCGCACCATGTACTGGCTGATAAGACGGCGGTAGTCCTCAGTGTGTTTGAGCATGTGGGGACGCGGACCGACAATCGACATGTCGCCCTTGAACACATTGATGAACTGCGGAAGCTCGTCGAGGCTTGTGCGGCGCATGAAATCGCCGAGTTTTGTCTTGCGCGGGTCGTTTTTAGTGGCCTGGAGAGTGTCGGCCTGGGCGTTGACCCTCATTGTGCGGAACTTCCAGCAGAGGAAATCACGGCCCATATAGCCTGTGCGGGTCTGCTTGAAGAACACCGGTCCGGGCGAGCTGAGCTTTATGGCTATGGCAAGCGGAATGAAGATAATCGGCGAGAAGAGGAGGAAAGTGCCTGAGAAGGCTATGTCGAACGAACGTTTGAGCACACGGTTGGCCGTATGTTCAAGCGGATTGGTACGCACTTCGAGCACCGGCATCTGCCCGACGGAATCGAGGCGGAACTTGCGGGTTAGATAGGGCGATATCTGCGGGACATAGTGAAACTTTATCATCTGCTTCTCGCAGACACCGAGGATTAGCTGGACAGCCTCACGGTGTTCGCCGGAGAGGGCATAGAAAATCTCGTCGGTATGGTTTTCCTTGACAAACTCCTCCAGTTCGGAAAGGTCGCCTACATACTTGTCGCGATGTTCAAAACCGGGAGGACAGTAGATGTCGAAAAATCCCTGGCAGCGGTAGCCGAAACCGGGGTCCGACTGCATCTCGGCATAGAGGCGCTCGGCGGTGGAATTGCAACCGACAATGACTATGCAGGAATAGCTGCGTCCGCCACGACGGTAGGACTTCAGCAGATAGTGCGACCCGACCCACCATAGAATCAGCATCAAGGCAGTCGCAGAATAGAATTCGGCGAATATCTTCCACGGAATCGCATCAAGTTTCAGGAAATAAAGCAGGAAGATGAATGCAAGCGCGTGAAGACACACTGCCTGGAGCGCCGAGAAGGTTATTCGTTCCATGAGCATCGCCCTCACCTTATGGATTCGCCCCACATAGCGCGCCACAGGGATATAGGCGGCATTGAGCAGGACCCAGATGAGACGGGTGTGGATTTCGGGCACAGCGGGGTTGAGGACCGTCACGACAAAGAAGACTCCGTTGAGGATTAGGAAGTCAACCAAAGTGAGAGCCCGATGAAAATACCGTCCGTGTCTGTTCGTTTTGCCCATCGTCGCTTACAATATTCAGCACAGCCGCAATCGCAGACCATACCTATTTATATAATCGGTTTCAATCCTTAAATATTGTAAACATAGCTGATAAAATCTCAAACGGGGAGCTTTTCTCCATATACATTTCAAAAACATCGAAAGGTATACAAAAGCACAAAAGTGCGGAAACGACAAAAGTTTTAAGTTGATTTCACTCAAGCAGGCCATTTACTGACTGCTTTAAACTTTTGTCACTTCTGCACTTTTGTGCTTTTGTATACCTAAATTGAATCAACGGTGATTTGACACCGTTTTTTCTTATTAGAGTTTACTGTCGATGACGGCGATTTTCTTTTCGAGGTCAGCGATGTCGTCTTTGAGGCGCTGAACGCGGCGCTCCATGTCGCGGAGCATCGAATCGGCATTCTTGGACTTGGCGCTGAGGAAGCCCATGTTGTTCTCGTAGGTCTGGAGTTCGCCGCGACGCTGCTCGTAGGCGCGCATAAGTCGCTCACGCTCGCGGTAGAGACGATTTTCGTCGTTGCCGATTTCCTTGATGGTGTTCTCAAAGGAAGCCATGCGCGAGCCGCGCTGCGAGATGTCGAGTTTCTGGTAAAGCTCGTTGACCACTCCGCGGTATGCCTCATAGACATTGTCCTTCTCGCTGAAGGGCACATGACCTACGCTCTGCCATTCGGCCTGAAGGTCTTTGACCTTCTTGATGGCTTCCTCGCGGTCCATGGCGGTAACGTCAATGGCTTTGAGCTTGTCGATAATCTCGTTTTTCTGTTCGAGGTTGGCACGCTCGGTGCGGCGGGTGCCTGAATTGTTCTTTTTCTTCTGCTCGAAGAAATAGTCGCAAGCGGCGAGGAAACGGTGCCAAACCTGGTCGGAATGTTTCTTGGCCACAGCACCGATTGTCTTCCACTCCTTCTGCAATGCTGCGAGTTCATCGGCAGTCTTGCGCCATTCGGTGCTGTCTTTGAGGGCCTCTGCACGTTCGCAAAGGGCTATTTTCTTTTCGAGGTTGCGCGAAAGAGTGTCCTTCATTCCACGGAAGAATTCAGCCTTGGCGGCAAAGAATTTGTCGCAGGTCTCGCGGAAACGGGCGAAAAGTGCGTTGTTTGACTTGCGCGATGCATAGCCGACCTTCTTCCAGTCCTCCTGAGCGGCGATGATGAGCTTAGTCATCTCATCCCATGCTGCGTAGGTCGACAGCTTGTCGAATTCATAAGCCTCGATGCGTTCGCAAAGAGCCTCCTTGGCAGCCTCGTTCTCACGTTCGCGGGCCTTGCGCTCCTCGAAGAATGTCTGATAACGCTTGTTGATGTCGGCTGAGATGTCCTTGAAACGCCCCCAGATTTCCTCGCGTACCTCTTTGGGGACAGGACCGATCGAACGCCACTGCTCGTGGAGTTCCTGCAGACGGCGGAAGGCTGCGATGACATCCTCTTCCTCGCGAAGCTTCTCGGCCTCAGCGACGAGGAGTTCCTTTTCCGAAAGGTTCTTCTTGAAATCGTAGTCGCGCAGTTCCTTATTGATTTTAAGCTGGTCATAAAATTTCTCAACGGCATCCTGATAGCTCTTCCAGAGGTCGGCAGCCACGGGAGCAGGCACTTCGCCGATTTCCTTAAAATCGTTCTGGAGGTCGCGCACCTGCTGGAAGAAGCGGTTTGCATTGTCGACATCACCGCTCATTTCGATAATCTTCGCGATGATTTCCTGCTTGCGCTCATAGTTCTTCTGCTGTTCGGCCTCGATTGCAGCGCGCTGCTCGGCCTTCTTCTCCTTGACGGTCGAAAGGAGGGCCTTGAAGGCTTCCTCTGTCTCGTCGGCCTTCGGCTCGAATGCTTCAGGCTGATTGCCTGCCTCGACGAATGTCTCACGCTCGGCGCGCTGCTCTTCGTTGCGGATGGCGTAGAACTGTTGTTTCAGACGCGACACTTCCTCATTTGTGATTTCTGCCGGCTCTTTCTCCGAAAGAACTTTCAACGCAGCCAGAATCTCCTCCTTGCTTGCCTGTGGCTTTGCGGCTGCCGGTTCTTCAGCAACCTCAGCCTGAGCCTCGACAGTAATTTCTTCAGGCGTAGCGACAGCGGGTGTCTCAACGTCAACTGCAGCGGAAACAGCCCCCGCTGCCTCCGTTTCGATAGTGGGATTGGAAATGTTTGTAGAATCAGCAGCCGACTGTGCGGCGCCTTCGTTCAGGGTTTTATCCAATGCGTCGGGTTGCATTGAAGTGTCACGCGGTTCCATAACAGTTATTTAAGGTGATAAAAAATGCTCGCCGAGCTTTTTTGGAAAAGGCCGCAGCCGTCCCACACAGCGAGAAGGGATAGGTAAATAGAATTTAGTGTGCTAATTTAGTGATTATTTTCAAAAGACGCGCATTTTTTTATGAAAAATTGCTATATTAACGTTTTTATTCTTAATTTAACATTAAATCTGTCGTTTTCGTCTAATTTTTCAAACAGCTCACCGGGACGACATAAATTCCATCCTTCCGGCGATAGGCATACTGCCCGACACCGATGAGAACCATTTTGAAGGACGGAGCTTTCATCTTGTCGGTGTCAATATTGGATTCAAGCTTGTTGAGGGTCTTGACAGCGCTTTCGATAGCAGTCTCCCCACCAAGTTTTATCTCGACGAGACCGTAATGGCCGTTGCGCAGATGAACCACGGCATCACATTCAAGGCCGGAACTATCACGATAATGGTAGACCTCTCCGTTAAGAGGCTGTGAATACACGCGAAGGTCCCTCACGCAAAGGGTCTCGAAGATGAGCCCGAGTGTTTCAAGATCGCCCTTCAGCTCATCTGGTCCGCAACCGAGTGCGGAAGTGGCAATGGACGGGTCGACAAAGTAGCGCGTGTCTGATGTGCGGATGGCACTTTTCGAACGCAGGTTGGGATTCCACGACGGCATGTCCTCCACCACAAATATTTTTTTCAGCGCATTGTGATATGACGACACGGTGTCGACATCGAGGGTAGCGCTGTCATTTGGCAACATGTCGGCACGGAGTTTGGTCAATGCAGTCTGACTTCCTTGACTGCGCGCGTAGGCCCGCATGAACAACTGTGTCCTTGCCACCGAACGTGTCACACCATCTACCCGGGAAATATCGGTTTTTACGACAGCATCAAAATAGTCGTAGGCTTCTTCAAGAGCATCCTCTCTGTCAAGGCCGACAGCAGACGGCCAACCACCACGGCATATCAGATAGGAAAGCTCGTCCAAGTTCATCTCACGGTTTCCGGAAATCATATCCGGAGCTGCAAACAGGCTTTCCAGACTGACCTCTCCGGAGGAATCGCCGGATTCATAGAGGCTCATCGGCCGCATGGTCAACCATGCGAACCGTCCTGTCCCGGTATGGTGAATCTTATCGTTGGATGGTGGCACGGCAGAGCCGGTTAGTATGAACTGACCCTTTCGTCCGCGCATATCAACCTCTCCCCTCACCGCATCCCACAATTCCGGCGCAAGCTGCCACTCATCAATCAACCGCGGTGTCTCTCCTTCGAGCAAGGCGGATGGATTGACCTCTGCAAGCGTCATGTTTTGCCTGTATGTCGCAGGATTGGCAAGATAGACGTGGCTGTTGGCAAACTGGGCGGCAGTGGTGGATTTTCCACACCACTTCGCGCCTTCCACCAATATTGCACCGGCACTTCTCAACTTCCGTTTGAGCAGAGCCTCAATCACTCTGGGTCTATAAGCATCCATATCATTGATTTTGAATGCAAATATAAGGATTTTTTTTGACTATTCGGTGATTTATGGAATTTTCATTCGGTGATTTATGGAATTTTCATTCGGTGATTTGTGGAATTTTCATTCGGTGTTTTGTGGAATTTCCATTCGGTGGTTTGTGGAATTTTCATTCGGTGATTTGTGGAATTTCTATTCGGTGATTTGTTGAATTTCTATTCGGTGATTTGTTGAATTTCCATTCGGTGATTTGTTGAATTTTCATTCGGTGTTTTGTGGAATTTCTACTTTTCAGCAGAAGAGGCATAGACTCCAATCATCGTTCCCGTGAAATTTCCAGCCGTCGCAGTGCTGAGCATGGAGGCAGCAACAGTCTGCGACATATTCTGCCATTCACCCTCGCCCTCAGCAAAAGCGAATGAATATGAGCCATTTCCATCAGCAGCAATCTTGAGTTTTAACGGGGAAGAAGCATCCGCCAACGGCGCCTCGAATTCCTTTCGCCTATCATTCTTACTGCGGGCAATCACTCTCACCACATTATCACCGTAGGAATTCACCGTCTTTCCGAACACGACATTACAATCATCGTCCTGGAAAAGCAGAAGGCCGGCAATGTCTGCTGAAGTGACAGGAGAAAACTCATCGAGAGTCGCCTCCACCTCAAAAGCCTTCTCCGTGGCCCACATACCGATTGCCGAAGGGGACTTCCGGTCGGCAAGAGCCACTTCAGAAGCAACGAGATTCAGACCGCCCTCAGCACTTATCCCGTAGAAATCGCCACGGGGATTACGCACGAAAAACGCGAAAGGCGACAACTGTCCGTCGGACCAGAGCTCGGATTCAAACTCCCGCTGCGGACGACCGGTCAACATCTCATCGCGTCCCGTGATGACAGGTTGACCCGATTTCCACTCAACGCGATGCATAAACGTCTCACGACCCATTATATCATTGCCCTTATCATCGTAGGGGCGCACACCGAGATAGACGGCCCACCATTTGCCATCCTTATCTTCGACAAGATCTGCATGTCCGGTACATGTCACAGGGTCAGGGCGCGAAGGATCAAGACCACGCTGCGTGAGTATCGGATTTATCCTACACGGTTTGAACGGCCCCTTCGGACTCGTTGACTCAAATATGACCTCGCTGTGCTGCGGACCCGTACCCCCTTCGGCGCACATCAGGAAATATTTACCACCTATATTATATAGATGCGGGCCTTCAACCCACACAGGTTTCTCAGCAAGATTCACCCCGCCGTTGACAATCATTTCCGACTCACCTGTCACACGATTGTTTTCCCAATCGAAATCATGGATATGGATAGCCCGGTGACCATCATAAAGGGTTTCACCTTCAGGACTGTCATTGTTGACAATATATGCCTTCCCATCAGTGTCAAACAGGATACTCGGGTCGATTCCTCCGACTTCCGGCAACCATACAGGATCGCTCCAACGCCCTGACTTCGGATCCTTGGTGGTGACATAGAATGTCCCTCCATTGTCGACAAGAGTCGTAATCATATAGAAGGTCTCATTTACAGGATTGTAGGAAATATCAGGCGCATAGATACCACCGGAGATACGGAGACTATCGGGAAGGTCGAGCTGTTCACGCCTGTTAAGGACGTAGCCGAGCCGTTCCCAATTCCGAAGGTCAGTGCTGTGCCAGATAGGGACACCCGGGAAGAACGCAAATGAGGAATTTACCATATAGTAGTCATCGTCCACCCTCACCACCGACGGATCCGGATAGCAGCCCGGAAGCACAGGTGCCCAGTCGGAGCTTGCGACCTCATCGCCGTCAGGCATTGTGACACGGTAACTGAAATCGGAGAAAACTGCAATGACAGGATCATCGTTCTCCGAACATGCTGCTGTAGCCAGCAAAATTCCCGACAGAACGGCAAAAGAAAATGGACGAATATGCTTCATGGTAGATATGATTTTGCGGATTACCATTACAAATATACGATTGACAGATATTATCAGCAAATTTAGACGAATCTTTTTATTTTTACGTTTAAAATTTATAATTTTACCCTATGATTTTACCACGAATACACACAGTTATGGCCACAGTGCTGCTTTCGGCACTCAGCCTCGGGGCCGCTCCGGCACGCCCCGCCAAACACACTGCAACGCTCCCCGACGGCACTACCGTCACCTACCGCACCGTAGGCGACGAGCGCTTCCACTACTTCATCACTGACGACGGTCATCCCCTCGTACTTGACGGTCAGACTCTCTGCTTCGCAAAAAATGACACTGAAGGCAGACTTGTCAGCACCGGCATACCCGCATCAGACCCCGCCTATAGATCGGCTGAGACAAAAAAGTTACTCCTGACACTTGACGCAGACGCCATCGTAGCCAAAGCTGCCATGGCTGCCCCCTCACGCATCAGCGCCCCTGCCATGCGTGCACCATCTCGCGCACCGGAGTCGATGAGCACCACCACTTTCCCGACCACCGGCTCACCACGCGGTCTTGTAATCCTCGCCGAATACAGCGACGTGAAATTTACCCTTTCGGGAGCCAAAGGCTACTTCACCGACATGCTCAACAAGGAAGGATTCAATTCCTACAATGGCACCGGCTCGGCCCGCGACTACTTCAAAGCCTCATCCTGCGGAGTGTTCGCCCCTCAGTTCGATGTCTACGGTCCTATCACCCTCCCCAACACTCAGGCATATTACGGAGGCAACTCTCCATACAACGACGCCAACTCCTACAAACTCCCGATCCATGCCTGCAACATCCTTGAAGCTCAAGGTTTCGATTTCTCCCCCTACGATTGCGATGGTGACGGAGTCATGGATAATGTCTACATCATCTATGCCGGATTCGGTGAATCGACCGGTAATGCCTCGGATGCTGACTGCATCTGGCCTCATTCCTACGACGTGCAGAGCGGCTACAACTATCAGAAATATTACTACCCCGACCTCGCAGCGTCCGAGAAAAAAGACAACTATTACGACGGTCTTCTCCTCAACCATTATGCCTGCTCCAACGAGCTCATCTACACCAATTATCCCGACGGCCTCGGAACTTTCTGCCATGAGTTCTCCCATGTCATGGGTCTTCCCGACCTCTACTACACCGGCGACAGCGAGATTCCTATCAACACTCCGTCGACATGGAGCATCCTCGACATCGGCTGCTACCTCAACAACTCCCGCACACCTCCGCTCTACTCCTCATTCGAGCGCATGTCGCTCGGCTGGATGAAACCGAAAGTCATCGACTCACCGGCACATCTCACACTCGAACCGCTGTCCGATTCAAATTCCGCCTACCTTGTGCAGACTGAGGTCGACAATGAATTCTTCCTCTTCGAGAACCGTCAGAACGAAGGTTGGGACTCCTATCTTGCAGGAAACGGAATGCTCGTCTGGCACATTGACTACGATGAGAATCTTTGGTTCCAGAACGAGGTCAACAACAACCGCGTGCACCAGAACGTAGACCTCGTCGAAGCCGTCAGCCGCACCAGCATCAACGCAAGTGTAAATGATCCCTTCCCCGGCGCAGCCAATGTCACCGAATACACCGCCAACTCAATGCTACCCACACCCCGCTTCCAGTCATGGGGACATGTTGACCCGGGCTACCCCCTGACCAACATACGCAAGGAGGGACGCAACATCTGCTTCACAGCCGGCACACCGGACGACTCCGGTATTGATGACATAATCGCCGACGGAAGCGCTGTCATTTCAGGAGGCTCGGCCATCACAATCTCAGGCTCAGACCTCCCCGCCGCAGTCTATTCGCTGACAGGCGTCCGTGTCTACGGAGGTTCATCGCGCCATATCGAACTCCCCGCAGGACTCTACATTGTCAAAGTCGGCACCAGGACTGCAAAAGTCTCCGTCCGCTAAACATTTGCAACTGCCTGATACAAAAAAAACATGCTGCATGAAGGCCGGCCTTCATGCAGCATGTTTTTTTTGTATTAACACTATGAAAAAATCCATTTGAACATCAGACCACCCTCAGTTCCATTACGGGTGTCGAGTCAACACTGACCTCAACCCGCAGGCCCTCCTTAAGATTCACCGGTTGACCGACGGCAGGCAGGAGAATCACATCACCCATCTTCAGAGTCATGTATTCACTCACCTTGGCAATGACCTCATCAACCGTGTCTGCAAATGGTCCTACAGCAAACGCCTCACAATTTACTCCCACACTCAATTCTCTTGAAGCGCACTCAGCCGGAAGCCATTCGCCATGAATAAGCGAGGAATCCATACCTGAAAGCACACCCTCCAGTCCCGCTGCATCAGCCAATGTCACACGAAAAGCCATAGTGACACCATCATAGTAACGGGCAGCGAATTTCCGGGCTATATTCTTGCCGAGACGGCCTATCCTTACGGCGGGATGCATCTTCGCCACCCAATTATCGCCCCATTCGGGCATGAAAAAAGGTCGGCCCGGAAGAATCATGGCCGAATCGGGATGGATGTCAATGTCAAGCGCGGGGGAGAGCGAAATCAGACGGATAATTTTCATTTTGGCATTCGGTTATACATCACCGCGAGATGCGCATAAATCGAAGTGTTCTGTATTGCCACCCCGGGGGATGTCTTGATGTGGAAAGGTGTGAAATTCCAGAGCGCCTTTATCCCGGACTGCACACAAAGTTCGGCAACCTCTGCCGCGCTTTCGACCGGGACGGCAATGACAGCAATCTCGGCATCGAGTTCCTTGAGGCGCGCCGGGAGTTCTGAAAGATGATAGATGGGTTTGCCGCCAAGAGTGGTCCCGACCACATCGGGATTTACGTCAAAGCCTGCCACGATATTCAAGCCGTAGCGCGAGAGGCCGGAATCGGCCATAAGAGCGGCGCCGAGGCTACCGACACCCATCATGACGGCATTGTGCTCACGATGGAAACCGAGGAAATCGAGCAATCCCTGCTCCAGCTCCTTGACTTCGTAGCCGATGCGGGTCTTACCCTTGATGTTGAGATACGACAGATCCTTCGCTATCTGCGAGGCATCGACATTGAGCTGATGGGAAATGGCTGTCGACGAGACATATTCCACCCCTTGCGCTCTCAGACGCGACACACAGGCGAGATACCATGGCAGACGGCGGATGGCCGGTTCCGGGACGTAGGGCTGTGAAGTCTCCATTTTTCAAGGGTATAATTTATGGTTTCGTGGACAAATTTACAACTTTTCCATTTATTATCAAAGAACTCCTCCTCGGCCTTTTTGCATCTCGCAAAAATTTTTCATAATTTTGTCGTCAGATAAATAAATCCGTCACTTATCGACATAATAGTTATATATATTGTATATGGACCGCAAAGTCAGAGTACGTTTTGCCCCCTCCCCTACGGGGCCGCTTCATATCGGTGGTGTGCGCACCGCTCTCTTCAACTATCTTTTCGCCCGTCGCAACGGCGGCGACATGATTCTCCGCATCGAGGATACTGACTCGAACCGCTTCGTCCCCGGAGCAGAGGATTATATCAACGAGGCCCTCGCATGGCTCGGAATCAAGATTGATGAAGGTGTACGCGAAGGCGGAGCCTACGGCCCTTACAAGCAGAGCGAGCGCCGCGACATCTACCGTACATACGTCAAGCAGCTCCTCGATGCCGGACGCGCCTACATCGCTTTCGACACCCCCGAAGAGCTTGAGGCTGCACGCGCCGCCACTCCCAACTTCCAGTATGACGCCTCGACACGCATGAACATGCGCAACTCCCTCTCGCTCCCCGCCGAGGAAGTGAAGGCCCTCATGGACGCAGGCACCCCATACGTTGTCCGCTTCCTTATCGAACCCGGACGCGACGTGGAGGTCAACGACCTTCTCCGTGGAAAGGTGACCATCAACTCGTCGATTCTTGACGACAAAGTTCTCTACAAGAGCGCCGACGACCTCCCCACCTACCATCTCGCCAATATTGTCGACGACCATCTGATGGAAGTATCCCACGTCATCCGTGGTGAGGAATGGCTCCCCTCGGCTCCCCTCCATGTGCTTCTCTACGAAGCTTTCGGCTGGGCCGACACTCGTCCCGACTTCGTCCACCTGCCACTCCTGCTCAAACCCGACGGCAAAGGCAAACTCTCAAAGCGCGACGGCGACCGCCTCGGATTCCCCGTATTCCCCCTCGAATGGACCGACCCCAAGACCGGTGCCATCTCATCAGGCTACCGTGAGTCGGGCTATCTTCCTGAAGCTGTCATAAACTTCCTCGCCCTCCTCGGCTGGAACCCCGGCGACGACACCGAAATCATGTCGATGGACGAGCTTATCTCCAAATTTTCCTTTGACCACTGCTCCCGCTCCGGCGCCAAGTTCGCCTTCGACAAGGGCCGCTGGTTCAATCACGAATACATCCAGATGACACCCGATGCAGAACTCGTCGGCCTCTTCCGTCCAGTACTGAAGGCCCACGGTGTCAACGATGCTGACTTCTCCGACGAATACATTGCAAAGGTCATCTCACTCGTCAAGGGCCGCGTGAACTTCGTCGCAGAGCTTTGGGATCAGGCAAAATTCTTCTTCAATGCACCTGAAACCTACGCCGAGAAGGACATCAAAAAGCGCTGGAAAGAGGAGACACCCGCCATCCTTACCGAACTCATCGAAGTGCTCCGCTCGCTCCCCGATTTCGGATCCAAGGCTGCCGAACCGATTGTCCTCGACTGGGTGGCATCCAAAGGCTACCATCTCGGCAATGTCATGAATGCCTTCCGTCTGACCCTCGTCGGCGAATGTAAAGGTCCGCATATCTTCGACATAACCGAGCTCATCGGACGCGACGAGACCATCCGACGCATCGAAAAGGGCATCGAAGCCATCAAGCTCCCCGAAGCCTGAACAGACATCAACAGACAATGACAGACGCAAAAGGACATAAGGACCGGAATGCACGGACATACATGATATGCAATGTATGCCGTCTTCTCTCCTGATGTCCTTTTGCGCTTACACCATAAATCATCCATCCTTCACCTTAAAACCACCACCATCTCCTTTGCCATGATAAAAGTAGGAATCATCGGAGGTTCGGGCTATGCAGCCGGCGAACTCATCCGCATACTCATAAATCACCCTGATGTGGAGCTCAAATGGGTCCACTCCCGCACGGTCGGAGGGCAGCGCATCGTCGATGTCCATCAAGGACTCCACGGCGAGATTGACATGAACTTCTCAAGCAATTTCGATCTGAAGAACATCGACGTGCTCTTCTGCTGCCGTCCCGCCGGGAAGACCAAGGAGTTCATCGAAACCCACACCATCCCCGAAGACCTGAAAATCATCGACCTCGCACGCGACCACCGCATCGAGGACGGGACGCATGACTTTGTCTATGGCCTGTCGGAACTCAACCGCAAGCCAATGGTGCGCGGAGCCAAGCATGTGGCCAATCCAGGCTGTGTTGCTATGGCAGTCGAGCTTTCGCTCATGCCTCTCGCCAAGAACCTCCTGCTCAACTCCGACATCCACACGACAGTCATCACGGGAGCCACAAGCGAAGGTGCCGAACATCGTCCGACGACCCACTATGCATGGCGCAACGACAACATGGTCGTCTACCGTCCTTTCGCCCACACCCAGATGCCCGAGATTCTTCAGGCCATCAAGGAAATGCAGCAAAGCTTCAACTCCAAGATACATATCCTCCCGATGCGCGGCTGCTTCTCGCGCGGCATCATGGCTGTCAGCTATCTCGACTGCTCCCTTGAACTTCCCGAAATCATCAAACTGTATTCGGACTATTTCTCTGACCACAACTTCACCTTCATCACCTCGAAGATTCCTGACCTCAAGGATGTGGTCAACACCAACAAATGTATCATCCATCTCGACAAAATCGACGGTAAAGTGCTCATCACAGCCGTCATCGACAACCTTCTCAAAGGTGGAGCCGGCAACGCTGTCCACACCATGAACCTCCTTTTCGGCCTTCAGGAAACCACAGGCCTCACCATGAAACCCGCCGCATTCTAATCATCCCTCTATCACCGCCCTCTCTCCTCTTTCTCCCCATTTCATCCTTACCACGATTTCACTGATTACCCTGATAATCACATATAGTTAACCTTATTTTCTTATGAAATCCATTTTCTGCACAGCCATGCTCATGGCCTTGTGCACTGCTTCGGCTATGGGGGCCGACAACCGCGACGAGATCATACGTCTCGACGTGGATGCCCGTCTTGACTACCAACGTGACTGGAATGACGGTCACACCGTCAGTGACAACACCGGTTTCGAAGGCAAGTATCTCGTCATACGCGTCGACGGAAACATCACCGGCAACCTGTCCTATTCATGGCGACAGCGCCTCAACAAGAACCACAACGACGGTTCTTTCTTCGACGCGACCGACTGGGTCTATCTCAACTACGACATCAACCGCTGGTCACTTTCGGCGGGAAAGCAGGTTGTGGCCATCGGCGGTTGGGAATATGACCGCGCGCCCATCGACCTCTATGGCTGCTCGGTGTTCTGGAACAACATCCCATGCTACCAGATTGGAGCTTCGGCAGCCTACAGGCTTACTGATTCCGACCGTCTGTCGTTTCAGTTCTGCGAAAGTCCTTTCTTCCGCTCTGACTACCGCGACATGTATGCCTACAACCTGATGTGGAGCTCAACCCACGGCATATACTCATCGCTCTGGTCGGCCAACCTCATCGAGTATGCTCCTGACCGCTACATCTCTTATCTTGCCCTTGGCAACCGCTTCTCATTCGGGAAGGTAGCACTCGAACTTGACCTCATGAACCGCGCGGCCTCACGTCAGGCCTTCTTCTTCAAAGACTGGTCCGTCATGGCTGAACTCTCTTATCGTCCGACGGCTAAATGGAACCTCCACGTCAAGGGAACCTACGACCGCAACGCCACTACGACAGATGCCGACCTCTGTGTCCTTTCCGGCACCAAAATGACTATGGTCGGCGGAGGACTCGAATACTTCCCGCTCGCCAACTCCAACCATACCCTGCGCGTACATGCGAATTGCTACTACTCTACAGGCACAAACGCCAATACTGCCGATGTCATGCAAGACAAGACAGTCCTTTTTGACCTCGGAGTCAAGTGGACAATGAACATCCTCTCGCTCAAACGCAAATAATATCATCTGAATCAACCACGACAAACACAACCCACCCATGGAAACACCTATGAATGTCAACGAACCGCAGCCACAAGCCGCTCCTGCCAAACCGGAGAAGCGCAGTGGAGGAATCTCGCGCTATATCCCGACCGGTGTGCCCTGTCTACTGATAGTAACGGGATTGTTCTACTATCTCGGCTCGGTCATGGGACTTCCCAACATGCTCAACACCATCATGCACACCGCGCATGACCTCCTCATCAACACCGTTTTCTACCTCATGGGTATCTGCGTTGTCACCGGTGCGATCGGACGCCTGTTTGTGGAATTCGGCGTTGTCAGCCTGCTCGAAAAGCTTCTGCGCCCCCTCATGGGTCCTCTGTTCCGTCTGCCGGGCGTGGCCTCGCTCGGTGCGGTCATGACCTTCCTGAGCGACAACCCCGCCATCATATCGCTCTCTCAGGACAAGCGTTTCAGCCGTTACTTCAAGAAATTCCAATACATCTCACTGACCAACTTCGGAACAGCCTTCGGCATGGGACTGCTTGTGATGGTCTTCATGGTCGGACAGGGCTACTATCTCGCTCCATTCATCGGCCTCATAGGTGCGGCCTGCGGTTGCATCGTGTCGACCCGACTCATGCAGCGCTTCGTCATAAAAGCCTATCCGAATTTCGAGACTGAGAATGTGATAGACGATGAAATCGCCGAAGAAGAGGCTGAGAAAGCAGAAACAAAATCGCTCCCCATCCGTATTCTCAACGCCCTCCTTGACGGCGGACGCACAGGTGTCGATGTCGGCATCGCCATCATCCCTGGTGTGCTCATCATCTCCACTCTCGTGATGATCCTCACTTTCGGTGCATCGGCATCAGGCGAATATACCGGCGGCGCCTACGAAGGCGTGGAACTCCTCCCGTGGCTTGCCCAGAAAATCAACATCGTGTTTGAATGGCTTTTCGGTTTCACAGACCCGCACCTCGTTGCCTTCCCCATCACAGCCCTCGGTGCCGTCGGAGCCGCCCTCAGCCTTGTCCCCAACTTCATTTCGCAGGGATGGATTGACGGAAACGCCATAGCCGTATTCACCGCCATAGGAATGTGTTGGAGCGGCTATCTCAGCACCCACACCGCCATGCTCGACTCGCTCGGCTATCGCGAACTCACAACCAAGGCAATCCTCGCTCACACAATCGGAGGCATCTTCGCTGCCGTAATCGCCCACTGCCTCTACATGTTCGTGACAATTTTCCTCTGATACATCCGTTAAACATATTGACTATCTCCCGTCAGCCCTATTTGACCAAAGCGTCCGATAGGGCTGACAAGCAAATAGAATCTTATCACTTACAACTATGATTGACGAAATTATCAAATTCAACCGCGAATTCGTGGCCTCTGAAGGCTATCGCCGCTTCGAGACCTCAAAGTATCCCGACAAGCGCATTGCAATCGTGACATGTATGGACACCCGCCTGGTCGAACTCCTCCCCGCAGCCCTCGGACTCAGGAACGGAGATGTCAAGATGATAAAGAATGCCGGAGGCACAATCACCAACCCCTTCGACTCCACCATGCGTTCGCTGCTTGTGGCTGTCTACGAGCTTGGAGTCAATGAAGTCATGGTCATCGGCCACACCGGATGCGGAGTGCAGGGCATGGATGCCGAGGAGATGCTCCACCTCATGCGCGAACGCGGTATTGACGAAGAACATATCTCACTCATGCGCCACTGTGGCATAGACCTCAACAGTTGGCTTCACGGCTTCACCAACACAGCCGATGCCGTTGCTGAAACCGTCGACCTCATCCGCAACCATCCACTGATGGCAAAAGATGTGCGCGTCGCAGGCTATATCATGAATTCAACCACCGGCCTCCTCTCCAGTCTCAGCGAGGAGCAAGAGGACCGAGAAAGCTGACAAGACCGGCAAGGCAAGCCGGACAAATATCCGAATGGTACAATAAGTCCCCTGTCATCAGATAAAATCATATAAATTTCGAAACTATTGAAAATAAAAGCTGAAAAAGAGTTTTATTTTCAAAATATTTTGTAATTTTGCCCGCATCAAAAATACAATAATTACCACGATTCATAAAAAAGGCGTCCTCCGGAGCCCAAAGAAAAATATAGAGGTTTTATCCGACTAACTTTTACAAAATATAATACCATTCATCCTTAAATTTTATTTTTATGAAGAAAATCTTTACTCTCGCAGCCGTGGCTTGCATGGCATGGTCAGTAAACGCCCAGGAAATCTGGAAAGCAGCCGACTATAACCTTGAAAACGCAACTCTCGAAACCCTGACTCAAGGTATCTATGGGGGTGGCACAGCTGATGCTCCTGACACTTCTATTCCTTCTTCACTCAAAACTTCGACTATCGTAGTGAAGGTTAACGGCGTTACCATGACCGGTGAATCAACCCCCAATGGTGACAAGAAGATCGAAACCGCTGCCAGCGCATGGCAACTTAAAGGTTCTGTAGACGGTAATGACGCTCTCATTGTTGAGGGATGCACCCCTCAATTCTCTCAATACCTCATGGGTCAGGGCAATCCCGAAGCACTCCATTGGGAATTCGATGAGGAAACAGATAATGGAACAGCTCACCGCGTTTTTGGCTCCTATTGGGAACCCGGAATGGACATGCCTGCAAAGGGCGCATACTGGAAATTTGATGTAGCTTCCGCCGGTTCACTTAAAATTGCATTTTTTGGAAACAAGAATGCTAATCCCACCTATATCGTAGACGCTGCAACCAAACAGCCTATCCCCAACACAGACATCGACGTAGCGATTTTCTATCAGAACACCGGATTTGTGTTTGAAGGCAATGTTGACGACGGCGATGCCAAATATCTCAACGTAGGCAAGATGCCCGAAGATTATGTCATCCAACACACTAACGGCATCACTCAGAATCGTCAGATTCTCGGTTATCTGACCTTCCCCGTAGAAGCTGACAAAACATACTATGTATTCAACACTAAGAGCCAGGTTGGCCTCTATGGTTTCGAATTCACTGCAAAGGGTGGCGACTCTGCTATCGACAGCATCATAGCTGACGACACCCTCAACCCCGATGCTCCCATCTACAATGTCCTCGGCCAGCGTGTGACCAAAGACTACAAGGGCATCCTCATCCAGAACGGCAAGAAGTTCATCAACAAGTAATATCACTTGTCAAGAACGAGGTTATCCCTCCGGGACAACCATCAAAAAATAGACAATCTCCAATAAATAAGGAGTCCGGCACAAACCGGACTCCTTATTTATTTTCTCATACACCCACCCATCCAACATAGCCAATTGACAGACAAGCGGTCGCCCTGTAGGGACGCTTTTCAAAGCGTCCGCAACAGCATAGAAATAAAAACCGGAAATATAAAATCCGCCAATAAAACAAACCTGGCGATTGATCAACCGAACAAATCGCTGTGCGAGCCGGTGTCGAGCATCAGCAACACCAGTTCAGTATCGTTCTGCTCCCATATCAGAAGCCAATCAGGCTGGATATGACACTCCCAGCAGCCATCATAGTCACCCGAGAGCTTATGAGGACGATACTGAGGAGGAAGAGAACCGGATTCCTTAAGCAATTCATAAACGGTCTTCAATTTAGATAAATCAAGGCCACGTTTGACACACTTCTTTAAAGCTTTGTCAAACCTTTTAGTTGTAAGGACTGAATAGCTCATTTCATCACATGCGCCAAAAGTTCGTCAAAAGAATCAAAAGGACCTGAGACCCTCCCCTCCCTCACATCCTCGAGGGCTTCATCGAGGCCACATTTAGCCTTCTTTTCCTTCTTGGCCAAAGCCACGGCTTTCTTCTTGGCCGGTGCGATGGAGACACCATTGAAAGCCTTGACCACTTTTTTCAGTGTGGGCAACACGGAGGGGTCGGAAATATTCAATACAAGCTGAGTCATAATCTTTAGTTGTTAATCGGTGAATACCACACATCTTTTTGCAAAGATAGCGCATTTCCATAAAAGTTAAAGCATTTCATTAATAGATTACATAAAATTCACTGACGGATTAAATCCTTCACTTATAGTTTAAACACATTCCACCAACAGTTAAAGTCAATCCTCAGCAATATAACAATTATAACGCTCCTCAACCGCCACCCGGACTCAAGATTCAAAAAAATTAACTCATCCCACAGCCAAAAGCCAAAACTCCATTCGGGTAGGTATAAAAAAAGAATTGATTGTCTCTCGACAACCAATCTTAGTTAACCTTAAATCTAATACCATGAAAAACACATTGCAAAGTTAAGCACTTTCCGCATACCCCACAAATTTTTCAGCAACAAAATGCTTGATTTTAACATATTTTTTAGCATTATCGTCATTTTTAAAGCAAACTTGATGGTTTTTGGGCGAAAACAGCACCTTTTCGTAGCAATTTGCCACAATCAGACAGCCGACCGACAAGACATCCTTCCGCCGAAAAATCAAACTATAGGAAAAACGAGGATTTTTTTGTACTTTTGCCATAGAAAAACAATGATTTATGAGCGAGGACACCTTTCCTACGGATGCCATGGAGGATAACGAAGGCCTTGTGCCGGAAAACAATTCACCCGGACATTCCGAAAACTTCGACCCCAAGATTATAGTCGACACGACCAACGACACAATCCGCCATCAGTTGCGCGGCATGTATCAGAGCTGGTTCCTCGACTATGCGAGCTATGTGATTCTTGAGCGCGCCGTCCCCAATATCGAGGACGGCCTCAAACCCGTGCAGCGACGCATACTCCATTCGATGAAACTTCTCGACGACGGTCGCTTCAACAAAGTGGCCAACATCGTCGGCAACACCATGCAGTTTCACCCTCACGGCGACGCGTCAATCTACGAAGCCCTCGTGCAACTCGGTCAGAAGGAACTCCTCGTCGAGACACAGGGAAACTGGGGTAACACGCTCACAGGCGCAGGTGCCGCCGCAGGCCGTTACATCGAAGCCCGTCTCTCGCAATTCGCCCTCGACGTGGTCTATAATCCCAAGGTCACCGAATGGACCCTCAGCTACGACGGCCGAAAGAAAGAGCCAGTAACCCTCCCCGTAAAATTCCCCCTCCTTCTCTCGAAAGGCGCCGAAGGTATCGCCGTAGGTCTCTCATCAAAAATCCTCCCCCATAACTTCAACGAAATCATTGACGCAGCCATCGCCTATCTCCGTGGCGAGGAATTCACCCTCTACCCCGACTTCTTCACCGGAGGCTCGATTGATGTGTCGCGCTACAACGACGGCGAACGTGGCGGCGTGGTGAAAATCCGTGCCAAAATCGAGAAAATCGACAACAAGACCCTCGCCATCACTGAAATCCCTTACGGCAAGACGACCGCGACGCTCATCGAGTCCATTGTCAAGGCCCAGGAAGCCGGAAAGATAAAGATCCGCTCCGTTGTCGACAACACCGCACAGACCGCCAACGTGATCGTCTACCTCCTGCCCGGAACATCGAGCGACAAGACCATCGACGCGCTCTATGCATTCACCGACTGCGAGGTGTCCATCTCACCCAACTGTTGCGTCATCTCCGACAACAAGCCCCATTTCATCGGCGTAAGCGACGTCCTGCGCCACAACGTAGACCGCACCCGCGACATCCTTGAAGCCGAACTCAAAATACAGCTCGGAGAAGTGCGCGAGCAGCTCCACTTCGCATCACTCGAACGCATCTTCATCGAGGAACGAATCTATAAGGACAAGGGCTATGAGGAAAGCGAGAACCGCGAACAGGCGATAGCCCACATCCGCGGCCGCCTCGAAAAATTCAAAGACATCTTCATCCGCGAAATCACCGACGATGACATCACCCGTCTCTTCGAGATAAAGATGGGCCGAATCCTGAAATTCAACGTGGCCAAGTGTGAGGAACAGATAGCCGCCTACCATGAGCGCATAGCCGACCTCAACTCTAAGCTCGACAACCTCACCGCCTACACCATCGGCTGGTACGAGAATCTGAAATACAAATACGGCGATGCCTACCCGCGCATGACCGTCATCCGCAACTTCGACAACATCCAGGCAGCCTCCGTAGCCGAAGCCAACGAGAAACTCTACATCGACCGGGAAGAAGGCTTCATCGGCACCTCGCTCAAGAAGGATGAATACCTCTGCAACTGTTCCTCAATCGACGACATAATCATCTTCTACAAGGATGGCCGCTACAAAGTGGTCAAGGTGCAGGAAAAGATGTTTGTCGGCAAAGGAATCATACATGTCGACGTGTTCAAGCGCAACGACAAGCGCACTGTCTACAATGTCATCTACCAGAACGGCAAGGGTGGCACTTACTACATGAAACGCTTCTTCGTCACCGGTATCACCCGCGACAAGGAGTACAACCTGACCCCCGGTGAGCCGGGCAGCCGCGTCTGCTGGTTCACTGTCAATCATAACGGTGAAGCCGAGGTTGTCAAAGTCACCCTCAAACCCAAACTGCGCCTGAAAACCCTTCAGTTTGATGTCGATTTCTCCGAACTTGCCATCAAGGGGCGCAGTGCCATGGGCAATATCGTCACCCGCAATGAAGTACACCGCTTCTCGCTCAAAGCAGCCGGACGCTCGACCCTCGGTGGACGCGACGTGTGGTTCGACCCGGATGTCATGCGCCTCAACTATGACGGACGCGGCGACTATCTCGGCGAATTCAACAGCGGCGACCTTGTATTGGTCATACAGAAGAACGGCGAATACTATACTTCCACTTTCGACGCATCAAACCACTACCCCGACAATATCCTACGCATCGAGAAATTCGCGCCCCACAAAGTCTGGACCGCCATTCTCAACGATGCCGACCAGAAATTCCCCTATATCAAACGCTTCACCTTTGAACCGTCGGCCAAGACGCAGCGCTATCTCGGCGAAAACGAGAAATCGCAGCTCCTGCTGCTCAGCGACGAGCCTGGATTGCGCGTGGAGGTGACTTTCGGAGGTGCCGACTCATTCCGTCCGGCTATGGAGGTAGTGGCCAAGGACTTTATCGCTGTCAAATCATTCAAGGCCAAAGGCAAGCGCCTAACCACCTTCGAAATAGACACCATCACCGAACTCGAACCTGTCAGCACGGACGAGAACGATGATGACGACGAAACATCCGGCTCTGAAAACACCGCCTCGACCGATGGCAACGGCGACAATCCCGGCGATCAGCCCTCGGGCACTCCAGCTATCGAGCCCGAACGCAGCGACGACGAAATCCGCGACGAACTCACCGGCCAGCAACGCCTCTTCTAACCCCAACCATTGCATATAAGGGCAAATAAGAGAAGGGCACATAAGGACAAAAGACCAGAAGGGACATAAGTTTTTCCGTCAATCGAAGAATATGAATAACAAAACTTCGAAATGATGAAAAAATTTTATGTCCCTTCTGGCCTTTTGTCCTTATGTACCCTTCCGGCAGTGCTTTTATTCTTATGTGCCTTCCGGCAGTTCTACATTGAGTAGATTAAGCCGGGAGCGATTTTTTCTTAAGATTCGGGAGGAAAGCAGCGACGATGCCAAGCAGCGGAGTGTAGGCACAGAAATTGTAGACGGCCTCGATGCCATATCGGTCAGCAAAATCACCAAGCACAGCCGATGCGATACCACCCACGCCGAAAGCAAAGCCGAAGAACAGACCCGAAATCATACCGAGCTTGGTCGGAAGAAGTTCCTGGGCATAAAGAAGTATGGCAGGGAAAGCCGACGACAGCATGAAGCCCGCACAGAAGCTCAACACCACCGTCATTGCCAGACCGACATGAGGCATGAGCAAGGAGAACGGAGCTGTGCCGAGAATCGACACCCATATCACAGCCTTGCGGCCGTAACGGTCACCGACCGGGCCTCCGACAAGGGTACCGGCTGCAGTCGAGACAACAAACACAAAGAGAAACACCTGCGAAAGCGACACCGACACCCCGAAACGGTCGATAAGATAGAAAGTATAGTAGCTCGACAGACTCGCCATATAGATATACTTCGAGAAAATCAGCACGATAATTACGCATATAGTAAATATAGTATATGCGCGCGACAGAGGCAGATGAGCCTTATGCTCCTCGCGGACCTCACGCGAACGGAGGTCACGGAGATAGCCTGCATACCAACGGCAGATTGGCCTCATGGCCCAGAAGCAGATGAAAGCGAAAATCAGGAAGAAAGCCACATAGCGGCGGTCGTGGGGTGCGACAATAAGCGCGACGAGCAGCGGACCGATCGAACCGCCGAAATTTCCGCCAACCTGAAAGACCGACTGGGCAAAGCCCCTGCGCTGACGGCCTGCAAGCGAAGTGATGCGCGATGCCTCCGGATGGAGTGTGGCCGAACCGATTCCGACCATGAAAACAGCGACAAGAATACCGGTAAGGGTGGTGCAGAATGCAAAAAGCACGATACCGATGGCAGTGGAACACATACCCATCGGCAGACTCCACACAAAGGGACGGCGGTCAAAGGCATAGCCCACAACCGGCTGAAAAATCGAAGCCGCAAGCTGATAGACAAGCGTGATGAGACCGATTTCGGCAAAATTGATTCCCAGATCAGCCTTGAGCATGGGATAGACCGCAGTGATCACCGACTGGAGCAAATCATTAAGACAATGGGCGGCACTGAGTGCAAGAAGGACGTGGAACGTCGGCATCTTCGTCAGCCCGCGCAATTTCTGAAAGAAAGTGGCCATGATGATTGATTTATTTGATTCGGGGTGCAAAGGTAAGGAGAATTTACTAAGCCGACAAATCGCCGTCGGCCACCCATTTAAAATCCTTCACCCTGCTTAAAAGCCTTCGGGTAAATCAGCTCAGAGAAGCGCTAACTATACGGAATAACGTCATAAATTCAATGTCACCGTCCTCTTTCAATTGGTCAAAAACAGAACAAATGAGGGGCTTTTCGCTAATTTTACATTTTTTATTGTTACATTTTTCGCTTATTGCCCAAATCATTGGTAACTTTGCATATTAAATTCCCGAAAATAATATAAAAATAGGTATAATTAGTAACGAAAAGAATGACAATGAAATCCATCGCGTTATCGAAAAGCGGCATTGGAATCATGCTCGCAGCCGTGGCCTTGTTTCCCTCATGCTCGAAACAGCAGCAGCAAATGCAGGCCCCCGCACCCGAAATCGCAACAATTACCCTGACTCCACAGTCGGCTGATCTGCAATCTACATTCCCGGCGACCATCAAGGGTAAGACCGACATCGACATCCGTCCCCAGGTGACAGGATTCATCACCAAAGTCCATGTTGACGAAGGACAGCGTGTCCACAAGGGACAAGTCCTCTTCACTCTCGACCAGGTTACATTCCAGGCTGCCGTTGACCAGGCCAAAGCCGCTGTCAACAATGCCCAGACCGCTGTCAACACAGCCAAAATGACTGCCGACAACAAAAAGAAACTCTTCGACAAAAACATCATCAGCGAATACGAATATCAGCTCTCCCAGAACTCTCTCGCACAGGCACAGGCTCAGCTCGCCAACGCCAAGGCAGCTCTGGCATCCGCTCAGAAAAACCTCGCCTACACAGTTGTGACCGCTCCCAGCGACGGCGTTGTCGGCACAATCCCCAACCGTGAAGGTTCGCTCGCCTCACCCTCTTCGGCCCAGCCCCTCACAACTGTCAGCGACAACTCTCAGGTCTACGCTTACTTCTCGCTCACCGAGAACGACCTCCTCAACCTTGTCGGTGAAGGAGAGCGTACAATGGATGCCGCCATCAAGGCTATGCCCGAAGTGCAGCTCCGCATGAGCGACGGCTCGATTTACCCCTACACCGGCAAGGTTGCCACCGTTTCGGGTGTCATCGACAACGCTACAGGTTCTTCAAGCGTCCGCGCCCTCTTCAACAACCCCAACGGCGTTCTCCGCAGCGGTGCCACAGGCCAGATAATCCTTCCCGACAACAAGGAAGCTGTCATCGTTATCCCCCAGAAGGCCACATTCGAGCTTCAGGACCGTCGCTTCGTCTATGTTGTCAACGACTCCAACAAGGTTGTTTCAACCCCTATCACTGTTGAAGCCAACAACGATGGCAAGAACTTCGTGGTCAACACCGGTCTCCAGTCTGGCCAGCGCATCGCCATCGAAGGTGTCGGCACCAAACTTCAGGACGGCATGACCATCAACCCCGTCGCTCCCAAGACCGATGCGGCTCCCGCTGAAGCCGCTCAGGCTCCCGCAGCAAAATAAAAAACATTAATTCATTCACATTTCTATCAGCCGGTTCCAACCTCCAACCTCCGGCTGAACAACGAATAAAGAATCAGTAATGAAATTAGATACTTTCATCAACAGGCCGGTGCTGTCGACGGTGATTTCAATCTTCATCGTCCTTCTGGGTCTTATCGGACTTTTCGCACTTCCCGTGACCCAGTTCCCTGACATCGCACCGCCGACAATCCGCGTGTCAACCACCTATACCGGTGCAAACGCGCAGGCCGTGCTCAACTCCGTGATTGCACCTCTTGAAGAATCAATCAACGGTGCGGAAGGCATGACCTACATGGAATCAACCGCAACCAACACCGGCTCGGCTGACATCACTGTCTACTTCGAACAGGGCTTCAACCCCGACATGGCAGCCGTCGACGTCCAGAACCGTGTGGCAAAGGCCCAGAACCTCCTCCCGGCCGAAGTTACCCAGGTAGGTGTGCTCACCCAGAAGCGTCAGACCTCGATGCTCCTCATGGTGGCTCTCTACGATGAATCGGGCAACTACACTCAGGAGTTCCTCGACAACTACGCCAAAATCAACATGATTCCGCAGTTGCAGCGTGTGTCAGGTGTGGGCGACGTCATGAGCTTCGGTGCCGACTACTCGATGCGTATCTGGCTCAAGCCCGAGGTGATGGCACAGTATGGACTCATCCCGACCGACATCTCCTACGCTCTCGCCGAGCAGAACATCGAGGCTGCCCCCGGTGCCTTCGGCGAACAGGGCGACCAGAGCTTCCAGTACACAATGAAGTATAAAGGCCGTCTCGTGACCCCCGAACAGTTCGAGGACATCGTCGTTTCGGCCAAGCCCACCGGCGAGGTACTCCGCCTCGGCGACGTGGCAGATGTCGAGCTCGGACGTGTGACCTACGGTTTCTCCAACTCACTCAACGGCTACGCCTCAACAAGCTGTATCGTCTTCCAGACAGCAGGCTCCAACGCAACCCAGATCATCAACGACTGTCTCAAGGTGGTCGACAGCATGAAGAAAGACCTCCCCGCAGGTCTCGCCATCGCAGTCCCGATGAACAACAACGACTTCCTTGACGCTTCAATCCACGAGGTTATCAAGACCCTCATCGAGGCATTCATCCTCGTGTTCTTTGTGGTATATGTATTCCTCCAGGATATCCGCTCCACCATCATCCCCGCAATCGCCATCCCCGTGGCTCTCGTGGGTACCTTCTTCTTCATGAACCTCATCGGGTTCTCGCTCAACCTCATCACTCTCTCGGCTCTCGTCTTGGCGATTGCGATTGTGGTCGACGACGCGATTGTGGTCGTCGAGGCGGTCCATGCCAAACTTGACGTAGGATACAAGAGCGCACGAAAGGCATCAATCGATGCGATGGGCGAAATCGGCGGTGCCATCATCTCGATTACCCTCGTCATGATGCTCGTGTTCATCCCCGTGTCGTTCATGTCGGGAACAACAGGTGTGTTCTACCGTCAGTTCGGTCTCACCATGGCAATCGCCATCGGTCTTTCGGCCTTGAACGCCTTGACCCTCTCACCGGCGCTTTGTGCGGTATTCCTCAAAGGTCACGACGACAACTCCTCTCTCAAGGACCGCATGGGCAAAGCCTACGGGGCTGCAGCCGATGCTGTCAAGGGTCAGGCTAAACGTCGTTTCACCCTCAACATGCCCCCGCTGGTGACATTTGCCTTCCTCGCCGCAACCATCACATTCATGGTACTCGGCTGGTACAACACCGAACACCCCGTCCAGCTCATCATCGCTTCCGTTGTTGCCGTCATCACCATCCTCGGCATCTTCAACAAGCGTTTCCACCAGGGATTTGAAAAGGGCTTCAACCGCGTGTTGAAACTCTACAACAAACTCACCACATTCTTCATCAACCACAAGATCACCTCATTTGCCATCGTTGCCGCAGCTGTCGCAATCCTCGTATGGCTCATGAGCATCACAACATCCACCCTCGTTCCGAGCGAGGATACCGGTACGCTCTTCTGTATGGTCGACATGCCCCCGGGAACTTCACAGGAACGCACCGACGAAGTCCTTGACCAACTCGACAAAATCCTCGCACAGGTACCCGAAATCGAGTATCGCCAGAAAATTTCAGGCTATAGCTTCCTCGCCGGTCAGGGTGCCACCTACGGTACATTCATCCTCAAGCTCAAACACTGGGAAGACCGTAAGGAAGCCACTCAGACTTCCGACGCAATCCTCGGCAAGCTCTACGGCATGACATCGGCCATCAAGGACGGACGTGTGATGATCTTCGCTCCCCCTATGATTACCGGTTACTCCATGACCAACGGTTTCGAGCTCAAGATGCAGGACAAGACAGGCGGCGACATCAACGACTTCTTTGCCGTTGTCCAGGGCTTCCTCGCAAAACTCAACCAGCAGCCTGAGGTCCAGATGGCCTACACCACCTTCAACCCGACCTTCCCGCAGTACATGATTGACATCGACGCTGCAAAGGCCAAGCAGGCAGGTCTCTCGCCCAAGGACATCCTCACCACGCTTCAGGGTTACTATGGCGGTATGTATGTCTCCAACTTCAACCGTTTCGGTAAAATCTACCGTGTGATGATGCAGGCCAACCCCGAATCCCGCGTAAGCCCCGAGACACTTTCGTCAATCAAGGTGCGCAACGGCAAGGAGATGGCATCGCTCTCGAACTTCGTCACCCTGACCAAGATTTACGGTCCTGACCTTCTCAACCGATTCAACATGTTCCAGTCAATCTCCGTGACCGGTCAGCCCGCTCCCGGCTACACCTCCGGTGACTGTCTTGCCGTCATCGAGCGCGTCGCTGCCGAGACTCTTCCTGCCGGCTTCGGCTATGAGTACTCCGGTATGACCCGTGAGGAGGCTTCGACAGGCGCAGGTTCGACAACAGCCGTCATCTTCGGCCTCTGTCTCCTCTTCGTCTACCTGCTCCTCTCGGCACAGTATGAGAGCTACATCCTCCCCTGGGCCGTTATCTTCTCGATTCCCTTCGGTCTCATGGGCACATTTATCTTCGCCCAGATCTTCGGCATCTCCAACAACATCTACCTCCAGATCGCGCTCATCATGCTCATCGGTCTTCTTGCCAAGAACGCCATCCTTATCGTTGAGTTCGCTGTTGAACGCCGCCGCACTGGTATGTCGATTGTCAATGCCGCCATCCAGGGTGCCACCGCCCGTCTCCGTCCTATCCTCATGACCTCGCTTGCGATGATTATCGGTCTTCTCCCGATGATGTTCGCGACAGGTGCAGGTGCAAACGGTAACCGCGCCCTCGGTGCAGGTTCAATCGGAGGTATGCTCATCGGTATGATTCTCCAGGTGCTCATCGTGCCTGCCCTCTTCGTCATCTTCCAGAAGATTCAGGAGAAGATTACTCCGCTCAAGTGGGAAGACACCGACAATGAAGGCATCGAGAACGAAATCGAGCAGTACACTCCCTCCCACTAAACCAATCCTCCAACTGTTTTTCATCAGTTAACATCCCACTCAATGAAAATCAAGAATTTTTCACTTATCCTTGCAGCCGGACTGAGCGTGACAGCGCTCAGCGGTTGCGGGATTTATCAAAAATACGACGCTAAGAAAATCGACAGTCAACTCGTCAAGGAGTATGCCGAGGCTCTTAAGATTCAGGACGATTCGACTGCATTCGGCAATCTCTCGTGGCGCGCAGTCTTCACCGATCCCGCTCTCGTCGACCTCATCGACCGCGCTCTCGCTGCCAACAAGGACCTCCGCAACGCCAAGCTCAACGTCGACATCGCCCACGCTCAGCTCAAGGGTGCCAAACTGAGCTACCTCCCCTCGCTCACATTCTCGCCCAACGGCGCAGGCGCCAAGTATGCAAGCAACGACTTCAACTGGACCTACCAGCTCCCTCTCGCCGTCAACTGGGAAATCGACGTGTTCGGCAAACTCCTCAACTCCAAGCGTGGCGCACAGGCTGCCGAGCTTCAGGCCCGTGCCTATGAGCAGGCTGTACGTTCGCAGATAATCGCAGGTGTCGCCCAGTGCTACTACTCGATTGCAGCTCTTGAAGCACAACTCAAACTTTCACGCGAGACCTCCGAACTCTGGAAAGAGAGCGTTCAGGTGATGCGCAACCTCAAGGAAGCCGGCCGTCTGAGAGAGGATGCCGTTGTCCAGAGCCTTGCCCAGTACTAC
Organism: uncultured Duncaniella sp.; assembly: GCF_910577345.1. GTDB lineage: Bacteria > Bacteroidota > Bacteroidia > Bacteroidales > Muribaculaceae > Duncaniella. The sequence continues at coordinate 36,764 of NZ_CAJTMT010000018.1, forward strand.
AGCATCGAGGCTTCCATCACCGACATCGAAATGTCGCTCCACGAGGCCAACAACACCATGTCGCTCCTGCTCAATCAGATGCCACAGAAGTGGACAATCTCCCCCGAGGCATCCATCAATGTTCCGGTCATGAAGCGCACAGCCATCCCCATGGCCGAGCTTGCTGTCCGTCCTGATGTCCGCGCCTCTGAAATGTCGCTTGCCTCGGCCTTCTATTCGACAGCTTCCGCCCGTGCAGCCTTCTACCCGAGCATCAACATCACTGCCAACGGTGGTTTCACCAACCTCCTCGGCTCATTCGTGCAGAACCCCGGCGACTGGTTCATCCAGCTTGCAGGAAGCCTCACCGCTCCCCTTTTCGCCCGCGGTCAGAACATCGCCCGTCTTGAAGCGGCAAAGGCTCAGCAGCAGCAGGCCCTCAACAACTTCGAATACACCATCATGAGCGCTGCCGCCGATGTGAGCGACGCCATGACCGTCTATGAGAAGAGCGTACAGAAGCAACAGTGGCTCACCCTTCAGGTAGAGAATCTCGAAAAATCGGTTGAAATCACCAACGAACTCCTCCTCTTCGACGGTTCGACAACCTATCTCGAAGTCCTCACTGCCCAGAAGAACCTTCTTGCTGCCCAGACCGCACAGATCACTACAAACCTCACCACCGCCCGTTCGATCATCAACCTCTACCAGAACCTTGGCGGCGGCCGATAATTAGAGTGTGTCCAAAAAGAAATGTTAATACGAGGGTCCCGTATTTCGGAGAGGATTTTGTGCTGCAGTTGAAGGAGTGTACTTGATGTACACGACTGAGACAAAGCACAAAATACACCCGAAAGACGGGAGGCTGAGGTAACTTTCACAGACATATTCTATGTAATCGATAAATTTAGAATCATTAATTAAATATGTGTGAATTGATAATTGATAACCCTGCACGACCACTCTTTGGCGCTTTTTTCTTAACTCTGCGGTCGAGTGGCAAAGGCCACACTCCCTTATCGTTAAGAAAAAATCTCTCAAAGATTGGTCGCCCTCGTGTTAACATTTATTTTTAGACACACTCTTACAATCTGCTAACACCTTTAAACCAACCATCATGATTAGCGACAAAGCACATATCGACCCCTCGGCCAAAATCGGCGAGAACGTCACCATCCATCCCTTCGCCTACATTGACAAGGACGTGGAAATCGGCGACAACACTGTCATCATGCCCTTTGCAAGCATCATCCGCGGCACCCGCCTCGGCAAAAACTGCAAGGTCTATCAAGGAGCCATCGTCGGAGCCGACCCTCAGGATTTCCGCTGGAAAGGTGGTTTCACCTACTGCTTCGTCGGTGACAATGTGGTGATCCGTGAGAATGTCATCATCAACCGTGGCATCAACACCGAAGGCGGCACACGCATCGGTTCCGGTTCCTTCCTCATGGCCAACTCCCATGTCGGCCATGACTCCCACCTCAAGGGCAAGGACGTAATCGGCAACAACGTGTCCATCGCAGGCGATGTCGAGATTGGCGAATGTACCATTCTCTCGTCAAGCGTGGTCGTGCATGAGAATTCCCGCATCGGCGACTGGGTGCTCGTCAAGGGTGGCTGCCGCATCACCGGCAACGTGCCCCCCTTCTGCATCATGGCCCACAACCCGACTGCATATTTCGGTGTGAACGCGACAATCCTCCGCCGTCAGGGCATCAAGGAGGAGCGCATCGACGACATCGCAAAGTGTTATCGCCACATCTATCAGACAGGCACATCGGTGTTCAACGCCCTCCAGCGTATCGAAGCCGACGTGGAACCTACTCCAGAACGCGACAACATCCTTGAATTCATCCGCGACTGCAAACTCCGCATCGTAGCCATCCCCAAGGATCTTGAAGACTAAGAGGCAGTCTGAAAACCTCCCTCTGACATCTTCAAGCCAACCCGAAGGTTAGTAGTTATAACTGAAGGCGTCTCTGCAAGCCACAACGGCTGCGGAGACGCTTTTTTCAACGTTTCCTCGGACTTAAGCGTTAAATTTATTACTTTTGTAAATCTCCCGACTCCACCTCTCTCCGTAAATCACCTTCAAAACCAAACAACCGTCATGACAGACAAGAATACCGAACGACATATCAGCGAACTCATAGCCTCACGCAAGGATGAAGGGCCACTGCGCGTACTCTTCGTATGCCTCGGCAACATCTGCCGCTCACCCGCAGCCGAAGGTATCATGCGCGACCTCGTCGAGCGCGAAGACAAGCCTGCCAACTGGGTCATTGACTCTGCCGGAACCGGCCGTTACCATATCGGCGACCTCCCCGACCGCCGTATGCGTGTCCATGCCCGTCAGCGTGGATTGGAGCTTACTCACCGCGCACGTCAGGTCGACGTCGAGGATTTCAACGACTTTGACCTGATTGTGGCTATGGATGCCTCCAATGCCTCCAATCTCCGTCAGCTCGCTCCATCGGTCGAGGCTGCACGCAAGGTTATCCCTATGGCTGCATTCTTCTCTAAAGGAGCCCGCTACGACTATGTCCCCGACCCATACTATGAAGGTTCCGAGGGCTTCGAGCTTGTCCTCGACCTTCTCGAAGACGGTTGCCGCAACCTCCTCAATCTCGCAACCACCGGCAAGAATTCTTACCAACAATATAATTGACCAATGAAAACTTTCGACATCGTAATTCCCGTCAAGGAAGCGCATTTCGACGAACTCTCCCCCCTCTGGCAAGAGCTCGTCACGACAGCGCGCAAGGCCACATACCGCAGCTATGCCCCCTATAGCAAATTTCACGTCGGCGCAGCCATCGCACTCTCCAACGGTGAGATTGTCAGCGGCTCCAACCAGGAAAACGCCGCCTATCCCTCCGGCACATGCGCCGAACGCACAAGCGCCTTCTATGCCCATTCGACCTATCCCGACGCACGCTTCACAGCCATAGCGATTGCAGCCCGCGGAACTGACGGGAATGAGCTCCAATCCCCCATCTCACCCTGCGGAGCCTGCCGTCAGGTGCTCCTTGAATATGAGACCCTCGCCGGAGAAGATGTCCCGGTCCTCCTCGCAGGCAAAGAACGCATATTCATCTTCCCCTCCGTCAAATCCCTCCTCCCCTACTGCTTCTCCGAATTCTAATCCCACGCCCTCGTGTTTGAGGGAAAGGCACATCAAGACAAAGAAGGGTACACAAAGAAGGGTACATAAAGACAAAAGGGCATAAGAAACATAAGATTTTTTCAGTTTATCGTGAAGCTGAAATCTTTTCTGTCAATATTTCGACTGAAAACTTTCAACCAAACAAATAGCTGAAAAAATCTTATGTTTCTTATGCCCTTTTGTCCTTATGTGCCCTTCCATCGCATAGACGGAGGACGTGGCAAGGGAGGTTTATTCTTCCTCCGAAGGGGTGTTTTCTTTCTTTTCCTCCTGCTGCTCCTTGTCGAAGAGGTTGTAGGCATCGACGATGCGTTGCACGAGGGCATGGCGGACGATGTCCTTCTTTCCGAACTCGATTCTGCCGATACCGGGCACATCCTTCAGCACCTTCAGAGCTTGAATCAGACCCGATGTGACTGACCTGGGAAGGTCAATCTGCGTAGCATCGCCGGTGATTATCATCTTGGCATTCATGCCAAGACGGGTGAGGAACATCTTAATCTGCTGCACGGTGGTGTTCTGCGCCTCATCGAGAACGATGACCGCATCGTTAAGCGTACGGCCACGCATGAACGCGAGGGGAGCTATCTGGATGACGTTGGTCTCCATGTACTCCTTCAACTTAACCGCCGGAATCATATCCTCCAGCGCATCGTAGAGCGGTTGCAGATATGGGTCAATCTTGTCCTTCATGTCACCCGGAAGGAAACCGAGCTTCTCGCCGGCCTCGACAGCCGGACGCGAAAGGATGATTTTGCGCACCTCACGATTTTTGAGCGCGCGCACCGCGAGGGCTATCGCAAGATATGTCTTGCCGGTACCCGCAGGGCCAAGCGCGAAGGTAAGATCATTCTCTCGCACGGCCTTCACCATGAGAGCCTGATTGGTGTTGCGCGGACTGATAGGCTTACCGTTGATACCGTAGATGATGACATCATCATTCTTGGGAGTCTCGGGCGACTTACCCTTGACAATGTCGAGAATCACCTCTTCGGTAAGCTTATTGTACTTGATACAATACTCCTCCAGTTCCTTGATGCGTTTCTCGAACTCAGCAGTCTCATGGTCATCACCGATGACCTTGATCACCGACCCGCGAGCAGCCATCCGGAGCTTCGGGAAGAGATTGCGTATAAGCTGCATATTGCAGTTATTGACACCGTAAAAACTGACCGGGTCAACATTATCAATGATTACAATTCTTTCGATCATGTGATGAGTTTTTAGGGAGGGGTAGGAGTTTTGAGTTGTGAGTTGTTAGTTTTGAGTTGTGGGTTGCCAGTTTTGAGTTGTCAGTTGCGGGTTGCCAGTTGGGAGTTGCGGTGGTCAGCCTTGAATTGCAGGTCACAAGCAGTTATCTGCCGGATGCCATCAGCTAAAATTAAAAGCCAAAGGCCAAAGGCTAAAAACTCAAAACTAAAAACTCAAAACTAAAAACTCAAAACTATTATCTATACTCTATACTTTATACTCTATACTAAGCGAGCTGACAAGCTCGCTCTATAAACTACTAACCTCCGGCTCTTTCTTTTTGTTTAGCGGAATGGTATACATTAGCGAAAAACTTCCTGTCATGGTCGATCCGCGCTTGCCATAGCCGGGAATAAACATCGGCTTACCAACCGCACTCTTCGTCTCGTGGAGGATTGAATGGTAGATGATATTCCATCCGAGCGACCACGACTTGAACACCTTCACCTTCAGTCCGAAGGTAAGCTCGAAGTAACCGGCCGTCGACTTCTGGTCAGGAATTGTGAAATGCGACGGATCGCCCCAATATCCTTCATCGACAGTCACGTCATCCACTCCCCACTTATAGTTCGTGAAACCGTAGCGCATTCCCACCTGCAACTTATAATCAGGATTGGAATTATAGAAAAAATTATACGACGCACCGATCTTGACGTAGGGCGACACCGGAGTTCGGAACGTGAAATTCATATCGTCGGGCGTGTCGTTGCAGTTATCGAAACCGATTGCGAGAAACGGGAAATAACGGTTGTGGAGACTCACCTCAGCCCATACGTCACCGAGTCCATAGTGGGCACCGGTGGCGCGCATCAGGGCGTTCCAGAGATTCACACCGACAATCACTTCATGAAGCAACGGATACTCCATCTTCGGAGGTGCAGCAAGCAGAGTCGAGTCGACAAACTCCTTGCCGGTCACAGTGTCGACAAGCACCACATTTCCGTTGGCATCCGGCATCTCCACCAGTCGGCTGCGGTCAATCTTCTTCTCCCGCTCCACGTTAGGAGTGGTGCCGGGAGCGGAGGGCTGCACGGGGGTCACACGTCGCTGGGCCGACATCTGCAGACCGACCGCGGCCACTATCAGCAGCGCCAGCAGTCTTGCCGACGGCGCGAGTATGGAATATATATTATGTAGGGTTCTGATCATTTCTATCGTTTTTCAAACCTGTCAGTTCAAGCCTCGCCGCCGTCACCTGCGGGCTCACCACCGTTTCCGGAGTCATCTCCGCCGTCACCGCCCTCATTATCTCCGCCGGTATTGTCATCTCCCGAACCGTCATCACCCTCGTCAGGATCGGAAGTGCGGAAGAAAATCTGAATCGACTCAATGTCGATGTTGGTGATGAGTGAATCGATCACCGCCACGGAATCAATGAGATGGCGTGTATAGGTGAAACTCGTGATGAGATAGTGATACATCGCACCGCAATCCTCCGATGCGAAATATGGAGTGGCCGTGTAGTCGAATTTCAAAGTATCGACAAGCCAGGGGTAGTCGAGGCTCTTCTGTTTGTACTGGATATAGAACTCCGTCGATGGCCGCGTAGAGCGGAAAGGCAGATAGACCTGCGAAGCACGGGTCCCGGGGCCGAGAAGCAGACTATCGTTGGGCGCATCAACACCCCCGACAGCTATCGAATCGGGCATGATGGACTGTTTGGTCGACATGGAATAAAATCCTGCCAACGGCACGGAATTCTGATTCTCCGTACAGCCCACATTACTGCAAGCACTCACGACAATCCATGAGCACACTGCAATGACTATTATATGGAAGAAAGTTTTCAGAGTTTTTTAGTTTTGAGTTGTTAGTTTTGAGTTGTCAGTTGTCAGTTTTGAGTTGGGAGTTTTGAGTTGGGAGTTGTCAGTTATGAGTTTTGAGTTATCAGCAGCGAATCCTACACTTGCCGGCCTCTCCCTCAAAACTATTATCTATACTCTATACTTTACCCTCTATACTTTGACAAAGCTGCTTTGTCAACAAAACTTAACTATCTCGTCGAGTTCCTTGCGTTTTTTAGCAGGGGCTTCAGTGCCATCAGCGGGATAGCCGATGGAGATGACAGCAACCGGTTCCACACCTTCGGGCAACTCGAAAGCCTCGCTGAGAGTCTTCGGATCGAAATTGCAGATCCAGCATGTTGCGAGACCGAGCGATGTGGCAGCCAGACAGAGATGTTCCACTGCAATGGACACATCCACATCCGTATGATCCTTGCCATCACATCCGCGGTGCCATGCCTCATCGTGCAGACCACACGCAACGATAAACGAAGGAGCCGTGCGAACCCACTCGCGGTCGTAGCTGCCAAGGATAGCCTCACGCTTCTCTTCCGACTCAGCCACGAGGAAAAGCCAAGGCTGACGGTTGCAAGCCGAAGGAGCAAGGCGCGCCACATCAAGCACTGTAAGGATAGTGTCACGTTCAACCTTACGGTCCGAATATGCACGGCAAGAATAACGCTGCTCGGCAAGACGGTATAATTGAGGATATGCGTTTGATTTCATATTCTTATTAATCTATTTTTATATACTTGCTTATCTATTTTCTTATTAATATTTCTACATCAGCTCATCCAAAATGGAAAAGGGAAAGGGGAAAGTGAACATCAACTGACATCAGATAACCGAAAAAACTTCTGTCACTTCTGACCTTATGTCCTTCTGTACCCTTCAGAACCAAAGAGGATTTCATCATTCCTCGACTCCGATACGCTCCTTAATCTCGTAGTGATTACGGCCCGGAGCATTGCGGACAATCAGCTCACCGATGAACCCCGTCAGGAAAAGCATCGTTCCGAGAAGCATCATCGTCAGCGCAAGGAAGAAATAAGGCGAATCGGTCACAAGACGGTAAGGCTCACCGTGAGCCATAGCCCACAGCTTACCAAACCCGACAACCATCACAGCAATGAAACCGATGATAAACATCAGCGACCCAAGAAGGCCGAAGAAGTGCATAGGTTTCGCTCCGAACTTTCCGGTGAACCAGAGAGTGGCAAGGTCAAGATAACCGTTCACGAAACGGTCAAGGCCAAACTTGGTCGTGCCGTATTTGCGTGCCTGATGATGCACCTCCTTCTCGCCGATACGGGTAAATCCCGCATTCTTGGCAAGATAGGGAATATAGCGGTGCATGTCGCCATAGACCTCGATGTGCTTAACGACCTCAAGCCTGTAGGCCTTCAGACCGCAGTTGAAATCATGCAGATTCTTGATTCCGCTCACCTTGCGGGCCGTAGCGTTGAAAAGCTTGGTCGGGATGGTCTTCGACAGGGGGTCGTAGCGCTTGCGCTTCCAGCCCGACACGAGGTCATAACCGTCGCGCATGATCATACGATAAAGATCGGGGATTTCATCCGGCGAATCCTGAAGGTCAGCATCCATAGTTATCACCACATCGCCCTGCGCGGCCTTGAAACCGGTGTTGAGAGCCGGCGACTTGCCATAGTTGCGGCGGAACGATATGCCGTGGATGGCGAGATTCTTGGAGGAAAGCTTGTTGATTACTTTCCATGAATCATCCGTGCTTCCGTCGTCGACAAAAATTACTTCATACGAGAAGTCGTGGTCAGTCATGACGCGCTCAATCCAGGCTGCAAGCTCCGGGAGCGACTCGGCTTCGTTGTAGAGGGGAACGACCACTGATATATCCATTGTTGTCCTTTGTAGATTGTTTTGGTTCTTGGGTTGGTTTTGATGAGAAGAGTTTTGTTCAGTTGTTCGAGCGGCGCTGGCGCGATGTCTTGTGTTTCAGCGCGAAAAACGAGCTTATGAGAATCGAGAGCAGCGAACCGCTCACGATAGCAGCCATAATCAGTTCCGACACGATAGCTATCGGCGACGGGATGAAATTGGCCTCGATCATCTGCGAGGCAATGTCGGCTGCCTCGGCGAGAGCCGTCCCGGGAGCCTGCCGTCCAAGCTCGACCACACCTTGAAGCTGAGTCAGAACGAAGTCGGGCGCTATCCACTGCATGTAGATGACCATCAGCGCACCCGCGATGAGCATTCCGCACACAAAGATGACCACTCCGAGCATCCACATCATCGGGAATGTGGCACACTCCTGCAACTGACGGTCATAGCGCCGGATGAAAAAGAAAATCACCACCGGCACCCCCACCATCATCAGGAGCGAGAGCAAGCTGAACAGTGCCATTTTCGGAGCTAAAATAGGTCCGAAAAACATCAGCGTCAGATAGAGGCCGAAAATAAAGCCGTCGTCGGCACCACGGCGGTAGGGGGAAGTTATGAGATTGGTGTCTGTTTCACTCATGGTGTGAGAGATGTAATCGGGACGCGAAATCCCGCAGTTGCTATATTCGGATGGCATCGTGAAAACCACCCCGCAAGCGTCTCGCAAGGCTCATTTCATAATAATCCTTAACTTGCGCTTTCACGACTTGCAAAGTTAGGTATTTTTTGGCACTTTTTCAAGAAAGTTGTAACTTTGTACTTCCATGAAAGCATTTCGCATCAAATATATAATCAGCTCTCTGCTCGTCCTGCTCTTCTGCTGCGGATTGGCAGCCTGCCGCATCAGCTACAAGCTCAATGGTGCGGCGATTGACTACACGGTCTACAAGACCATCTATGTCTCCAACTTCCCCATCCGTGCGGCGCTCGTCTACCCTCCTCTTCAACAGACGTTTGAAAACGAACTTCTCGACTATATTTCCCGAAACACCCGCCTCCGCACCGTCGACACTCCAAACGCCGACCTGCAGCTCGAAGGCGAGATTACAGGCTATCAGCTCTCACCTCAGGCCGTCACGGAGAATGCCTACGCATCGCGCACCCGACTGACCATCCAGGTCAAGGTCACATACACTGACAACAAGGCTGAAGGCAAGGACATCAACCAGACCTTCAGTGCCTACCGCGACTTCGACAGTTCGGAAATGCTCACGGACGTGCAGGACCAGCTCTGTAACGAGATTTCCAAGGAACTCGTCGACCTCATCTTCAACGCCACCCTCGGCGATTGGTAAGATAGTTGTGGGTTTTTAGTTGTGAGTTGTGAGTTGTGAGTTGTGAGTTAACCGTCACCATAACTTCTGCCGCATCAACAACTCCAGCCCTCACAAAGTCAAAAGTCAAAAGCTAAAAACTATCAACTCAAAACTATCAACTCAAAACTCAAAACTGTCAACTAACAACTGACAACTCAAAACTAACAACTCAAAACTCACCCCCATAAAATGGATGAAGCTCTCAACCGCTACCTTCGTGCGCTTGCCGACCCTGAAATTCCGGTCGGCCTTTCCGACGTGGAGCGGCTTATGAAAGATTATCCCTTTTTCACACTCCCCGCACTCACAATGATGCAGCGCGAAGGGAGCGTGTTGCCCTCCGAAACACGCCGTAAACTCTTGGGACAGATTGCGCTCAACGCTCCCGACCCTGCCGCATTCGCAGCCCTTTCGGATCCGGAACGCGACACATGGCGCAACTTTTACCCTGCCGAGAAAAAAGCTGCCGTAACGACTGAAAAGGTCATCGACACCTTCCTCTCAACCTACGGCCACTCATCTCCGCAGGAAGATGCCTTGCTCGAACGGCTCATTTTCCACCCAACCGCCGACTACTCCGCACTTCTCGCCCGCGAGGAGCGTGAACAACACGAAGCCCTCGACGCCCTCGACGCCTCCGACACCCGGTCCGCTACCCCACCGGTCCAGAGCTTCCAGGACACCTTGATTGAAGCCTTCATCAACCAAGCCTCCACTCCATCGGACCAGCCTGACGAGTCTGACGAATCTGACAAGTCCGACGAGTCCGACAAGTCTGACAGGTCCGACCTGCCCGACAAATCCGACCTGCCCGAGGATTCCGCTCCCACCGTCGTCACTCCCCCTGCCGACCATCCCGTCGCAGTCGTGACAGAACCGGTGGCCGATACCTCTCTGAGTGAAAGTCTTGCAAAAATCTACATCCGCAGGCGCCGTTACGACAAGGCTTTTGAAATAATTCACAGTTTGAGTTTGAATAATCCAAAAAAAAGTGTTTACTTTGCAGACCAATTGCGTTTTCTGCGTAAATTGATGCTCAATTCGAGCCTAAGCGAACAAAATAAACCATCAAATTAACTATGTATATCGTATTGATCATCCTGACGCTCATCTGCTCGATACTCCTTATCTGCGTTGTGCTCGTTCAGAAGTCCAAAGGCGGTGGCCTTTCATCATCATTTGCAGGTTCAAACCAGATCATGGGTGTTCGTCGCACCAACAGTTTCATTGAGAAACTCACATGGTCACTCGCAGGAGCAATCTGCCTCCTCTCGATTCTTGCAACATTCGCTATGCCCCGCGCAATCAACGCTAACGCTTCGCGCGTGACTGCCGCTCCCGCTGAGCAGGTTGTCCCCGGCGACTTCAACACCGCCGCTCCCGAAGCTGCACCCGTTGCCGCTCCCACCGCACCCGCAGCCGAGGCTCCCGCTGAAGCTCCCGCACAGGCCCCTGCAACTGAGACTCCCGCTGAATAATCAGTCTGCCGATCCGGGTCGGTCATATCTCATACAGCCTGCTCTGACACATTGAATTCAACTTCAAAAAGTCGGCGCAGGCTTTCGTTGTTACCGCTGCAACCGGGGTGGCATCCATACCACCGTCGCTTGTCGCGCCACTGTCCCCCTACCCCGCTCACCCTCCTCCCCACCTAAATCGCAAATATAGCCCCACCGCTGATGAAAGAATTCTTCCAACTCCTTCTGAGGTTCGTCCCCCCCTACAAGAAATATCTCTTCCTCAACATATTCTTCAACTTCCTCGCCGCATTCCTGACCCTATTTTCCTTCGCCCTCATCATCCCCATCCTGGAGATGCTTTTCAAGGTCAAGGAAGCATCCTACAGCTTCATGCCCTTAGGCTCGGCTTCATTCAAGGATGTGGCTATCAACAATTTCTACTGGGCAACCCAGGAGTGCATCTCCGACTGGGGCCCCATCGGCACCCTCGTGGTCCTCTCAGCCCTCCTTGTCGTGATGACAGCCTTGAAGACCGGTACCACCTACGCCAGCCTCTACTACGTCATCCCGATGCGCGCCGGTATCGTCCGCGACATCCGCAACTTCGTCTACGCCAAGATTATCTCCCTCCCGATATCATATTTCACCTCCGAACGCAAGGGCGACGTGATGGCCCGAATGACAGGCGACGTGGCCGAGATTGAAAACTCCATCATGTCGTCGCTCGACATGTTATTCAAAAACCCCGTGATGATTATCGTCTGCCTCGGCATGATGATTGTCATCTCCTGGCAGCTCACAATCTTCGTCCTTCTCCTCCTCCCCATCGCAGGTATGGTTATGGGCCGTGTCGGCAAGCGACTCAAACGCAAGTCGCTCCAGGGACAGCAGCAGTGGGGCACCATCATGAGCTACATCGAGGAAACCCTCGGCGGTCTGCGCATCATCAAGGCATTCAATGCCGAGGACAAGGTGATGGACCGCTTCCGCAACGGTAATCAGCGTTTCTTCAACATCACCGCTTCAGTCCAGCGCCGTCAGTCACTCGCCCACCCCATGAGCGAATTCCTCGGCACACTGACCGTGGCCATCGTCCTCAGCTTCGGTGGCGCGCTCATCCTCTCCGGCACCTCCGGTATGAACGCCGCCTCCTTTATCTACTACATGGTGATTTTCTACAGCATCATCAATCCTGCCAAGGACCTCTCTAAAGCCGTCTACAGCATCCAGAAAGGTCTTGCCGCAATGGAGCGCGTCGATGCTATCCTTGCCGCGACCAACCCCATCACCGATCCCGCCAAACCGGATGAAATCAAGGACCTCAAAGGCCATATCCACTACAAAGACGTGACCTTCGGCTACGACCCGACCCTCCCCGTGGTCAAGGAAATCGACCTCGACATCCCTGCCGGAAGCACCGTCGCACTTGTCGGGCAGAGCGGAAGCGGAAAATCTACCCTCGCCGACCTCCTCCCCCGCTTCTACGACATCGACAAGGGAAGCATCACCGTCGACGGCTGCGACATCCGCAATCTCCGCGTCCATGAACTCCGCAGCTACATGGGCAATGTCAATCAGGAAGCCATCCTCTTCAACGACACTATCTTCAACAACATAGCCTTCGGCGTGAAAAACGCCTCAATGGAGCAGGTCATCGAAGCTGCCAAGATTGCCAACGCCCACGAATTCATCCTCGCAACCGAGCAGGGCTACGAGACTAACATCGGCGACCGCGGATGCCGTCTGTCAGGCGGTCAGCGTCAGCGTCTCTCCATCGCCCGCGCCATCCTCAAGAATCCCCCCATCCTTATCCTTGACGAAGCCACCTCGGCCCTCGACAGCGAGAGTGAGAAATCTGTTCAGGAGGCACTCGAACGCCTCATGCAGGACCGCACAACCCTCGTCATAGCCCACCGCCTATCCACCATCAAGAACGCCGACCTCATCTGCGTGCTCCACGAAGGCGAGATAGTCGAACGCGGAACCCACGAGGAGCTTCTCGCCCTCAACGGCTACTATACGCGCCTCGTCGAAATGCAGTCAATGAAATAAAACTGAGAAGTTTCCTGTCGATAATTGGCAATTTATTGACAATTTGTTTGTTAATCGCCGAAAATTATGTATATTTGCCACTAAAATTTGACAATATGCTTTCCGCGCGCTTCAGATGCAAAGGGTTGGAAGTTTGAGGAGGCTTGACGTAGTGCCTTTATCACCCTGCTTGACGGAAAGACTTTTTTGAGCAAGGAAACATGGAAAAGATTGATAATTTAGACAGGAAAATCCTCGAAATCATCATGCGCAACGCCCGCATTGCCTCCAAGGATGTGGCACAGGAATGTGGTGTGTCGCGTGCAGCAATCCATCAGCGCATCCAGCGCATGATCGACCTCAACGTCATCACCGGCTCCGGCTACCTAGTCGACCCGAAAGTGTTGGGCTACCGCACATGCACCTACATCGGCGTGAACCTCGAGCGCGGCGCAATGTATCGCGAAGTCGTCCCTGAACTTGAAAAAATCCCCGAGGTCGTGGAATGTCATTTCACCACCGGACCCTACTCAATGCTCATCAAACTCTTTGCCCGCGACAACGAGCATCTCATGGAGCTCCTCAACGACAAGATTCAGATGATTCCCGGCGTTGTCGGCACAGAAACCCTCATATCACTCGACCACAGTATCAGCCGCGTCCTCCCCGTCACCTACGACGACTGAGCCACGGCTATTATTTTGCCCGGCCCGGAAGAAATTCCGGCTATCTGATACAAAAGGACTAATACATACCTACATTCCGACCATGAAACGCTATCTCATCCTCGCCTGCCTGACCTGTGCGCTTTCCGCAACTGCTGAGCGGATAAATATCGACGACAACTGGCGCTTTGCTTTCGGTAATACCGATCCGGCCAAGGATTTTGGTACGGGAACAGAATACTTCAACTATCTAACCAAAGCCGCATCAATCCACAATGCCGGTCCCTACGCCGTGAACTTCAACGATTCAGCGTGGGCCGAAGTGCAGTTGCCTCATGATTTCGTGGTCGACCTCCCCTTTGCCCGTGAGGCAAGCCACAGCCACGGCTACAAAACCGTGGGCTACAAATATCCTGCCACTTCTGTCGGATGGTATCGGAAACACCTGCCCATCAACGCATCCGACTCGCTCAAACGCATCTCGCTGACATTCGACGGCATATTCCGCGATAGCCGAGTGTGGGTCAACGGCTTCTATCTCGGCGGCGAGCCGAGCGGCTATGCCCAACAGACCTACGACATCACCCCCTACGTCAACTTTGACGGTGACAATGTCCTTGCCGTCCGCTCCGATGCCACTCTCGAAGAGGGATGGTTCTACGAAGGGGGCGGTATATATCGCCATGTGTGGCTCGACAAACGCCCTGCACGCCATATCACTCCCAATTCCGTCGCTGTCACCTACCATCCCGCCTCTGCAGGAACGCCGACAGTCAACGTCAGTGGCCGCGTCAGCAATAAACTCCATTCCTCAACCCCTACGGCGCCCGAGAAATGGACTCTGACCGCATCCCTTACCGACCCCTCCGGCAGACAAGTGGCAGAGAAGACAATCTCATTGACCGACATTCCCGCAGCCGAAAGTGAGTCCGCATGGAATCTTACACTCTCACCTTCCTCGCTCACCGAATGGGACATCGACAATCCGGCCCTCTATACACTTCACCTTACTCTCAATGATGACCGTGACACCGACAGCGAGGAAATTGTCACAGGTTTCCGCCGCGTGGAGTTCGACCCGGACCGTGGATTTATCCTCAACGGCCGCCCCGTCAAGCTGAAGGGTGTCAACATGCACCAGGACCATGCAGGTGTCGGGGCCGGGATTCCCGAGGCGGTGAATATCTACCGTCTGAAAGAACTGAAGAAATACGGAGTTAACGCCTACCGCGCAAGCCACAATCCCATGACTCCAGAGGTGCTTGCCGCCTGCGACTCGCTCGGTATACTCGTTGTCGAGGAGAACCGTCTGCTTGGCATAAATGATTACCATGTCGGTCAGCTCGCCAAAATGATTGACCGTGACCGCAACCATCCTTCCGTTATCCTCTGGAGTGTCGGCAACGAGGAGTGGGGCGTTGAGTGGAACGACAAGGGCGAACGCATCGTCCGCGAACTCCGCGACATTGCCCACCGTCTCGACCCGACACGCCCGATGACCGTCGCCACAAGCGGAGGCCCCACACCGGTTATTCCCGCAGATGTTGCCGGTTACAACTATATCCTCCAGAATCCCGTCGAGCAGCACCGTCGCGACTATCCTCAGCGCTGTGCCTACGGTTCGGAGGAGACTTCGGGCTGCGGAACGCGCGGCATCTATTTCGACGACCGTGAAAATGGCCGTATGGCCTCCCTAAACCGCATCCCTGACTCAAAAGACAGTTGCATCAACCGCATCAGTCGCGGTTGGAAGTTCTACGACGAGCGCCCATGGCTCGCCGGACTCTTTTACTGGACAGGCTTTGACTACCGTGGCGAACCGAATCCTCTCGAATATCCGGCCACAGGTTCGGAGTTCGGTCTGCTCGACTATTGCGGTTTCCCGAAGGACGAGGCCTTCTATCTGAAATCATGGTGGACCGGTGAACCTGTCCTCCACATCTTCCCCCATTGGAACCTCCGTGGTCACGAAGGAGAGGAAATTGACCTTTGGGTCTATTCCAACATGGACGAGGTTGAGCTGATTGTCAACGGCAAGAATCTCGGGCGCAAACCGATGGCCCGCAACGGACATCTCTCATGGAAAACCGTCTACAAACCGGGACGCGTCGAGGCGCGTGGCTACCGCAACGGCAAGCGGGTGATGACCGAGCGAATCGAGACCACAGGCAAGGCCGTCAGGGCCATCCCTGAATATGCCTACTCCCATGATGGAGTGCAGGTCATCAACGTCTCTCTCGTTGACTCCAAAGGCCGTTTCGTCCCCGATGCTTGCAATCCCGTCACCATCTCATTCGGAGAGCAGAACAATTCGACAGATGAAAACGTCAACCCCTGCGGAATGCGTTTACTCGGAGCCGGCAACGGTGACCCGGCCTTCCGTGGCGTAGAGCGTCCCGCCACCGGCACCTCCCCCTCATCCTTCACCATCCCCGCCTTCAACGGCCACGCCCAATTCATCATCTCCAACCCCCACGCCTGCCCGGTGAAGATAGACCTGACCGACTGAGAAGAAAGCTTTTCCTATAGAGAACTACACTTTTAGAGAACCACACTTTTACATAGATTTTCGAGGGCATTTTATACACTTTTACAATATTTTTATTGTATGTTGTATGGGTGACACATCCCCAACCTTCGGGGATGTTACATCCACAAACTCATTTGCGACATAAGCAAACATATTTTGCCATATAATCAACCGTGAAAACCATGTCAAAGCATTATCTTTGCATATCGCAATCAAAGCATTGCCGTTAAGCTAATTACCAATCACAATCCAGCCCACCATGACCCACAGTCCAATCCATCTGCTCCGACATGGCATAGCCGGTACCCTCCTCTTCGTCACTCCATTCTCCCTCTCAGCCCTTGATCATAAGGGAATCACTTCCGAAACGCCTTCACCCGACAATTTTACCCTCATCGCCAATTCCATCCCGACAGGCATCTGCGTGGCTTCTGACGATGCAAAAGGTGTAGGTATAGCCGTCAACAATCTTGCCGATGACTTTGGCCGTGTATGCGGCAACAAGGCTCAGGTGAGCGGCAATCCTGATGGTAAAAGCAAAATCATTGTCGGTACCATCAACAATCCGCTTATCCTGGAGCTCGTCAAAGCAGGCAAATTAGATGCTTCACAACTTAAAGGCAAGACCGAAAAATATGTCATGACCACCATCTCCAATCCTTTCCCCGGAATGGATGAAGCCCTTGTAATAGCCGGAAGCGACCGCCGCGGAACCATCTACGGTGTCTATGAGCTTTCTGAGCAGCTTGGCGTATCACCGTGGTATGATTGGGCCGATGTTCCGGTCCGTCACCGCTCCGACCTCTCAATCGCCCGCGGCACCTACACAGCCGGTGAACCTGCCGTCCGCTACCGTGGCATATTCCTCAACGACGAAGCTCCGTGTCTGACAAGCTGGGTGAAGAACACCTACGGAACCGGCTACGGCGACCACCGCTTCTACTCGCGCGTATTTGAACTCCTCCTCCGTCTGCGCGGCAACTTCCTTTGGCCGGCAATGTGGGGATGGGCCTTCTATGCCGACGACCCGGACAATGCCCGCACAGCCGACGAGATGGGTATCATCATCGGCACCTCACACCACGAACCTATGGCCCGCAACCATCAGGAATGGGCACGTCACCGCAAGGACTATGGTGCGTGGAACTACTCGACCAACCGCACTGTCCTCGACCGCTTCTTTGCCGAAGGCATACGGCGCATGAAAGGCTCGGAAGATGTGGTGACAATCGGTATGCGAGGTGATGGCGACGAGGCCATGAGTGCCGAAGCCGACGTGAAATTGCTCGAATCCGTCATTGCCAACCAGCGTAAGATAATAAAGAAAGAGACAGGCCGATCCGCCTCCGAAACTCCGCAGGTGTGGGCGCTCTACAAAGAGGTACTTGACTACTACGATGCAGGGATGCGTGTGCCCGACGATGTAACCCTCCTTCTCTGTGACGACAACTGGGGCAACGTGCGCCGTCTGCCAAACGATGAGGAGCGGAAGCATCCCGGAGGCTGGGGAATGTATTACCACGTCGACTATGTCGGTGCTCCGCGCAACAGCAAACTCCTCAACTGCACACCCATACAGAATATGTGGGAGCAGATGACACTCACCTACGACTACGGTGTGGACCGCCTGTGGATTCTCAACGTCGGTGACCTCAAGCCGATGGAATATCCCATCACCCTCTTCCTTGACATGGCATGGAATCCCCACCGCCACAGCGCAGCCGACATCCTCGACCACCCCCGCGACTTCTTCGCGCAGCAGTTCGGTGAAAGTCAGGCAGCAGAAGCAGCGCGGATATTTAATCTACTATGCAAATACAATGGCCGTGGCACTCCGGAAATGCTTGACCGTAACACCTATTCGCTCGAAGATGGCGAATGGCAGCGCGTCACTGACGATTACGCACGTCTCGAAGCCGAAGCCCTCCGCCAGTATCTCACACTGCCCGAAGATTCACGAGATGCCTACATGCAACTCATATTGTTCCCCCTGCAACTGATGGGCAATCTCTACGAGATGTATTATTCCCAAGCCATGAACCACCGGCTTCATAGCCTCGGACTTCCCGAGGCAAACGAATGGGCCGACCGCACGGAGCGCTGCTTCGCCCGAGATGCCGAACTCATGCACACCTACAACAAAGTGATGTCCAATGGCAAATGGGATGGCATGATGACCCAAAAACACATCGGCTACACCTCATGGAATGACTCATTCGAGCGCGACACCCTCCCGGAGATCCGCCGGATACCCATCTCAATCTCAGACCTGTCGGACAAGTCTGACCTGTCCGACTCGTCCGAAAAGCCTGAAAACCCCGAAAAGCCTGAAAACTCCAAAAACTCCGGCAGCTCCTCCATCCGCCCACTCTCCGGCTATCAATTCTCTCCCTCCAATGGCTGTGTCATCATCGAGGCCCCTCACATCTATTCCACAACCGAACCGGAGAAGGGCAACGGACGCTGGACGCTCCTCCCCGATGTCGGCAGGACTCTTGGTGCTCTCGCAGTAATGCCCTACACCGCACCCCTTGATGGTGCCTCGCTCTCCTATTCCCTCTCGCTTCCTGCCGACGTAGACAGCGTGAAAGTACATGTCATTGTCAAATCAACTCTCGCATTCTCCCGTCTCGAAGGCCATCGCTACAAGGTCGGTTTTGACGGAGGGGAAAGCATCACAGTCAATTTCAACTCCGACCTAAACGAAGCGCCCGAGAATATCTACGATATCTTCTATCCCACCGTAGCCCGCCGCGTAGTGGAAAAGACTGTCACCCTACCGGTCTCCCCGGCTGTCCGTAACGCCAACTCTGCGGAAGCAAACACTGACTGTCCCCTGCTCCTCACCCTCTCTCCGCTTGATCCGGGCATAGTGTTCGAGAAAATAGTGATTGACTTCGGAGGCTACCGTCCCTCCTATCTCTTCGGTCAAGAATCACCCTGCCACAGAAACCAAAGCTACTGAAAATAAAGAGCAAAAAA
This sequence comes from uncultured Duncaniella sp., assembly GCF_910577345.1. GTDB lineage: Bacteria > Bacteroidota > Bacteroidia > Bacteroidales > Muribaculaceae > Duncaniella. The sequence continues at coordinate 55,845 of NZ_CAJTMT010000018.1, forward strand.
CCAAAAGGGACATAAGAAATTTTCAGCGATTCAATTGACTGAAAATCCTTATGTCCCTTCTGATTTTTTGTCCTTATGTGCCTTTCCATCAAGGCTCCATAAGCCAATTAAAGCTCGATGAGCTTTTTGATCTGCTTCTCGAGATTTTCCTTGGGCTGAGCACCGGCGAGGCGGAGGTCGCGGATCTGCTCACCATTCTTGAAGAAGAGGATGGTGGGGATTGACATGATGCGATACTGAGTGGTGAGGTCGTTTTCCTCCTCGATGTTATACTTGCCGATTACAACGGTGTCCTTATATTCTTCAGCGAGTTCCTCAACAATGGGTGTCATGCGCTGGCAGGGGCCGCACCATGTTGCCCAAAAGTCGATTACTACGGGTTTGCCTGAGGCGATGATGTCGTGAACGTTCTGATCAGTGAAAGTCATGATAGTTAGTATTTTAAAGATATATTAATTTAGAATTTTGAGAGTGATTCAATCAAAATTTAAGACTGTTTCAATCCATTTTCAAGCGGCAGAACCCCAAGGGGTGCGAATCCGCCCCGCAAAGATAGTCAGAATTCTTCATCCCACACCCATCCCGCAACAAAAATTGGGTTAAAATTACTTTACAGCCTGAAAAACGGCCTACTTCAAGAAAACAACCGATTTCCCGCTATTCTTCCAAAAGACGCGTAATAGTATCAAGGAGACGGTGAGTAGGTATGTTGCGCGAAATGATTGTGCCGTCAGGAGCGATTAGCATGAGTTGTGGAATGGATGAGAACGCATAAACACCCATCGGATTCTTCCCGGTAGCGACCATCTGTTGCCATGGCAATGAGTTATGTGACACCGCATCGGCAATTCTTTCAACACTTTTCTCAATAGATAGACCAAGTATCATGAAACGTGGGTCTCCGGCATACTTCTCATGGAGAGGTATAAGCTGTTCTTTGGCCTCATGTATGCATGGGACACACCAACTCGCCCAAAAATCAATGAGAACATAACGACCTTTACCGACATAATCAGACAAGCGGACATCTCTGCCATCAAGATCTTTTCCTTCAATGTCGATAAAGTTTTTTCCAATCCATGTGTCGCGCATACGCCCAAACACAGAGTTTGCCATGAAAATTGACGGATTGGTGCGCATCTCTTCACTAATAAGTGCATGGACTTCATCCCATTCATCGGGAGAACAATAATTCATGTATAAGCCTAACATTACCTCTCCTATACCATTGTCGGCATTATCTTTGATAATCCCCTTCAGCAAAGGCATTACTTCTTCATAAAGAATACCTGTAACTTGATTTCTATAGGCGCGCAGACTATCATTAAGCGGGCTTCCGGATACCACACTGTCATTCTCCAGATTGATGACTGTCAGACCGGGCCTCACGACAACCCCAACACTGAGGTTACGATTATCGGGAGCTTTCGAATGAATAGTGGCGTATGAGTTATAGGAAGTATTCCCTTTCAGCACCACCTTTCCATCAATGATTTTCCCTGAGTCCATATAACCATGGAAATCATTGCGCAGCTTCACCTCCATGCCTTCAAGCGCAGGATTAGAAACCCTTGCTTCGATTGCAAAATCGAAGGCAAGGGCTGATAGGACGACCGTCATGTATACAATGGTAATCAGAAGTCGTATAATCATTGATTCTTTAACCGGTTATATCGATTTATAACATATCAGTCATTGATGCTGAAATTGATGTCTTCTTCGGCGAGGGTGTCGACGAGTTTGCGGGAGATGGGGATGCGACGGTTGGAGCGGAGGTGGAGGGAGCGGTTGATGGAGGGGTCGAATATGCGGAATGTCAGTTCGCCGTTGGCCTCGGGTTCGCGCTTGATCTCTTCCTCGATGAGTTCCTTGACGTGTTGGGTAATCTTGTCGGACGGGAGGTCGATGGTTATCGAATGGATAAGTTTTCCCTTAACGTCGTTGAGGAGAGTCATGCTCAGGATGTTGAAACGCACAGGCGAGGAGGGGAAACGCTTTTCGTAGCGTCCCTTGATGAGAATCGGGGTGCCGGGGACACCGTAGTTGTGGAAATTGATGTAGTTCTGCTCGAAAAGCATGAATTCGGCACTTCCGGTGTAGTCCTCGATTTTCAGAATACCGAACTGTCCGCCGTTGCGGGCGGGCCGGCTGGTGAAATCAACGACCATCCCACCGAATGTCAGCTCGACACCTTCGACTGGCTCAAACTCGTTGTAACCCTTTATGGTGCATGTGCCGTAGGTCAACTCCATGTAGTAGGGGTCGAGGGGATGAGCCGAGAGATACATCCCGACAAGCTCACGCTCACGTTCGAGTTTCACTGCATCGGGCCAATCTTTCTGCGGAACTAGCGGTGGACGGCCGGCGGTGGACATATCGGCATCGTCGCCGAAAAGCGACATGGCGGCATTGTGTTTGTCGTTCTGGAAAGCCTGGCCGTAGCGCACGAGGGTCTCGGTGTAGACTTCTCCACGGGGATTCTCATAGAAGAAATCCTCGCGCTTGACACCATCGAAACCGTCGAAAGCTCCGGCATAGACAAGATTCTCGAACACGCGGCGGTTGATGGCCGAACACGGGACACGCTCCACGAAATCATAGATGGAGTCGAAGGGACCGTTGGTCTTGCGCTCGTTGATGATAGCCTTGACCACATTCTCACCCACACCCTTGATGGCAGCAAGTCCGAAGCGGATGTCGCCGTGGGAGTTGACACCGAACTCAACGAAACTTTCGTTGATGTCGGGTCCGAGAACGGAAATCTTCATGCGCTTGCACTCGTCCATGAAGCCTGTGAGCTTATTGATGTCCGAACGGTTGCGCGTGAGGACGGCCGCCATGTATTCCGAAGGATAGTTTGCTTTGAGCCAGGCAGTCTGGAAAGCTACCCAGGAGTAGCATGTTGCGTGAGATTTATTGAAGGCGTAGGATGCAAACTTTTCCCAGTCGGCCCAGATCTTTTCGAGGACCTTGGCGTCGTGGCCATTGGCCTGTCCGCCTTTGAGGAAGAGACCTTTCAGCTCGTTCATCTTGTCGATGAGTTTCTTTCCCATCGCCTTACGCAGTGTGTCGCTCTGGCCGCGCGTAAAGTTGGCAAGCAAGCGCGACAGGAGCATGACCTGTTCCTGATAGACAGTGACACCGTAGGTATCCTTCAGGTATTTCTCCATGATAGGAATATCGTAGGTGATTGGGCTGCGTCCGTGCTTGCGGGCAATGAAGTCGGGGATATAGTCCATAGGGCCCGGACGATAGAGGGCATTCATGGCTATGAGGTCCTCGAAGGTCGAGGGCTGGAGCTCGCGGAGGTATTTCTGCATACCGGCGGACTCGAACTGGAAGGTACCGACGGTGTTTCCCTGGCTGTAAAGCTCGTAGGTCTTCGGATCGTTGATGTCGATATTGTCAATGTCGACATCGATTCCGCAGGTCTGCTTGATATTGGATATGGCTTCCTTGATGATCGAGAGGGTTTTGAGTCCGAGGAAGTCCATCTTGATGAGGCCGGTGTCCTCGATGATCGAACCTTCGTATTGGGTCACGATCATCTTGTCGTTCTCCTTGGAATCCACACTCTTGTCGACGGCAGTCGCTACCGGAACCCAGTCGGAAATCGGGTCGCGACAGATGATGACACCGCAGGCGTGGACGCCGGTGTTGCGCACATTGCCTTCGAGACGGCGTGCATATTCAAGGGTCTCGCGGATGAGATAGTTGTTGGAGTTGAGCTCGGCTGCGAATTCCGGAACGAACTGGTAGCAGTTCTTAAGATTTGTCTTGAGAGTCTTGCCGTCGGGGCCGTCGGGCATTCGCTTGGGAACGAGGTTGGCGATGCGGTTACTCTCAGGGAGAGGAAGCTGCTCGACACGGGCCACATCCTTGATGGCCGATTTCGCGGCCATAGTACCGAAGGTGATGATGTGGGCCACATTGTCCTCGCCGTATTTCTCGGTTACATAGTGGAGCACATCGGCACGACCATCGTCGTCGAAGTCCACGTCAATATCGGGGAGGGAGATACGGTCGGGGTTGAGGAAACGTTCGAAAAGTAGGTCATACTTGATAGGGTCGACCTGGGTGATACCGAGGCAGTAGGCCACGACACTACCCGCAGCCGAACCACGACCCGGACCGACGCTCACGCCGAGTTTGTGACGGGCCACGTTGATGAAGTCCTGCACAATGAGGAAGTAGCCCGGGAAACCCATCGTCTTCATGATGTAAAGTTCGAAACGGATGCGCTCCTCCAACTCCGGAGTCAGCGGAGAACCGTAGCGCCGCTCCGCACCCTCATAGGCGAGTTTCGAAAGGTAGTCAGCCTCGAATTTTATGCGGTAGAGCTTGTCGTAGCCTCCGAGCTTGTCGATTTTCTTCTGAGCGGCCTCGGGCGAGAGGACCACATTGCCGTTCTCGTCCTGCGTGAACTCGTCGAAAAGCTGCTGCTCGGTGATGCGGCTGCGGTATTCCTCCTCTGTTCCGAAATCTGCCGGAATCTCGAAGAAGGGCATGATGGGGGGATGGTCGATGGAATAGATCTCAATCTTGTCAAGGATTTCAAGTGTGTTTTCGAGCGCCTCGGGAAGATCGGGGAAAATGGCTGCCATCTCCTCCTGCGACTTGAACCACTCCTGCTTGGTGTAGCGCATACGGTCGGGGTCGGCCACATAGTTGTTGGTCGAGATACAGATGAGGCGGTCATGGGCCTCCGCATCCTCGGCATTGATGAAGTGGGAGTCGTTGGTGGCTATTATCTTTATGCCATGCTTGCGCGCAAGGTCGATGAGTACGGGGTTGACCTTCTCCTGCTCTATGAAAGTCTCGCGGTTTCCGCCGGGCACAGAGGTCTTGTGGCGCTGAAGTTCGATATAGTAGTCCTCTCCAAATGTCTCCTTGAACCACAGAACCTGCTTCTCTGCCTCGGCAAGATTGCCTTCGGCGATGAGACGCGGAATCTCACCACCAAGACAGGCGGAGCATACGATGAGTCCTTCGCGATGCGCTGCAAGTGCAGCCTTATCGGTACGGGGATGGTGGTAGAAACCCTCAGTGTGGCTCTGCGACACGATTTTAATGAGATTCTTATATCCCTTGAGGTTCTTAGCGATGACAACGAGGTGACGGCCTTTGTCGGTCTTATCGGAGCGATCGGTCAGAGAACCCTTGGCAACATACATCTCGCAGCCGAATATTGGTTTGAAGGCGAGTTTCTTTTCGATTTTCGCAATTTCGGGGGCAAGTTCCTCGCGCACCTTGTCGGCCTCCCCTTCGGGAGCTTCCTCGATTTTCTTCTTCAGGTCGGCGAGCTTGCCTTTATACTTGCCTTTGAGTTTGTTGACGTAGTTGAAATATTCCTTGATGCCAAACATGTTGCCGTGGTCGGTCAGGGCGAATCCCGGCATACCGAGATCAAGGGCCTTGTCGACAAGCCCTGTCACCGATGCCTGGCCGTCAAGAAGCGAATACTGGCTATGGACATGGAGATGAACGAATTGTTGCATTTTTCGGGTTGATAAGATTGGAAAGAGGTGGTGGGTTGGATTGGTGATATGGAGATGGGTTGTCAAGTATTATAATGACGCATCATCAATGCAAAAATACTCAAAAACCGCGAGAAAACCTATCCGATTCTATCGGATTATAAAAGTTTAAGAAGCTATCACTCCTGCGGGGTCTGGAGGAGGGTGAGGGCGAAGTCGAGGATAGTGTCGTGGCCGGTGAGAGCGGAGGCGGGATCCATGTCAACGGCGCAGCCTTCAGTTGGCTCGACTCCGAATTCGGTGCTCTCGCGGTTTGCATCGAGCATCGAGCAGGCAGAGAAGCGGACGGACCACCCGCAGGGAAGCTCCGAGGAGAATGGCATACCGGATCCTCCACCTGTAGTTGCTCCCACTACCTTTACTCCCGGCAGGAGTTTCATGATTGACACAAAATTGTTGGCTGCGGAGAATGTCGAGCGGTTGGCGAGGACAACGACAGGCTTGCCCCAGCGGATGCGGCCCACGTCAGCAGGATTGTAGGTGATTTCGTATGGCTCTGAGAAGTCATTGTGCCCGGGACCGGTCTTATGCGATATGTAACCCACGACAGTAGGCTCAGAGATGAAACGGCTCACAAGGGTCTTTACATTCGTCAGATCGCCTCCGCCGTTGTCGCGCACGTCAATTATCAATCCCTGGGTGTTTTTGAGGAAATAGAGGACATTGTCGAGGTTCCCCTCGCCGATTGGATTCGAGAAGGAGGAATAGTAGATGTAGCCGATGTTGTCCTGAAGAATACCGAAAAGCATTCCGGAGCTCTGGCGATAGTTGAAGTTGAAATATGACTCCTCTATGAGACGCGCCGAGAAGTTCTGGGGATAGTCGCTCCACCATTTGCGGTAATAGGAGGTGTTGAACGGAGCTGAGAGGTTGACATGACCGTCACGAAGCTCGTCAAGCATGTCGGCACACACGAGAAACAATTCCTCGCGTGTCATTTCCGGACCGATACGCTTGGCGTATGTCGAATGGACGGCATCCCAATCAATTCCTTTCTGGTCAAGGAAACAGTAGTGTTCGTCAATGATGGTCCACAGGGCTTCAAAATTGCCCTTTGGATCATCGGCATACTCTCTGACCTCATGACAGGATGTCAGGGGCAGAATGGCAAATATGAGCGCGAGAATGCGCACGAGAGATGAATTATTGCGGAGTGACATAGCGGTCGCTGATAAAAGTGGGAGGGGAATGATTGGAGATGGATTAATAGAGCGCATGAATCATGCGGGCATTCGGAGAGACGGGCTTACGCGGATTGACCGAAAGCCACTCCCCGCTGACACCGATAGAAAAAGCGTGGGAGAAGATGTGTGTCACGACATGGTTAACCTTCGACGAGAAAATGGAACCGTGGTACCCAAGACGAAGATTGGTCGCACCGAAGTGCAGATCGGCTGTCAGTTGATTGTCTAGTTTGAAATAGTTGCCCCACCATGCTCCGTGGGCAAGCCCTTTATGGTCGCCAAGATAGATTTCATAGTACAACTCTCCATAGTCGGGAGAAAAGAAGACGCCGGCGACAGGGAGGGTCGGCTGATAGGTCAGTGTGACAGGCAAACTCCACAACTTTGTGCGCCATGACGCGAAACCGGTCAGATTGACCGTCCACGCGGCTTTCGCAGAAGCAGGATTGTTGCTGTTGCGTGCGTTGTAAAGGCAACCGACATCTATCCCAGTGGAACCTCCGATGGCAAGAGTCAGTTCCGGAATGAATGGGCGGAATCTGCGCATCATACCCCAGTCGGCCGACAGCATTATGTCCCACATCGTGGCATTCCGCGCAGGATTGTCGGTCTTATCAACCCCAAGGTTGAAATGGAGACGCATAGTCCAGTCGTCAGGCGCGAAACGCATGGCCTGATAGCGTTGATAGTCAAGAGCGGCGTGCCAGCCGGTGTATTTTATCGGGGAAAGATAGGTGTCGGTCAGATGGCCGGATCCAAATTCAGCAGTATAGGCGGCAAAAACAGGCCGAATGACCGGCTCTGAGCCGTCGTTGAATGTTTCAGTTGTTGGAGTTGTTACGGTCTCGGTATCCTGTATGGAACCGTCGGTATTGTTCGACACCGTGCGGGTGACTGTAGTGGTCACTGTACGGGTAACGGTCGGAACAGAATCGGAAAGCTGCCGCAATCCGACTGATTCAGCACTGACGGACATGGGTAGAGTCAGGAATGCGATGACAAGGGGGAGAATGCGATGATAGGTCATTAGTCTGGAATCAGGTAGAATTCGACACGGAGCCAACAGTGCCCGGCCTCCTACCGAATCACAAAGGTAATGATTTTTCAGATTATTCAGACATCCACAGATGTTTTTGATATGTCATCCGGCTTCCGCGCTGCTATGCGTTCATGCAAGGGCAGGGGTGGATACAAAAGATTTGGCCTGATAGAAAAAAAGACCGGAGCTGAAATGCTTTCGCATTTCAGCTCCGGTCGGTAGAGGGG
>NZ_CAJTMT010000019.1:0-4658 GCF_910577345.1 uncultured Duncaniella sp.
CCCATAAAGCTTCCAAACAGGCTACACAAGCCCCAAAGCGGCCCCAAGCACCCAACCGCCCCCTTACAGCACATAAAACCGCCCAGAGTATTATCTATACTCTATACTTTCGCCTCTATACTATACTTTCCATTATATAATTATATCATACTTAATCATTTCATCAGACATGCGATTAAATCTACGCCATCTTTTCGCGATGCTGACCATGTCCGCATCCGTGGCCGCGAATGCCCAGAGCATCACAACCACCCCGGCCATCATCACTGAAAGTACGAAAGACATCACCATCACCTTCCACTCCGACGGTGGAAACCAAGGTATGGTGAACGCATCCGCCTCCACGCCCGTCTACGCCCACACAGGTGTCATCACCAACCTCAGCGACGGTGCCTGGAAAAACGCACCGACATGGGGCGACAACTCAGAAAAATACAAACTCACATACACCGCCCCCTTCACATGGGAGATGAAAATCCCCGACCTGCGTGAATACTACAACGTCACAGCCTCCGGCGAGACAATCGAGAAACTCGCCTTCGTATTCCGCAGCGGCGACGGCTCCATGGAAGGTAAGACCGGAAACTGGGGCGACATCTTCGTCCAAGTCTTCCCCGACAACTTCCCAGCCTCGAAAGCTGCCGACTATCCCGGCGGTGTCCCCAAGATGGGAGCCGAGACAAATGCCGACGGTTCCGTGACCTTCTGTCTCGCAGCCCCCGGCAAGACAAACGTAGTCATGATGGGATCGTGGAACAACTACACCCCCGCGCCCGAATATGTCATGAACTACCAGGACTACAACGGCAACCGCTACTTCTGGCTCACCCTCGACAACATCGAGAAAGGCAAGGACTACATATATTATTATAATGTGGACGGAGCCTCAAACGTCGGCGACCCCTATGCCCGGCTCATCCTCGACAGCGGCAACGACGGCTTCATCCCGGCCTCCGTCTTCCCCAACCTCCCCGCCTATCCCTCCAAGCGCATAAGCGGAGTGCCCCTCGCCGTGTTCAACACAGAGCGTGACGCCTACGACTGGAAGGTCACCGACTTCAAAGGTGTCCCGCAAAGCGACCTCATCATCTATGAGCTCCTCATCCGCGACTTCACCGGCACCGAAGGCAAAGCCCTCGGCGACGGAACAGTCAAAGGCGTAATCTCCAAGCTCGACTACCTCAAAGACCTCGGTGTCAACGCCATCGAACTCCTCCCCATCATGGAATTCGCAGGCAACAACTCCTGGGGCTACAACACCAACTTCTACATGGCCCCTGACAAAGCCTACGGCACACCTGACGACTACCGTGCGCTCATCGACGGTGCCCACGAACGCGGAATGGCCGTCATCCTCGACATTGTCTTCAACCAGGCCGACGGCGGTCACCCCTGGTTCGACATGATTCGCCGCAACATCAACCCCTTCTTCAACGGCTCCGCACCTCATGCCTACAGCGTCCTCAACGACTGGAACCAGGACTGCGAACTCGTGCAGCAGCAGTGGCGCGATGCCCTCGACTACTGGATGACAGCCTACAAGGTCGACGGCTTCCGCTTCGACCTCGTCAAAGGCCTCGGCGACAATGATTCCTACGGCAACACCTACAACTCCGAGACAAACACATGGGGAACACCCAACGACAACAACACCAACCGCTTCAACGCCTCGCGCGTGGCCCGCATGAAAGCCCTCCGCGAGAGTATGATTCTCACCAAACCCGATGCCTACTTCATCAACGAGAACCTCGCCGGTGCGGAGGAGGAGAACGCCATGGCCCGCGACGGCGAAATCAACTGGGCTAATGTCAACTGGGCCTCGCGCAACTACGTCTCCGGAACCGGCGACATGTCGCTCAGCCGCTTCTACGCCCCGCAGGACGGCGACCGCCTCTGGGGTTCGACCGTCAGCTATGCCGAAAGCCACGACGAAGAGCGTGTGGCCTACAACATCACCAACACCGGCACAATCATCAAAGGCAACTTCACCGGTGCCTGCCAGCGCATGGGCTCAATGGCCGCACAGATGCTCCTCTCGCCCGGCTCACACATGATATGGCAGTTCCAGGAGCGCGGCAACCAGCAGACAACCAAAAACAGCAGCGGCAACGACACAAGCCCCAAGAAAGTGGACTGGAACACCCTTGAGACATCCACTGCCCGCAAAAACCTCCTTGCCACCTACACTGCCCTCTGCGCCATCCGCGCCGACTACCCTGCTCTCTTCCGCGAGACAGCTACTGCAAACGTGGAACTCAGTTCAGCCACTGCGCGCTACATCTCCCTCACCGACGGCACCACCGAGCTTTACCTCGTGGTCAACCCCGCAGCAGAAAAGCCCACCGTCACAGCCGAAATCCCCTTCCCCAAGAATCCCGCCACCGGCCAGACCGCCTTCCTCTCCGACAGCAAATATGAACTTATCGCCTCCACCCTCGGTGTCACCCCCGCCACCCCCGGATTCACCGCAACAGGCGTGACCCTCCCCGCCGGAGGATTTGCCGTCTACGCATCCGGTCCCAAGTCGGGAATCGGCGACATCGTGGCCGACTCCACAACGGACCGCCCCGTGGTTGTCGTGGACGGTGGCCGCATCCGTGTCCTCACCCCCTACACCACCCTCACCCTCCACAACCTCAGCGGTCTGTCCCTCCCGGTCGACACTCAGCTCACCCCCGGAGTCTACATTGTCAACGTCGACGGCACCCCTGTGAAAGTAGCAGTGAGGTAAAGTTTTGCTTTTCGGGAATTTTTTGTTAATTTTGCACCTTGATTGGGTCAACCCTCTCCGGAAAGCCCGATAAACGTGAATACAATTAATAAAAACTGAATACATTTTAGGAAATGAACATTACCAAGGAAGAGATTTCACCCGTGGACATTCGTCTCACCGTGGCGATCGAAGAAAATGACTATAAGGATGAAGTAGCCAAAAAACTCAAGGAGCTCGGCCGCACCCACGTCATCCCCGGATTCCGCAAGGGCCACGTCCCCTTCGGCGAACTCAAGCGCCGTTTCGGCAAGCAGATGACAAGCGATGTCATCAACGACACCGTATACCGCGCCGTCGTTGACTACATCACTGAAAACAATCTTCCCGTCATGGGCCACCCCGTGCCCGTTGAAGTCAAGGAAGCCTTCGAGGAAGGTGACCAGGAATTCAAATATGACCTCGCCCTCGTTCCCAAGCTCGACATCAACCTCAGCAAGGAGGACCACTATCCCTTCTATGAGATTGACGTGACCGACGAGATGATCGACGAGCAGGACAAGAACATGCGCAAGCGCTTCGGCAAGCAGGAGCCCGGTCAGGAAATGACTGAGGACGGCGTTGTCAAGGGTGCCATCATGCAGCTCGACGAGAACGGCAACGTAAGCCAGGCTGAAGGCGCCATCCAGGTGACCGACGGCATCGTCTTCCCCCTCTACTTCAAGGACAAGGAAGAGACCGCCAAGTTCGCAGGCAAGAAGCCCGGCGACAAGGTTGTCTTCAACCCCTGGAAAGCAGCCGCAGGCGACGCAGGCGAGCTCGCTTCGATGCTCCATGTCGACAAGGCTATCGCAGCCGACATCAAGGGCGACTTCGAGATGACAATCTCTGAAATCATCGTCAGCGTTCCCGCTGAACTCGGTGAGGAATACTACAAGATGGTATTCGGCGAGGACAAGGTACACAACGAAGAAGAATACCGCGCTGCCGTCAAGGAACTCATCCAGAACGAGCTTTCTCAGAACAGCCACATCCTCTTCCGCAACCAGTTCGACAAGGCCATGATGGAAAAATACGGCTCGATGACTCTCCCCGCAGAGACCATCAAGAAGCTCTTCTTCGCCGAGGCTGAGAACGCCGATGAGGCTTTCGCCGCTCAGGAAAACGCCATCAAGCACGAAATCATCGAGACCAACCTCCTCAAGAAACTCGAGGTCAAGGTTGAAGCCGACGAAGTCCTCGACATGGCCAAGTTCCTCACTGCCCGCCAGTTCGCTCAGTATGGTATGGCCGGTATCGACGAAGAAATCATCACCCGCTACGCCAAGGAGCAGCTCGAAAAGCCCGAAGTGCGCAACCAGCTCACCCAGCAGGTAATCACCTCGAAGCTCTACGACACCATCGAGAACACCGTCAGCCTCGACAAGCAGACCGTCTCCCTCGACGACTTCAAGAAAATCGCCCAGGAAGCCTAACCCCTTCCAAAGCCACATAAGCCCGAAAACCTCATCAGGAAAAGGCACATAAGCCCCCAAAATCTCCCCGGCAATCAGGGAAAGGCACATAAGGACATAAGGGCAAAATAGACAGAAGATTTTCAGGACGAAGCAGCCACGCTGCCACCACCGTCCTGAAAATCTTCTGTCTATTTTGCCATTTTGCTAATCAGTCCTAAAATCCGGCCTAATTGTATAAAATCCCGTTTCATGTGTGATGGAAAGAGATACAAAAGAACAAAATAGACAAAAGTAACAGAAATATAATTTGCTTGAAATTAGCCGTTTGTATCCTCTACACTTCCCCCTTTATATCCCTTATTCAGATATTTACTAATTTTATAAGTTTACAAATTTTCTATCCCCAGGACTGCCAACAAACTATCCAAATGGCCGTCAACACATATCCGAACGCACGCCAACAAACTATCCGAATGGCCGTCAACTCATCT